>NZ_UCNJ01000012.1:0-300000 GCF_900473965.1 Synechococcus sp. UW179A | reverse complement strand
GAATACGTTCACTGAGATCAGGCACGATCGGCTGCAAAAGAATGCCCACAATCCGCGAACATTCCAGAACGGCATAAAGATCTTCACCAACCTGCACTTCCTGACCTGGTTGCTTCATCTGACTCCAGGGAGCCTGTTCGTTCAGGAAGCCATTGGTGTCGATTGCCAACTGAAGCACCGCTTCGGCAGCCTTTTGAAAATTGAGCTCCGGCATTGACGTCCGAACCTGCTGAATCGTCAGCTCTGCCTTGCTGCGAAGTGCATGGTCGTCGCGAACCGTCTCAGCCACAGGAGGCAGAGCATTCTCAAACCATTTCCTGGACATCGATGAGGTGCGGTTGAGCAGATTCCCGATCGTGTTGGCGAGATCGTTATTGACCAGATCCACAAACCGCTGCTGCTGGAAATCACCGTCATCACCGAACTGAATGTCGCGAAGGAGATACCAACGCACAGCATCGGTACCGCAGCGCTGAAGTAACAGTTCAGGGTCCAACACATTGCCCAGCGATTTGCCCATTTTCTGGCCTTCGCGGGTCAGAAAGCCATGGCCGAAAACGCTCTTGGGTAATGGCAAACCTGCCGACATCAACATCGCTGGCCAGTAAACAGCGTGAAAACGCAGGATGTCCT
The DNA here is from genome assembly GCF_900473965.1 of Synechococcus sp. UW179A. Lineage (NCBI taxonomy): Bacteria > Bacillati > Cyanobacteriota > Cyanophyceae > Synechococcales > Synechococcaceae > Synechococcus > Synechococcus sp. UW179A. Next base: position 299,367 of record NZ_UCNJ01000012.1, on the reverse strand, counting down.
TGCCGATCACGTGAACGCTCACCGGCCAGCCTGCACTGCCGAGACGATCCAGATCCACTGAACCTCCATCATCCAGCAGAGCTGTCAAATAGCCGAGCAGAGCGTCAAACCAGACGTAAAAGGTGTGGCCGGTGTGGCCAGGGACCGGAAGCCCATGGGACACATTCACCCGAGAGATTGAGAAATCACGCAGGCCACCGGCCACAAAATTTTCAACCTCTTTGCGACGACTTGCTGGAGCGATGAAACCAGGCGTAGAGATCAGTGACTCGATGGGCTTTTGAAACTTTGAAAGACAGAAGAACAGGTTCTCTTCGTCGCGCCATTCCAGGGGCTTGCGGTGAGTCGGACAGCAAGGAGATTCAGCATCGGCAGGATCGTCCTTAAATTCCTCACAATCGACGCAGTACCAACCCTCCTGATGGCCGCTACGAATGTGACCCGAGGCTTCACAACGATGGAAAAATTCCTGAACTAGGGGCAGGTGACGCTCGCTTGTGGTTCGCACAAAACGGTCGTTACTGATCTCCCACCGCGACCAGAGATCGATGTATTCGCGACTGATCAGATCACAGTGGTCCTGTGGGCTGATGTTGCGAGCCTCAGCCGTGCGCTGGATCTTCTGACCATGCTCATCCACGCCGGTGACAAACAGAACCTGATGTCCCTCAAGACGCTGGAAACGAGCCAAAGCGTCACAGGCAATGGTCGTATAGGTGCTGCCGAGATGCGGCTTGGCATTGACGTAGTAGAGCGGGGTTGTGAGGCTGTAAGTCATCGCTTCGGCGCTCTCCTTTGGCCCCTGGCTCTGGGGCTGGATCTTAACGACCCTCTTTCCAGGTCCCTGAACGAGTGACCCCGCTGCCTGGCGCATGCGACGAAGTCGGATCTGATTCAGCGGAATGCTTCTCAGTCAAACAATCTGCAGACTATGGGCACCTTCCTCGTACGGGAACGGAAAGGACCATGACCGTCAGCATTGATTCGGTGGATGTGTTGGTCTGGGGAGGGGGAACTGGTGGCACGGCAGCAGCGATTCAGGCGGCCCGTGGCGGCGCCAGCACCCTGCTACTCACCCCTGGTGCATGGCTGGGCGGAATGGTGAGTGCAGCGGGGGTGTGCTGTCCTGATGGCAACGAACTGAGCCCATGGCAGACAGGGCTTTGGGGAGCTTTTCTGCATGAACTGGAACAACGCGAACCAGAAGGACTGGACCACAACTGGGTGAGCTGTTTCGGCTACCGACCGCAAACAGCGGAGTCGATCCTTCAAAACTGGCTGCATCAGGAGCCCAGGTTGCTTTGGTGGCCTGGTTGCCAACTCCTGAGCGTTGAGCGTGCAGGCTCTCTGATCACGGGCCTACGCATTGAGGTGGATGGAGAAATCCGCAGGGTGACGTGCCGCGTTGCCATCGATGGCAGCGATCGAGGTGATTTGCTGCCTTTGGCGAATGCACCGTTCCGTTTCGGTTGGGAACCCAAGGAACAGTGGCAGGAACCCAGTGCACCATCACGGCAACGCTTGACCACCGATCCCTTTTTCAGACATCAACCCGTGCAGTCACCGACTTGGGTGGTGATGGGCCAGCTTCAGAGCGATCAGCTTCCAAATCCTCAACGCCAAGGTGATCATCCGATTGGTTCTCAACTACCCGACCCCTTTTATGGGGCCTCTGACACATTCGGTCTGGAAAAAACCATCACCTACGGCCGCTTACCGTCGGGACTGGTGATGCTTAATTGGCCACTGCACGGCAATGACTGGCACCGAGGACTGGAGCGAGCCTTTCTGACTGATCCAGATCAGGAGGCTGCACTGTTTAGCGAGATGCAGCAACACAGTCTCTGCTTCGCCGATGAGTTGCGCAAAGCCACTGATGGATGGCTACAACTCGGCGAGGCATTTCCTAGCAGCGCTGAAAGTCGAGCACCCTGGCTCGCTGCTATGCCCTACTGGCGCGAGGGCCGGCGCGTGGTTGGCCGCACCACGGTCATTGAACAGGATCTGCTCCCCCTAGCTGAAGGAGTTTGCATCCTTGGTCCACCAGTCAATGACAGTGCAATTTTGCAGTCGATTGCGGTGGGCAATTACGCCAATGACCATCACTACCCCGGGGATGACTGGCCATTAGCTCCCAAAAGTTGTCGTTGGGGAGGTCGCTGGACAGGAACTCCCTTCTGCATACCCTTCGGAGCTCTGCTGAGTGATGCAGTCGACAATCTCCTAATAGCAGATAAGGCATTCAGTACGAGCCACATGGCCAATGGCGCCACCCGATTGCAACCGTTGATCCTGAATGTTGGCCAAGCTGCAGGAGCCGCTTCCGCTCTCGCCGTGGAATCCAATCGGCAACCCTCTGAACTGTCGGTGCGCAGTGTGCAGAATCGACTGATCGGAGACGCCATGGCTCCGTCAGCAGTCGTACCGCTCTGGGACACACCGTGGCATCACAGTCAGTGGTTTGAGCGTCAAGTATCAGCACTGGATCAGAAACCATTGACAGCCGCCCACCCGGAGACATTGGACTCAGGCAGAACACTGCGGGCAACGGTTAGTCCAGACAACGAGGGTGGCTACAGAATTCAATGCGAAGCAAGTGAGCCCTGCCAATTGATCACCCTTGAACCAGCGGTGAACGACAGACTTCAAGCGATCGACAGACCGACAAGCGTCGAGTTGCAGGGCAGCCACAATCCCTGGGGAGGTTGGTTTCGTACATCCTCACTGCGCTGATCAACGGGACAAGGCAAGCAACCTGAGTTGGTCACACTGAGAATCGACTTGTTCAACCTGCAGCACAAGAGCATCTCCTGGTAGTGATCCTGCAGGACACTCAGCGGCAACATCCATGGCTAGATCATCAAGACGAACCAACCCCAGCCGGTCCTGAGGTCTCAGCCAGCGCAGGAAATCCACCGGCCACTGGTGGTTCTGGTGATGCTCGAACCAAACCTGTTGCCAGTGACGTTGATCTTCCCTTGCGATGGTGAGCCCTTCGCGAACAGCTGAATCGAAACTGTCAATCAGCTCTTGCATAGACTCCATGCTGCGCGGGATTTGAGAGTTGATCACAGCAGCGATCTGGCGTTGCACAACCAAATCTCCATAGCGCCTGATTGGTGAGGTGGCTTGGGCATAGGCGCTGAGACCAAGACTGAAATGAGGTGAGGGTTGAGTTCCCATTAGACCTCGGCTGAGGCAACGTTTGATGGCAGCAAATCGTACGGCTCCATCCGGTAACTGCTCAAGCTCCATTGACGAAGGAAGTTCGGCAGGAAGCTGACTGCGATAGGGCAACGCCAAGTTGTGAGTGGATCCGAATCGGGCGGCAACGGCACCAGCAAGAATCATGGCCTCAGCCACCATCGTCCTCGCGGCACCAGGTTCCGTGACCTGCACAGACAGCTCACCATCCCGGCATCTGATACGACCCTCTGGCAGATCCATCTGCAATGCGCCCTGATCAGTCCGCCAACGTCGTCGACGTTCCAGCAGCTGATGCAGATCCGAAAGATCTGCCTCTTCAGGTGGAGCGAAATCAATCAGCTCATCGGCATCGTCATAGGTGAGGCGGTAACGGGGGGTGACCCAGCTGCGCAGGATCCCGAAATCGCTGATATCGCCGTACTTATCGAGATCCACCCAGGTGCTCCAGGCAGGGTTACGCTGGCCTGCCCTGAGACTGAAGGGCCCAGTGGAGAGCTCGGCGGGGAACATTGGAAGATTGCCCCTCGAGAGATATAGGCTGCTGCCTCGGCGGCGAGCCTCAAGATCCAAGGGTGAACCTTCGGGGATCAATCGACCTGGATCGGCGATATGGATCCAGAGACGTTCGGATCCGTCTCGACGACGTTCCAGAGCAATGGCATCGTCAATGTCACTCGTCTCAACGTCGTCGATGGTGACGCAGGCCTGAGTTGTGAGGTCAAGTCTGTTCTCGTCTCCCGGAAACGTCTCGTCGCTGTGTTCGACAAGCTGCCTTGCCTCCAGCAGCAGATTTTCACTGAATCCACTGCTCCAGGGCGTACCCGCGATCGATGCAGGTTGATGCTCATCCCACTGGCCAAGCTGAATCAGCAGATGACGGAGCTCCCTGGCATTGGCTTCTACGCGCGCGGTTTTCAGTGACTGCAACAGCTGAGCATCGAGTCGGCCCTCTTCAACGCCTTCGCCCACCAGCTCTTGCATGCACTTAATCCATGACTGGTGAAGAGGATCAAGCGAATTGAAGACCACTGGTTGACGTGACTTCAAGACCTGGATCCAACGCTTACTTCTGCGTTCGGCTTTGATCTGCATGCGCCGTTCAGCACGTCGGCTGCGGATCTCGGAAGCGGGCCTTGCTTGAACCGCACCCTGCTTCCAGCGGAAAAAATCCTGGTCTGCATGCAAAGCCAGCCAACAGGCAGCTTTGTGAACTGCAGCATCTGACCCGCAGGCCAACTCAGCAAATTCAGCGAGATCAACAGTCTCAGATGATTCCAAAATCAGGACCCATGCTTCGCCCCAGTCGCGACAGTTGGGACTGGATTGATTAAGGTCTTGCTGGTTGAATGTCCATGGGAAAACCCCCAGCCGAGCTGACGGATCAAGGTCACCAGATAGGGGGTGAATTAAATCGATGGTCCGGGCTGGAACAACTTGTTCCTTGCCTCGAAAACCAACGCTTAAACGACGTTTGCTGCCTTGAACGGCAAGCACGACCGCAAGTTGAGATGATTTGAGGTCGCTGATGCCGACCAGATCTCCCGGTTTGCAGTCAACAGTGGCCAGGAATCAACCCTCGGGGTTCACAAAAGGCAGCAAAGCTACGATCCTTGCGCGCTTAACAGCATTCGTAAGGTCACGCTGCTGTTTTGCGGTGAGGCCAGTAAGGCGGCGAGGCAAGATTTTGCCGCGCTCTGTGATGAATTTCTTCAGCAGATCCACATCCTTGTAATCGATGGGATCGCCGGGCTTGATGGGAGAAAGGCGCTTCTTGAAGAAGGAGCTGGACATGAATCAGAAACGATTGGAAAACTGGATGAACAGCAAACTCACTTGATCTCTTTGTGGAGAGTCATCTTGTTGAGTTGCGGGCAGAACTTCATCAGTTCCAGCCTTTCAGTGGTATTCCGACGATTTTTCTCGGTCGTGTAGCGAGACACACCGGGAGAACGCTTTTCGGAAGCGGGAACGGACCGGCATTCGGTGCACTCAATGGTGACAACGATCCGGACGCCCTTGTTCTTGGCCATAAAGGACGTAGCGCCGCAGTTGCGAAGCGAAATGACAAACATCCACTTTACAGGTCCACCTCACCCCACTCCAGGCGTCCGGCAGTGATTGCGAGTTCGTAGGATCACGCGCTGACTTCAAGCTCCCGATGCGGGTTTCTCTGTCCTGGCTGCAGGATTTGGTGCAGGTGAATGAGCCCGCTGATCAACTGGGTGAACGGTTGTCGATGGCTGGTTTTGAAGTGGAGGAGCTGGAGGATCTCTCCCTCCTTGCCCAAGGTGTCGTTGTTGGTGAAGTATTGGCCTGCGATCGGCATCCCAATGCCGACAAGCTCAGTGTCTGCAAGGTGAATGTGGGTGCTAACCAGAGCCTGCAAATCGTCTGCGGAGCCAAGAATGTGCGTGCAGGCATTCATGTTCCTGTTGCCATGGTCGGGGCCGTTCTTCCTGCCGTGAACCTCACGATCAAAGCAGGTGAACTGCGTGGTGTAAGCAGTGAGGGAATGATCTGTTCGCTGTCAGAACTTGGGCAGAGCAGTGATGTGGATGGGATCGCCATCCTTGAGGATCTCTTCGCTGGCTCACCCTCTCCGGGAGAGCCCGTGGCGCCATCCCTGGGTCTCAACGACAGCGTTCTCGAGCTCGCCATCACAGCCAACCGTCCTGATGGTCTTTCGATGACAGGCATTGCCAGGGAAGTGGCTGCACTCACAGGAGCGCCGCTTTCATTGCCCAAGGCAGCCGCTCCATCAGAAATTCAAACGCTGGCAACCGATCAGCAATCCTCAGCTGCCATGAAGGACGGTGGCCTTTACGGCCTAACCGAAGTCAAGGGCATCGATGGCGCATCACGCTCACCGCAATGGTTGCAGCGACGGTTGACCCGTGCCGGAGTGAATCCTGTGAACGCCGTGGTCGACATCACCAACCTGGTGATGCTTGAACAGGGCCAACCTCTGCATGCTTTCGATGCAGATGCATTGGAATCGCTCTGCGGAACTGCGATCAGAGCAGCAGATTTTGGACTGCGTCAGGCCCATGAACAGGAAACCTTCAAAGGGCTGGACGGACGCGAGATCGAGCTTGATCCCCGTGTTCAAGTGGTGACCTGCCGGGATCGTGCTGTCGCCGTGGCCGGCGTGATGGGCAGTGCCGAAAGCGGAGTCACCGACAGCACTCGCAGAATCTGGCTGGAATCAGCCCTGTTCACTCCAGCTTCCGTCCGTAACGGCAGTCGAGCCACAGGACAGCGCACCGATGCCAGCAGTCGTTACGAGAAAGGCTTGCCCAGGGAAATCACCCTGATCGCAGCAGGCCGCGCTCTATCTCTATTCAGGGAAATGCTTGATGCTGAGATCGGTGAAACCTGGGTTTGTGCTGCAGAACAGGGAGAAGATCCGGTCGTCAGCCTGCGCCGAAATGCACTGCATCGCCTGCTCGGACCACTCGAATCCACAGACAGCACTGCTTTGCATCAGCCGCTTGCTGATGCTCAGGTCGAGGCTTGTCTCGCAGCACTCGGTTGTGAACTCACTCCCTGTGTGGATGGATGGGAGGTGATCGTTCCCCCATCGAGACGAATGGACCTATTGCGTGAGGTTGACCTAATCGAGGAGGTGGCCCGACTGGTGGGATTTGATCGCTTCCAATCCCATCTCCCGAACCCGCTACAGCCCGGTCAGCTGACGCTCATCCAGCAAGCTGAACGACGCTTACGTCAGCGTCTGAGCGCTGCCGGACTTCAGGAAATCACCACGTTGTCTCTTACCGGGGCGGATGACGCCGATCCCACGCGCATTGCCATCAGTAATCCTCTGTTGGCGGAGACCAGCCATCTGCGGACTGCGCTCTGGATGGAGCATCTTCAGGTCTGTCAGCGCAACCTTCAGGCCTCGCAGCCTGGTTGCTGGGTGTTCGAGATCGGGAATGTGTTCAGCTCCGATGGCGCAGCAATCGATCAAGAAGCTCGGCTATCGGGGGTGATCTGCGGGGAACGTCGCCTTTCGCGATGGCAGTCCAGCGGCAAGCCACAACCTCTCAGTTACTACGAAGCCAGAGGCCTACTCACCACTGTTCTGAATGCATTCGGGATCGAGGCCCAGGACCGTCGCCTCTCCGACGATGGGCGTCTTCATCCCGGCCGTGCGGCATCTGTGGTTGTTGAGGGTCGCCCTCTCGGCAGCTTCGGCCAGTTGCATCCAGCCCTGTGTGAAAGCCATGAGCTACCGGCGGACACTTATCTTTTCGATCTGGAATTGGCACGTCTGCTGGAGGCAGCCACCCGCAGCAATCGCTGGCGTCCGCAGTTCAAGGCCTATTCCACCCTGCCTTCATCAGAACGAGATCTCGCCATGGTTGTTCCTCGCAGCCTGGCGGCAGGAGATCTTCTGCAGGCCATCCGTAAAGCAGGAAAGCCACTGTTGGAGTCGGTCGAATTGATCGATCGTTTTGAAGGCGGACAGCTCGGCTCCGATCAGTGCAGCCAGGCGTTCCGTTTGCGTTACCGCGGTAAAGACAGCACCCTCACGGATGACATGATTCAGCCTGTGCACGAGAAGGTGCGTAAGGCACTCGTTAAGCAGTTTCAGGTGCAGTTGCGCAGCTGATTCTCGACATCAACACAAGACATTCCAGGTGAGAAGTCTGAGGAAAGAAATCCATTGGCTGGACACGTTCAATCCGATAAGGACCTGAATCTCCCGCCAGTTGTTTGAGATCCCTCGCCAGAGTTGCAGGATCACAACTCAGATATACCAACCGCTTTGGTGGATGGTTACGGATCATGGCCAGTACGTTGGCCTCCAAACCCTTACGTGGTGGATCAACCACCAGGGCATCGTGCATCGGCAAAAGATCTTGCAGATGCTGAGCCACATCGCCATCCAGAAATTGTGTTGTATTGAGCCTGTTGCGTGCTGCATTGCGTCCGGCATGGCGCACGGATGCGGGGCTGATTTCTAGGCCGGTCACTCTGTGGCCAGCAGCCGCAAGCGGTAAGGCAATCGTGCCGATGCCGCAGTAGGCATCAATCACGCGTTGATTCGCCTCCACGCGGGTGAGCCAGTCGCGGATCTGCTCCACCACCCGTTCTGCACGGGGTGTATTGACCTGAAAAAAGGTGGTGGTCCCAAGCTCAAGAGACAGAGCACAAAATCGCTCTTCGACCGAATCCTGACCTTGAAGGCAAATGGTCTGCTCGCCGAACACAGCATTACTGCGTTGCGGTTGCAGATTGAGCGTTACACCCTTCAGCTGTGGCCAGCGACGCATCCATACCGCGCTCAACTCCTCAACTCCCTCAAGCGACCGAGTGGCAGAAATCAGGGTGATCAGCACTTCGCCGGTTCGCACGCCGATTCTCAATCCCAAATGGCGAAGACCAGGCTGACCCTGCAGATCTGAATCCATGGGCCAGCGTGTTGATTCCAGATCCTTCTTGATCGGAGCAATCAAGTCATCCAGTCGAGGATCCAGAACTGGGCAGTGGTTGAGATTGACGATGCGATGACTGCCACGCTTGTAATAACCAAGGCGCACCTTCAGGCCATCACGACGGACTGGGATCAATGCCCGGTTTCTGTAGCCCAGTGATTCCCGATCGGGACTCACCAGGGCATTGACATCAGGATCCAGCTGGCCGATGCGAGTCAACGTGTTGGTCAGTCGCTCCTGCTTCCAGGTGTTCTGGGCCTCAACTGAAAGATGCTGCAATGAACAACCACCGCAGTCGCGGGCAAGAATGCAAGGTGGTCGACGGGCATGGGGTGATGAGGAGATGATCTCCACTCTTCGGGCTAGCCACATCCGCCTCTGACGCTGCTGAACTTTGACCTTGGCCTCTTCTCCAGGCAGCAGCTCAGGTACTGCGATCACCCAGCCATTCCAGCGGGCCAGACCACGTCCCTGCTGATCAAGATCCTCTCCCACAACATCGATGGTCTGTCCCGGATGCAGTGTTTCATTCATCGCTGTCATTGCAATGGCGTAACACCCCTCAGTTCCAACCCATGGCTGGGGTTCATGCCCCTTAAACTGTTTCCAGCATGCCAGCCGTCATGAGCGTTGTAAGGGATCTGATCCTCCAGGCGGATGACGATCTGCGTTACCCGAGCAGTGGTGAACTTCGCTCGATGGTCGAGTACCTCAGTCAGGGTGCCGTTCGTCTGTCAGTGGTTCGGATCCTCACAGACAGCGAAAAGAAGATTGTTGATGAATCGGCACGCCAGTTGTTCGGCCTGCGACCTGAATATGTCGCCCCTGGGGGAAATGCCTATGGCCAAAAGCAAAGGGCTCAGTGCCTGCGTGACTACAGCTGGTATCTGAGGCTGGTCACCTATGGAGTTCTCGCAGGCAGCACCGACATGATCGAGCAGATCGGCTTGATCGGAGCCCGTGAGATGTACAACAGCCTTGGTGTTCCCATGCCAGGGATGGTGGATGCAATGCGGTGCATGAGAGAAGCTGCTCTGGTTTTGCTTTCAGAGGAGCAGCAGAAGATTGCAGGACCTTATTTTGACTATCTGATCAAAGGTATGCAGACCAGCACCTGATCAGCCAGCAGACTCGACCGCTGCCCGCTCCAGTCTTCAAGTTCTTTCGCAATCTTCCGCATTCGTCTCATGCAAGACTCCGGCCTGGACTCTGAATGCGTCTTGCTTGAGATGCATGACTCTGCTTTCTTACCTTGCCCCGCGACGCACGTTTCTCGGCACTTTCGCGAGACCCAGCTGTTGCATCTAAGACTGAAAACGGGTCTTGAATTGGTCTGATCAACGACTGATTGGACCGTTAGCCATTCGATGCCAGAACTTGGCGATCCGAGCTCGCCTCCCCGAGTGCGTTGGGTCGCATAGAGCGAACCCAGGCCGCACTGACGATGTCCAAAATCATTGCGTCACTGTGTCAACAGCAGAGACGCGACTCCTTGAAACCCATTTGTGACAGGGTTTAAGGTCCTTCAGGCAATTCCTTGGACAAGCTAATCGGCACACTGGACATGCCTTGTTCTAATCAAACGGTCCTGTATTGATTGAGATCATCAAAACTTCGACGCGTCACATCTTGACTACAAACACATCAAGGCTGCAGATAAAACAATGGAAAAAATTGATCTTGATAGAAACTGTTGTTCGGCCACTGCCTGAGATCTTCCAAGCAGGAAAACAAAAATCTGACGTATTAACGGTCTCACACGGGAACACAGATGAGTCCAGAAGTGATTCGCAATCCAGACTACTGAGATAACTCTTTCTGGCGATAAAGCTCTTTCAGCATCTGATAAGCCTCGTTGAGGCGACGCATGGCATCGGTTGAACCACCGGAGTCAGGGTGAACTTCAACGGCCTTACGTTTGTAGGCGTCGCGAATGGAACGCAATGTCAGGGACTGGCCAGCCTGTGTGGGCAACTCCAGTTGCTTGAGTGCTCCATGCAGAGTCATCGTGGATTGGAGCGTTTCGAAGGATGTGACCTTTCGGCTGCGTTTGAAGCGATTAACAAAACGGCGAATCAAAGTAGGGATACGTTCTGGAACTGAAGCGCTCGCGAACGGATCCTCAAGCACCGCGGCAGCAACAATCACCTGCTCGAAGCGAGGAGAAGGAACCATCCAGCTTTTGCAGAATTCAGTCATGGAGTGATTGACCTGACTCCAGGTGAATGTGCGCCCCTCGGATCCATCGATATGGGGCCAAATGTCACGGGCCATCCACAGCATCACAGCCTCCATCACGGTCGGGCCTGGGTTAGAGCCGTAAAGGTTGAGCCAATGGTTCAGAGCAACTTCAGACCAGTCCTTGATCTGTTCGTCACTGATCACCGGTACGAGGGGAATCTCCGTGCTGGGTTGCTTCCTTGGTGTCAAGCTTTCGCGAATCGACGTGCTTCGCTTGCGAACAAAGCCGGGCAAATCAATGCCAGCTCCAACGGGTGCTGCATGGCGTGTCGGTGGTTGGGGTGAGACCGGACGATCGTCTTCCTGGCCTGTGGTGTTAAGTCCGCCAGCTGAGCCAACTAAAACGATGGCTCGATCCTCATCGTATTGAGGTTGCTGGTTCGGCTCTGTGACCAGCAAAGCCTTGGAACTCTTATCAGGTTTAGAACCCGTTGGTTCAGCTGTTCCCTCCGAAGACTGGTTAACCAGTGAATCAACCAGGGGTACAGGGGCGTCATCCTGATCCAGGTCGGGTTGAAAGATTTCCTCAAGCAAGCGGCGAAGACATTCCCCCCTGGAACGGGTCTTCCAGTCCTTGCGAAGCTGATCAATCTGGTCAACGAGCTCCTCGGGTAATTCCAGGCTGATGCGCTTGCCGCTCATAGGGCTGTGTCGTTCTGACCGTCAAGCAAGTTGGTTCATCGACCCTGTAGGCGACGCAACCATTCCTGTTGAGCACGGATCGCGTCACGGTAACGCTGCTCGAGGCTGCTGTTCACTCTGGAAGGCATGATCATGGCAGGAGGCATGGCATTGGATCCGCCCCTTGGAGAAACAATCAGAGGAGGCGGTGGAGGTGTGGTTCTTCTCACAGGCCGCAGAGCGGGGCTGGCAACAGGTACGGCAGGCTTCGCCTCGGGAACCGGTTGAGCGTTAACAGCTGGTGGAGCCAACTCTGGCTTGACCTTGCGTGACTTTGCTTCAGCTTGAGCCTTCCGGGCCGCTTCCAGCATCTGTTCACGCTGACGCAACATGGCCAACTGAGTGACTGGGACCACACTCAGCAGGTGACCCGGAGTGGCATCAGCTGGATAAACAACACTCACAGTGACAGGGTTATTCGCTCCACGCTTGAGATCAAGATCAGCAATGGAAAGACTCTGTCCGGAGCGCATACCAACATGGACCTCTTGGTAACCCTGATCAGTTTTGATACCAATTGATCCACGGAAAGCCGTAAATGATGAGCGGCCGGAGGCAACCGGATGACTGAGAACCAGCTCGTGAGCACCCTCACCAGCAAGATTCAGGTCAACATCAAAACGTACTCCGTAAGTACCAACGTTATTAACTGCGGAATCCACCATGCGTGTGCTGAGTTGATTGACCTGAATGTCACGAGTGCCGAAATGATGTTTGCGCGTGCTGGTCAAAGGCACATGCAATGAACCTTGAGAGAGGTCATGCTGAATTGAAGCTTTGTACTCATCACCAAGTGCAACTCCTGCAACGCGTGAAAAAACCTGACCTGACTGAATCTCACGAATGCGATTGAGATAAATTCTTCCAGGCGCAAGTTGTCCACGATCAAGAACAGCAATCAGTGCACGTTCGTCTTGGGTTTCTTCCGCTGCAATCACAGCCATCTGAAAGGGTCCATTACTAGTGCCACGCAGCAGACCATTCATGATTCCGCGCGCAGGCAAAACACTGCTCACAATCACTTTGCGACTGTTTGGAGGAATAGTGACTTCTCGTGAAAGCTTGCGATCCAACTCGCCACGAAGAATCTGGACTGCCGTCGCATCACCAGGGCCAGTGTTCCAAGGTCTGGGCCCCAACGGCTTGACGCCCATCAGTTTATTAGGATGATAAGGAGCCTCAAAACTATTTTTTACTGAACCCCTTTTGAATCGCAAAGTGACGGGGGATGAACTGGGATTTATCGCAATGGCCGCAACAGTCAGCAGGCCACGAGCTCTGCGGCCTCCTAGCTTGCTGGAATCCTGGGGATAATATTTATGATGCATATGAACGCCAAATTCACCATTGAAAGTGAATGTGGAGTTCTTCAGTGGTTGATTGGTTTCGGCAGCAATTGAACTACCCGGTGAGGTGTCCACCAGGATGCCTGGTCCTTTAACAATCTCCGGTTGATTGGAATGCAGAACTGGAACGTTATTGAAGTTGCCGTTCAGAGGCCTGGCTCGCTGACCAGCCATCAGAGGCACGTAAGCCGCAACGGGCCTCACAAACTCAGTCGAAAGCGTCCCAGCCGAGACGCCAATCAAGACCAGTAGTGGGATTCGGTGAGACACTCGCGACTGGTGATTGGCGGCCTTGGGCAGGCTCAAGTTCCAAACTTAATCGCCAGAGGAAAAACCGCCAAGCGTTCTCGATGACGCAATCAACGGCCCTTTCTCGCCAGGATGGCCGCAGCTAACAACCCTCGGATGTTTCCTCCTTTTGGCTGCTCACCTTGCGCAGATGGCGACTGGCAGCGCCATCACCAGGAGCGCAAACTGCGCATGATGCGCTTCTGGCGTGACGGACTCGAACGACAGATCGCTGCTGTCACAGCAGCGATTAGCACCCTTGAGCAGCAGATCGAACGGGATCAGGCCAGCTCCAGCTGAACTTGCAGCTGTTGGCGCAGCAGGGCAAGTCCTCGCTTGACGCGACGCTGAACGGTCATGGCACTGACCCCGGTTCTGCGGGCCACGTCTCTAAGACTTTGCCCTTTGAGGATCACTTCAACGAGCGCGGTTTGATCCTGTTTGGGGAGCCCTTGGAGCGCCTCAGCAAGTTGTTGTTGATCCTCCCTTCGATCAAGGTCATTCCAGTGGTCATTGCCATGACTGATCAACTCATCTTCTAAGGGCAGGAATCGCCGACGTTGCGTTGCCGCATTGAACCCTGCGCCGATGTCCTGATCACTCTCCTGGGCTGCACGGGGAAGTCGAATGATTGCGGCTTTGTCGCGCAGATAGTGCAGGATCGCTCCCCTGATATGGGGTCGAGCGAAGGCTGAAAAAGGAATGTCTCTCTGGCCTTCGAAGCGTTCAGCTGCCCTCAGTAACCCCAGTAATCCAACTTGTTGGAGATCGTCAGGATCCTGACCGCTTTTTGCTGCATAACGCCTGGCCAACGGTTCAACAAGCCGCATGTGGTGCTCAACCCGTGCATTTCGTCTCGTCTGCTGTCTGTTCATTGGTTGCGTGAAGAGGAACTGATGGACCCCTTCAGGCAGACAGCTCAGATCAGCTCACTGCATCCGTGGAACCACTGCAATTGGGAACAACCTGTCTGAGCAACTGCTCACCACCATGGCTCTTAAGCCAGGCCAGCTCAGAGCGTTGTGTCGCCAGCAGGTACCCAGCAAATCCCAGTGCGTTAACACTGAATCCCTTGACGCGGTCCCGACTGCGCCTGATCAGCGCCATCCAGGACCGCGTCAGCAACAGGTTGTACGGAACAGCGGGCGGCTGTTGCGTGAAACGATCACCGAGCCCCAATTGCGAGGCCAGAGAGCGATAAAGGTCATGGAGGATGATCCCCTCATCGTCTGGGTTGCTCGTCAGGGGACGCTCAGCGATGACACAGCTGTTGATCAGCGGATCAAAGATTGATCTGTCGCCTGTCGATCCTTTAGGCACTAGCAGACGTTCCTTGAACCAAGAGAGTCGCGGACAGATGCGCTCTCCGGGATGACGGGGCAACAGCTGAAGGTGACGATGGGGCTGACTTGCTCCGGCTCTAGGACCACTGTTGAAGAACCAAAGACCTGTGCTGTCGTTGTCGACAAGCACCAGGGCACGCCAGTCATCAGGTTGTAGCCAGTGAACTTGAGAAGCCCAGTCCTGAGTGATCAGCAACATGTGCCCACGCTCAACGGGATACTTGTTGAGAATCAAAACATGGTTGTTGCGAATCCTCTCGACCTCGAGTTGCGAGTCCCATGGAAGAAAGGGATTTGGATTTGGCCCTTCAGGTCTGTGGTGCTTAGGAAGAGCCGCATTGAGCTGACGCAGTTCGAACTGTTCTGCCCTGGGGCCTGATAGCTCGATGGTGGAGGTGCTGAGAGGGATCAGGGCGCCGCAGTTCTGAGCCTGTTCGGAGCGCTCCAGCGCCTTCGACCAGAATTGCTTTTCACCCATCGGTTTTGATCCTCGCCAGGGATGCCCCGGCGTAGTACCTGCCAAGGATCTCGTTGAATCGAAGCCCCTGCTGAGCCAGCTCCTGAGCACCATGCTGACTCATGCTTGCACCGAGATGTCCATGCGCTTCATCGGAGATCTCCTGAGTGGACGCATACAACGACTCAACCAGTCCTCCCTTGAAACTCAACACCAGTCCTCGCGTCGCTTCAGTGGCCTGGATCGTTGACAAGCTGCTGCTGGATCTTCCTGCGTAAGCCTGCCAGCGTGTGGTGTCTCCGAGGTTCCAGTCGCTGTTGGCTGGTCGGAGCATGTGAACGAGGCCGTAGGAGCGTGCGGCTACGGCCTGAGCCTTGAGAGCCTCACCGTTCCAGTGGCTTGGCATTTCAGCGCCGACAACGGAAGCCACATAGCGTTCGAGGTTGATCTGGTTGATGGCAAGCCATCCATTCCCTCTGTTGAGCAGGTGAATCGTTCCTTCGTAGGCACGGCCGTTTACAAGCACCGAACCACCGGTACTGCCGCAACTCACAAAACCTGTGGTGGCCTCGGCGAGCATCCCGTTGAGAACTCCTGGCTGAACGGGTGTTCCTCCCTGAGTTCTGCAAGCCGCTCCATCCTTGGTGCTGATCTGCCTTAGGGGTCGCTGACTCAACAGGGCGATGCGCACTTGGGGATCAACAGTTTCAGTCGGAGCTGGCACCGCAGGGACAGATCCTGCTGACGGATCAAATCTGCGCTGCTGCAATCGTTTGGCCGTTAGGTGCGTTTGATCCTCGCTATCGAGCTGAGCTTCAGCGTCAAACAGTGCGCTGAGAAGAGCCTCTGTGTCTTGGCTGTCTGTGTTGAACCGCTTAGCACTGGTTGACCAGGCGATCAATGCGGCCAGCCCCGCACTCGCCGTCAAAGTCAGCAACAGTGGTCGAACGAGACGCATACCCGCTGTGGCGGAGATGGAATCATGCCTGAAATGTGCACCGATAGCTGGCAGGGACGAGCTTTGGTGGTTGGTGGCGGTGGTATTGGCCGGGCATTGAGTGCAGAACTGGCTCGCCGTCACCCATCACTGCTGGTGACGCTGGCGACCCGCCATCCATTGTCGGATGAGGAGTGGAGCGTTGACCTCCAATGCCAGGACAGTCTCAGCAAACTGACCGAACAACTCAGTGTTGGCTCTCCTCCTCTGAGAGTCGTGATCAATGCGACAGGGCGTCTCCACAGTCCCTCCTATCAACCTGAAAAACGGCTGCAACATGCTGAGCAATCAGCGCTGCTCGACTCTTTTGCCATCAACGCAGCCGGACCTCTGCTGCTTGCCAAGTCAGTCGAGCCTGTTCTGACCAGAGACAGACCTTTTCATTTCGCCAGCCTGAGTGCCAGGGTCGGCAGCATTAGCGATAACGGCAGCGGCGGTTGGTACGCCTATCGCGGCGCTAAGGCAGCACAAAACATGATGCTGCGCTGCCTGAGTCTTGAGTGGGCGCGACGCTTGCCGCTGGCGACGGTGACTCTTCTGCACCCTGGAACGACAGACACAGCCCTTTCGAAGCCCTTTCAGAGCTTTGTACCCAAGGAGAAGTTGTTCAGCCCTGAAAGGGCAGCAGGGCATCTTCTGGATGTCCTGCTGCAGCAGACACCATCCGACAGTGGCCGATTTCTCGCCTGGGATGGTCAGGTCATTCCCTGGTGAGCATGCTTTTTCAGAATCTCCAGTGGAATGATCTCAACAGTGCTGGATTCGGTGGACTCCAGGAGAACCGGCGGAGCCATTCCATCTTCATGGGCTTCCTTCCAGCGAGGGGCGCATACACACCAGTGATCACCAGGTTGAAGACCAGGGAAACCAAACTGGGGCATCGGGGTGCTCAGATCATTGCCTTGGGCCCTGCTGTAGCTGAGAAAGCTTTCCGTCATCACGCAGCAGACGCTGTGACGTCCGAGATCCCCCACATCGGTTCGACAATGTCCATCCCGGAACCAACCGGTCATTGGTTGACAGCTACACACCTCCAGAGGCTTACCTAGAACGTTCAGATCAACGGCCTGGCAATCGGTTTGGGGCGATGTTTCAGAGCTCATTACGCCATGCAATCCACGGGGAGTCTGCCGAAGGAGTGGCACATTGCGCGACAAGATGGTTGACGGATCCCGGGGGCGAGGCGTTAAAGGTCAATCAGTTATGCCTCCTCGATGGATTGGGAGTTCACTGAAGACGCAGCGTTCCTCGCCCTCTGCGACGCCTTCCGCGAAAGCGGGGAATCCTCGGCGATTGAGTTTCTCGCCAATGGGGAGGGGGCATTCCACTTTCAGGACCTGTCTCAGAATGCTGCTGGAGAGGGGATCGACCTCAGCGAATCCAGCGCCCTCGAGGAATTTCAACAAGAAGTGATCGACACGATGGAGAAGCTCTGCCAGGAATGATCGGCAGAGCTCCATCAGCGATTTGGGTCAGCCGTAGAAGAAGCTGATCTCCTTAGCCTTCAGACCCTCCCATCCAGCATCGATCAGGCGCTGATTCAGCGTTTCCTGGTCAAAATGCTTGGCGCCTGTCTTGACCACCCGATTGCGCATCGACTTGCGTACACCGCTGCGCTTGCGCTGGCTTTCAAGGGTCATCACTTCCCTGTAAAGCGTCAGCATCTGAGCAGGCAAAGGTGATCCATCCAGATCGATCCCTGCATTGATCGCCTCATCGATGGCGCCGGGCCCACTGAGATCCATAGTGACGTGGTTGATGAAAGCTGCAGTCTGCAGCAGTGATCCTGCCTAAGCGCTGAAATAGCGGGCTTTGCTGTGCAAAGCCACCAGTGCCGTGGTGCTCTGCTCCGGATGCAGCTGGTCGCCCTCATCCATGCTCAGGCCGACACGGTCAGCGCCAAGCCACAGCAGCTGCTGCCGTGAATCTGCAACGTTGGGACAAGCCGGGTAGCCAAAGGAGTAACGACTGCCTCGGTAGCGCTGGGCCAACACATCCTTGAGCGGCATCCCTTCGGGATCCGCAAATCCGCATTCAAGCCTCACGCGGGCATGAGTCCATTCGGCAAGAGCTTCGGCCATCTGGACGGCCAGTCCGTGGAAGAACAGGTAGTCGCTGTAGGAATCTGCCTCGAACAGCTGTTGAGCAAAGACTGACGCCTGTTCTCCCATGGTGACCGCCTGCATCGGCAAAACATCGCTGGGACCTCCCTCAACGAGGTCCCTGTAAAAGTCGGCGATGCAGTAGCGGTTGCCGCCACGCTGGCGTGGCAGTGAAAAGCGGCCAAGCTGACGTGATCCATCCTGGTCAAAGACCACGACATCATTGCCCTCACGCCCGCAGGGGAAATAGCCATAGGCAACTGCAGGGTGCAGAAGGCTTTCATCGATTGCGCGTTCAAGCCAGGCCTGCAGAACGGGTTCTGCCTTGGCTTGCAGATCAGCCTCATAGTCCTCCCGTGACTGACCTTTGACCTTGCGCATCTGCCACTGACCGGCGAACAGAGCCTGTCGATCGAGATAGGCCATCACCTCCGGCAGAGGTATTTCAGCGTCTCCCTGCAACACCTTCGGACCCAGGAACAAAGGCTGAACAGCTGCTTCCTCAGGCACCGTTTCCGATCGATCGAAACTGACAGGCACCGAGTCGACCTTGGCCTGCTTCAGAGTTTCGCTTGGCGTCGAATCATCGGTCGTTCCTGGCTCCGAGCTGGAACCCAAATCACCCCCAAGCGAAAGGCCCTCGGGGGTGCCGTTGAGGAATCCCTTTTCGTTGTCCCAGGCATCGGACTGACGGGCATCCACAAAGGCATCCATGAAACGCAGATCTGTAAATGCGTCTCTTCCGTAGAGAACTTTGCCGTTGTACACCTCACTGCAATCCTTATTGACAAATCTCGGAGTCAGAGCAGCTCCACCCAGAACCACTGGAACAGTGATTCCAGCTTCATTGAAAGCAGAGAGATTGTCTTTCATGAATGCGGTGGATTTCACAAGAAGTCCACTCATGGCGATGCAGTCAGCCTGATGCTCTTCTTGAGCAGCAATAATGGCTCCAACATCCTGTTTAATACCCAAATTAATCACTTCATATCCGTTATTAGTGAGGATGATATCAACAAGATTTTTACCAATATCATGAACATCCCCCTTCACTGTGGCAATCAAAAATTTTGCCTTTGCCGACCGCGCACCATCGCTTTTCTCCATATGCGGCTCAAGGAAAGCAACAGCTGATTTCATGGTTTCCGCAGATTGCAAAACGAATGGAAGCTGCATTTGACCAGAGCCAAATAATTCACCAACAACCTTCATCCCGTCGAGAAGGAATGTGTTAACAATCTCGAGTGGTTTGTAATTTTCAAGCCCCTCATTGAGAGCATCCTCAAGTCCGATCCGTTCTCCATCAATGATGTGCTGCTTGAGCCTTTCCTCAACGGGGAGATCGGCCAAAGAGGGACCTGAAGAGCGGGCCTCCTTGGTGCTGACACCCTCAAACAGTGTGGTGAGCTCAGTTAGGGGGTCATAGATACAGACATCCCCATCAAATCGTCGGGAATCGTTGATCAGATCGCGACAAACCTGTTGATGACCCTCCTCAATCTTGATTAGAGGCAGAATCTTCGCGGGAGAAACAATTGCAGCATCCATGCCTGCCTCACAGCAGTCGTGGAGGAATACGGAATTGAGCGTAATCCTGGCGGCAGGAGAAAGTCCGAAGCTCACATTCGAGACACCGAGCACAACGTGAACTCCTGGAAGTTCGCTGCGAATCTGGCGAATCGCTTCAATTGTTTCGATGGCATTGCGGCGGTCCTCTTCAATTCCCGTTGAAATGGGCAGTGCAAGCGGGTCGTAAAAAATCTCTCGGGCTGGGATCCCAAACTCAACAGCATCTCTGTAGGCACGTTTTGCGATGGCGACTTTTTTTTCAGCCGTTCGCGCCATACCTTCCTCATCAATGGTGCCAACTACTACAGCTGCGCCGTAACGGCGAGCGAGTTCAAGCACCTTGAAAAAACGCTCATCACCATCCTCATAATTCGTGGAATTGAGGATGCATTTACCACCGGCAACTTTCAGTCCCGCCTCCATTTTCTGCCACTCAGTTGAGTCGAGCATCAGTGGCAGATTCACATTGGTGACAACACGGGTCACCAGTTCATGCATATCTTTCTCGCCGTCGCGTCCCACATAGTCGACATTGACATCGAGAACATGAGCGTTCTCCTTCACCTGCCCACGTGCCAGACCAACAAGGCCATCCCAATCTTCTTCATTGAGAAGTTCACGCACCTTTTTGGACCCGCTCGCATTCAATCGCTCGCCGATGATCAGGAAGGAATTGTCCTGGAAATAGGGCGTTGCTCCGTACAGCGAAGCTGCTGCCGGTTCATAGCCCAGCTGCTGCCGTTCAAGGTGATGTGTCCTCACATGCCGGTCGGCGGGTTTCAGTTCATCGGAAATTTCTGACAGCGCTTTGATATGGGCCGGTGTGGTGCCACAGCAGCCACCAATCACCTGAACACCAAGATCCTCAACAAAGTGCATGAGCTGCATTTTCAGCTCGATGGGGGTGAGCCGGTAATGGGCGACGCCGCCGATGTTCTCCGGAAGACCGGCATTGGGGATGCAGCTCACCACAAAGGGCGAATATTCGGCCAGATACTTGATGTGTTCCTTCATTTGCTCTGGACCGGTCGCACAGTTCAAACCGAGCACATCAATCGGGAATGGTTCAAGAATGGAGACCACGGCCGCGATATCCGAGCCAACCAACATGGTTCCCGTGGTCTCCATCGTCACGGACACCATCAATGGCCGTCGTTGTCCACTAGCGGAGAAGGCATCCTCAACGCCCTGAAGTGCTGCCTTGATCTGGAGAACATCCTGACAGGTCTCGATGATGAACAGATCCACATCGCCGGCAATCAGGCCTGCCGCCTGATCTCGGAAGGAAGCCCTCAGCGTGTCGAAATCAATGTGGCCAAGGGTTGGGAGCTTGGTGGTGGGCCCCATCGAACCGGCCACGAAGCGCGGCTTTTCTGCAGTGCTGTATTCATCAGCGATCTCACGTGCCAGTTCCGCTGCCCGTTTGTTGAGAACGAAAGCCTGATCCTCAAGGTCGTATTCCGCCAACACCACGGACGCCGCACCGAAGGTGTCCGTCTCGATCACATCACAACCCGCCTCCAAAAACTGGCGATGCACGGCCTGCACCGCGTCAGGACGCGTGACCACAAGGTTTTCATTACAACCCTCAAGCACTTCCCCGCCGAAATCATCGGCCGAAAGATCCATCTGCTGAAGGGAGGTGCCAGTGGCACCGTCAAACACCAGAACAGGGCGACTGGGATCGTGCAGACGCTTGAGGAAGCGGGATGATTCAGTGATGGACTTCGTCTGAACTGCCTGCATCACCACTGGTTCGATCAATCCATCCTAAGAAATGCAGGTCTCAGGACCCCGGTGTTAACGGCAAAGACACAGACCCTCAGCCCTTCAGATCGATGCGTGTGACCCAGTGGGCATAGTGCTCATCTCGACCTTCTGTGATGGCCACCAGCTTGGAGCGCAGCGCCTCCATCAGGGGTCTGTGTTTCGAGAGAAGCGTTGATTCCAGCTGGCGAATCGGACTGATCTTGGCCGCTGTTCCCGTCAAAAACACCTCATCAGCGATGAACAGCTCGGTCTTGTCGACTGGCCGTTCAATCACCTCGATGCCCATGCCCTTGGCAAGTTCGATCACGCTTGCTCGTGTGATCCCCTCGAGGATGTCCTGATCCACACCTGGGGTAATCAGTTTGCCGTCACGGACGATGAACAGATTCATGCCGCTGGCTTCACTCACCTTGCCTCGGGTGTTCATCAGCAGGGCTTCGTCAAAGCCGCTGGCGACAGCCTCAGACTTGGCCAGCGAGCTGGTGATATAGGCACCGCTAATCTTGCCGCGCAGTGGCAGTGAGCGATCTTCCTGGCGGGTCCAGCTGCTAATCCGACAACTCACTCCATCCGGAGAGAGATAGTCACCCAGCTCCAGCCCATAGATCAGAAAATCGGTTTCGATGTTGTGCAGCCTTGGCGCGATTCCGAGATCACTCGTGTAGACGAATGGCCTCAGATAAATCGGCGTGGTGGGCTTGTTGGCATGAAGCATGGTTGTCAGTCCTTGCATCACGGTCTCTTCACTGAGATCAGCCATCAACAGATGGGCGCTCTGAGACAGCCGACGAGCATGACGGTCGGCACGGAACAAGAGCATTCCTCCGGGTTTGATCGGATCGGGAATGGCCCGCATCCCACCAAAGGCTCCAGTTCCGTAATGCAATGCATGCGTCGCCACCGACACCTTGGCGTCCTCGAAAGGAACGCAGCGTCCCTGGAACCAGGCGTAGGGAAGGAACTGGTGCATCGCTGAGGGTCCGTTGACCAGATCTTCTCACCCGTCAGTGACCGGTCGTCCTGTGCTCAGGAGAATGGGGACATGCATCGCTTAAGTAGCCTGCCGGGGGCGGATACCGATGGGCCGATCTCCTACGTGGAGCAACCCACTGCGCCGGTGTTGTTTCTCACCAGCGCCAGCTCGGACATTTCTGCCCTGTCAAGGGTTCTGGATACACAGAAGCAAGTGTTCTGGCAGAACCGCATCCGTGCGCTGCCACTCGAGGCCCTCTCCCATCCAGCTCAGATCGATCATTACCTGGCCGTCTGCACGGGCGAGACGCAGCTGATCGTGATCAGACTGCTCGGCGGTCGTGGTCACTGGTCCTACGGCCTTGAGCAGTGCTGCACATGGCTTTCAAAGCAACCGGAACGGCAGCTGCTTGTTCTGTCAGGCACGCCGGAACAGGACCAAGACCTGCACCCACTCAGCAGCCAGCCAGAGCCCTTCTGTGATGCCATGGCACTGCTGTTGCGGGAAGGAGGAGCAGACAACCTGCAGCGTTGGCTCGATGGTTTGCAATGGATTCTCCCCAGGGCAGCAGGCGAGAAATCTGCCATGGATCCTCCCCAACTGACGCTCACGGCCAGCCCCGATCCCGACCCCTACGACTGGCGACAGGAAGAAGGGACGCCAATCGGCGTGCTTCTTTACCGCGCCCATCGTCAATCAGCCGATGTTCACTGGTGCGATGTTCTGCTCGAAACCCTGCGAGCGCAGGGTTTGGTGCCAAAAGCGCTCTGGGTGAGCAGCCTGCGTGATCCAGCCATACAGAGGGCTGTGAACGATCTGTACCGGCAACAATCCGTGGAGCTAGTGATTACCTCCACATCATTCGCATCTGTTCAGTTCTCGGAGGCAGGTTTGGGTGCACCTCTCTGGGATGACCTAGATCGTCCTGTTCTACAGATGCTGAGCTCCGGACGTTCCCGTGAGCGCTGGCAGGACTCGTTTCAAGGACTTGATCCCATTGATTTATCGCTTCAGGTCGTTCTGCCGGAACTGGATGGTCGAATCACAACGCGCATTGGCGCCTTCCGCGAAGTGGACCATGCGGACGAGCGTTTGTGCACAGCGGTCAAGCGGTTGGAGCCTGATAGCGCTGGCCTGAACTGGATTGCCGAACACGCCAGGGCCTGGGTTGAACTGCGTTCAACGGAACCCGCACATCGTTCACTCGCTCTGGTCTTGGCGAATTATCCACTCAGGAACGGCCGCTTGGCGAATGGCGTTGGTCTCGATACGCCCGCCAGCTGTCTCAACATCCTGCGCTGGCTTCGCGAGGACGGGTTCGATCTGGGTGAGCAGCTTCTACCGAAGGATTCTGATCTCCTGATTCAACAGGTGCTCAACGGTCGAACCAACGATCCGGAAAGTCACAACAGGCCACCACTTACCTACCTACCGCTTTCTCACTATCAGCGCTGGTGGACATCGCTGCCTGAGGAAGCCAAGTCACCGATCCGGAAACGCTGGGGCGAACCCAAGGATGCTGTTGATCTTGAGCCTTGCGGCTTCGCAATCCACGGCGTGCAATTCGGCCGTGTGGTTGTTTTGGTGCAGCCCAGTCGTGGCTATGACGCTGATCAGCTCAGTGATCTGCATTCTCCGGATCTTCCCCCTCCCCATCGCTATTTGGCTCAGTACCTCTGGCTGCGGGAGATCCACCACTGTCAACTGATGCTGCATGTGGGCAAGCACGGCAGTGCTGAATGGCTGCCGGGGAAGTCAGTGGGGCTTAGTCCATGCTGTGCGCCTGGGCTCGCGCTGGGTGCGATCCCCCATCTCTATCCCTTCATCGTCAACGATCCAGGCGAGGGTTCTCAGGCCAAACGCCGAGGGCATGCCGTGATCCTGGACCACCTCACCCCTCCCCTCGGCCGGGCTGGTCTGCACGGACACATGCTGTCTTTGGAGTCACTTCTGGATGAATACATCGAAGCGCGGCAACTCGGTGCCTCTCGTTGCGAGCAGATCCAACACCAGTTGATCCAACTGCTGATCGAACTGAACTGGCCATCGATACAAACCATTCAGGCAAAGCAAAGCTCGTCTGCAGACATCGGCGACCTGCTGGAACAGGTGGAGGCCTACTTGTGCGAACTCAAGGAAGCGCAGATCAAGACCGGCCTGCATCGCCTGGGTGATGATCCCCAACCGAAGCAACTGGCCGAGTTGCTGCTGGCAATCGCCCGCTCCCCGGCGTCTGATCGCCCCGGGCTGACCCAATGGATGAGTCGCAGTGTCGGCCTGGAATGCGATCCCTGGAAGGACGAGGACGGAGCTCTGTTGTCAGATCAGGATCGGCGCATCCTGGAACGCCATGGCTGCCTCATGCCCAGACGACTCAGTGATGCAGTGGAGTGGATCGAAAATCAGGCCGAGCAGCTTCTGCTGCAGCTGATCGACGGCAACGCATCGGATCAGCATCACGATGCGAAGCCACTGAACAACTGCTTTGAGCAACTGTTGAGCTCAGAGACCTTGCCAGGTCCACTTCAGTTCATCAAGACTGATCTCTGGCCCCGATTGCAGCTATCCGCCAGTCATGAGCGCCAGGCCTTGCTGGCGGCGGCGGCCGGCCGGCGTATCGCCAGCGGTCCCTCCGGTGCACCAACCCGTGGACGGGATGATGTATTGCCGACAGGGCGCAACTTCTATTCCGTAGATCTTCGTGGTCTGCCAACAGAAGCGGCATGGGATCTGGGTCGCCGCAGCGCCGAACAGTTGCTGGATCTTTACGAACTCGAGGAGGGCGAACCCCTGCGGCACCTGGCCTTATCGGTCTGGGGAACAGCCACCATGCGCAATGGAGGCGAAGACATCGCGCAGATGTTTGCCCTGATCGGCGTGCGGCCCGTCTGGGATGGCCCGACACGACGCATGGTGGATCTTGAGTTGATTCCCTTGCGCCTGCTGGAGCGACCACGCGTGGATGTCACTCTGCGCATGTCGGGTCTGTTCCGGGATGCCTTTCCACAGCTGCTGGCCTGGATCGATCGCGCATTGTTGATGGTGGCTGGGCTTGATGAAGCCGACAGGGACAATCCCTTGGCAGCTCTCACACGCAGCCGGGGGCCTCAGGCTCGTCTGTTCGGATCGGCACCAGGCTCCTATGGCGCTGGTCTTCAGGCCTTGATCGACTCAGGTCAGTGGGAAGGGCGTGATGATCTTGGAGAGGCTTATCTGGCCTGGAGTTCCTGGAGCTATAACGCCGCAGCGAAAGCCCATGACGACCGGGTGGGACTCGAACAGGCTCTCAAAAACGTTCAGGTTGTGCTGCACAACCAAGACAACAGGGAGCACGACCTGCTCGATTCCGATGACTACTACCAGTTTCAGGGGGGATTAGCCGCTGCAGTGAACCGAGTCAGCGGCAACGATCCGAAAGTGTTCTTTGCTGATCACTCCCGAAGCGAGCGATTAAGGATTCATCCTCTGGATCGGGAAATTGACAAGGTGGTCCGCAGCCGACTGCTTAACCCCCGCTGGATCGAGGGGATGAAGCAGCACGGATACAAGGGTGCTTTCGAGATGGGTGCAAGCCTTGATTATCTGTTCGCCTACGACGCCACCACCGGTGCAGTACCAAATTGGTGTTACAGCCAAATCGCTGAAAGCTGGCTGCTTAATCCAGATGTCAGAGACTTTCTGCTGCAACGGAATCCATGGGTCATGAGAGACATGGCAGAACGCTGTTTGGAAGCAGCGACAAGGGGTCTCTGGGGGGACCCAGACGCCACCCTTCTCGAGGAGATCAGACGCGCGTTACTTGACTCAGAACGAGCGGTTGAAGGAGGCAGCATCAGCGCCTGAGACGAAGATTTATTTGTTGAGATCGCGCACCATTGACAGAAATGGATCGATGGAACCGGGCTTGTTGCTTTTCTGAGCACCTGAAGAGGAAGGCTTCGATTCTTCCTTGGGTTTGAGCTCCTGTTTGCGGGCAAGGGGAGCAGCATCTGGAGCAGCAAGAGCATTCACACCTGCCTGCTTCAAGGCGTTGCCCTTAAGCCGCTCGTCCAGTTCCGATTGCGACATCGTTTCGGCAAAGGTTTTCTTCACCGCCTTGGGCACGCCCGTATTGACGCTCACCGATTCCTTTTTAACGACCTGATCGCCAAGACCCTCACTGCGTCGATCGACTTTCAGATCCGTAGCGTCCACCTCGGTGACCATCTCCTTCATGCCAGGACTGTCAAGAGTTCCTGGGAACGTGTGGCGGATGGTCTTGGACTCACGCATGTAGTCGCGATCGCCAAATGATGAGGCGCTGTCGCTGTCAAGGAAAAAAGCTTCCTGTTTCGGCTTCTTGGCCTTCGGGCCCTTTGGAGGCTCGTTTTGATCCGAGCTGGAATTAAGCAGACGATCGAAAAGGCCCATACCCGCAGACAGGGAAGTCTGTTGAACTTAGCGACCTTCAAGGTCCAAGCCGTGGCTGTCTGTTCCACACGTACGCAAAAGGCCAAGGTTCTTCAAGCGGCGATCAATGGCTTCGCAGACCAAAGGAGACCAGCTCCAACGTGGTTGCATGTCGTAGTCGTACCAGGCTTCACCACCATCAAACCCAAGTTCTGCAGCGGCATCAATCAAGTCAGCGAAGCCGACTCTGTAGCGGCCTGGATGGGCAAGAATCGCTAAACCTCCTGCCTCATGAATCGCCTTACAGACGCTCTCAGCTCTGAGAGCTTCACCGACAGCGGCATCACCGTGGTTGTAAACAGCGAGTGACCTGTGGGCAGGTTCGAAACCGAGTGCAAGAACGTGGACCAGGCAACCGCGCATGATTGCACTAATTTCCATGCCACTCCAGAGAGTCGGAACCGTCTCTCCAAGATCACGCTGCTCTTTGAGCCAGTCCTGCATGGGTAGGAAGGACGCACTGGAATGGTGATCGGTCACAGCCAGTTGAGTGAGTCCCTTGGCGGACGCCTGCCGGATCAGAGCAAGAGGTTCAAGACTCCCGTCACTGCAGAGGGTATGGCAATGAAAATTGAACTCACCTGGACAGCTGTCGGGTCCAACTGTCTCCAGGACAGACCTCAGCGGATGGTGATCAGCCGGCATGGGAAGCCTCTGTGGAGGAGGCTTCATTTCCAGCAGCATTACCAGCGGCATTGATCGCTGCAGCTTCAAGGGCAGCGGCCTCAGCACGAAGCCGGCGCCAGCGAGCATAAAACTGAATCGAGCCCGCCATGAACACCACCAGCGCAACGATGAACCAGGTGGCAGCACTGGTGGGGAACTGGGTCTTGAACACCACCAGCATCACCACGATCACCAGCAGCAACGTCGGCAGCTCATTCAGGGCCCTCAACTGTTTTCCATTCCAGTTGAACGTGCCGGCCTGCAACTGAGCCATCACCCGGTAGCAGAACGCGTGATAAGCCAGCAAAGCTGCCACAAAAGCAAGCTTGGCGTGCATCCAGCCCTGCTGAAGCCAGGCAGGCTGGGCAATCAGCAAACAGATCGCCATCGAAACCGCGACCACCATCCCTGGGGTCGTGATGATGTTGGCAAGGCGTTTCTCCATCAAGCTGTATTGCTGCTGGAACGGCCCGCGCAGCTCGGGTTCCAGCTCTTTCGCCTCCACGTGATAGATGAACAGCCTCACGAGATAGAAGAGGCCTGCAAACCAAACCACCACACCAACGATGTGCAGTGTTTTGAACCAGAGATAGGCCTCAGGGGGAAGCGACATCACAAGGAACGGTATGAATTGACCATAAACAGGGTTCAGGTCATCGAGTCAAGGAATCCGTCAGCCCGGCGCTGATGAGCGACCAACACCTCCGGATCCATACGGTCCAGGTTGCGCGCCATCATTGCCAACCGGAACTGGCCACGGAAGAACTCCTCGTGTGTCTTGATGAAACTCCAGAACAGTCCATCCCAGATCTCGCACCACTCTCCTTTGCGGTAATCCGACATCTTGCGCACGTAATTCGAACCCGAGAGATACGGCTTGGTCGAGAACAGGCCTCCATCAGCGAATTGACTCATGCCATACACATTCGGGACCATCACCCAGTCGTAGGCGTCCACAAACAGCTCCATGAACCAGCGGTAAACACGATTGGGATGAAAGCCGCAAAGCAGCATCACATTGCCCAGCAGCATCAAACGCTCGATGTGATGGCAATAGCCAGTGTCCAGAGCGTGGTGGATGGCATCATCGATCGGGGGCAGGCCGGTTGTGCCCTGGTAGAAGGCCTCAGGGATAGACCTGTCATCGAAGTTCCAGAAGTTGCCGGTGCGCATCTCCACCCCATGGCGCTTGTACATCGCGGCCATGAACTCGCGCCAGCCGATGATCTGGCGAATCAAACCTTCAAGTGAATTGAGCGGCACATCCCCCTCAGCAGCCCTTTCAAGCGTGCGGTCGAGAACCTGCTGAGGTGTCAACAGACCAATATTGAGCATCGGTGTGAGCACGCTGTGCCACATCACCCGATGCTGTGTGCTGATGGCATCCTCATAAGCGCCAAAATCTCGTAATCGCTGGTTGAGAAAGTCCTGCAGCCAAGCTTCTGCGGACTCATGGTCAAGCGGATAGGCGAACAGATCCCACTGACCGATCAGCGGCAGATTTTCCTGTTCCAGCTGCTTCCGCGACCGATCCACAACAGCAGCGGAGCAGGCTTTCGGTTCTTGAGGAACAACGATTCCTTTTGGCAGCTTTTTGCGGTTGTCGGCATCAAAACTCCAACGACCGCCAACGGGAGCGCCATCGGTCTCGAGGAGAATATTCAAACGTTTGCGCTGCATCTCATAGAACTTGGCCATCAGCGGCTTGCGTCCTGCGATGAAGTGCTCATTGATCACCGAATCCGGCGTCAGCAACATCGGAGTTGAGCTGATCTCGACGTTGCAGCCGTTCCGCTGTGCAAATTGATGCAGTCGTTTGCTCAGCACATCGTCAACAGGATCCGCCAGATGGATATGCCTGTATCCCATGTCAAAGAGAGCCTGGAGATGCCCCTGTGTGTCTTTGGCTTGGTGGTGACGTCGTTCCAGAACAGTAAAGCCGCGTCCTCGCAGGCCTTCTGCATAAACAGATAGGGAACATCGATGCAGCAGCAGACGCTGACGGTGCACCTGCATCGGCCAGCGCGGATCTGTACCGAAGAAGAGCGGATCCTCAATCAGGGCCACAGGCCTGCCTGGTTGCAGGCTGGGATGCTCGGCAAACAGCTGATTCGGATAGATGACGGTGAGATCCACCCTCAGCCCTCCCCGGCCAGACGACATGCACGTCGTCCGATGGATGTGGCATAGGCCCTGTCCACCGGGCCTGACATGGGGCTGAGCTGACCAGCTCGGCAGTTCATCACAACCTTTTCTCTATGGCCCAACTGGTCGTTGAGTTTGAGCACGAGCTGCCAGTGATTCTTGGCACTGCGTGTGATGTCATCCGCACAGACTGGCCCTGTGCAGAGCCCCGGTGAGGCCTCAACCGTTGCGGGTGATATCAAGCCGATCACTAGACCCATCACCAGTGCGGCCAGTGTGAAAGCACGGATCATGGTGTGGGAGAGCCCTGGTCTTGAATCTGCCCATCCTGCTCTGGATCCTGATCAGGATGAAAGAAGCGATGGATATCTCGGGCCAGCGCCAAACCGACACCAGGCGCCTGTGCGAGGGCCTGCACCGATGCCAACTGAATGGCATCGATGGAATGGAAATGGGCCAACAGATCCTTCACCCGTTTTGGACCCACGCCGGGAATGTCAGACAGTCGGGAGCGTTTCATCCGCTCACCCCTCTGCTGTCGATGGAAGCTCACGGCAAAGCGGTGAGCTTCATCGCGAAGACGACGCAACAGAGCCACTCCGAGCTGATCGGGTTCACTCTCCAGCGGATCACTTTCACCTGGCAGAAAGATTTCCTCCCGCTGCTTAGCCAGTGAGCAGACGTTGAGATCCTCTTGGAGGTCCAGCTCTCTGAGAGCTTCCATCACCGCAGAAAGCTGACCTTTTCCACCATCAATCATCACCACATCTGGCCAGTCGTTAAGACCATCGGTTTGCAATGCACTTCCCCCCCTATGACGCAGGGCTCCAACATCAACGCCTTCAGCCTTGGCACGAGCCCAGCGGCGAAAGCGGCGCCGCATGATTTCAGCCATAGCCATGAAGTCATCGCTGTGCCCAGACCTGATGCTGCTGCTGCGGATCTTGTATTTGCGGTAGTGCTGCTTGGCGGGTAGGCCATCAATGAATACCACCTGAGATGCAACCGCATCGCTGCCCTGAATGTGACTGATGTCATAGCCCTCAATCCGTCGAGGCGGCGAGGGCAGCTCCAAAAGCTGAGCCAGATCCTCGGTCGCGAGAGCCTGCTGCTCCTGACCCTGTTTCGCCCGTTGGAGCTCATAGTCGGCATTGCGTTGAACCAGTTCAATCAGATCTGCTTTCTGACGCTGCTTCGGGCAGTGAATCTGAACCTTGCGTTCGCGCTGTTCCGTCAGCCACTCCTCAAGCAGAGCTTGTTGGAGAAGTGGATGCTGAACCAGCAATTCAGGCGGTATTTCAACCGCGTCCACTTGGCTGTAATGCTCCTCAATCACCCGCTGCAGGATTTGTCCGGGATTCTGATTAGAGGCGTCAGCCATATATCCAAGTCGACCGACCAGCTTGCCGGCCCGCATTTGAAATAACTGAACGGCGGCCAGCCGTTCATCGGCCGCCATGGCAATCACATCACGGCTGACGGAGGCATCAGGCAAGCTCATCTTCTGATCCGCAGTGAGTTGATCGAGGCCTTTGAGCTGATCACGCACTTTCGCGGCTGCTTCGAAATCCAGAC
This sequence comes from Synechococcus sp. UW179A, assembly GCF_900473965.1. Lineage (NCBI taxonomy): Bacteria > Bacillati > Cyanobacteriota > Cyanophyceae > Synechococcales > Synechococcaceae > Synechococcus > Synechococcus sp. UW179A. The sequence continues at coordinate 268,117 of NZ_UCNJ01000012.1, read as the reverse complement.
GCTCGGCGTAGCGGTCCATCTGTTGATGGAGGAGTTTCTGAAGCTCATCACTTCGCCCCTGAAACACCATCGCCACCTTGCGCAGCGTGCGGTGGTAGTCCTCTGAACTGATTTGCTCCTGGCAGACACCAGGACAACGTCCGATGTTGTAGTTCAGGCAGGTGCGGTCCTGATGCAGAGGCCTGGGGCGTTGTCTGAGTGGGAACACTCGCTTCACAAGGAACAGCGTCCTTCTCAGCAGACCCACATCGACATAGGGGCCGTAGAAGCGATCCAACGGACTGCGAAAGCGTCGACGCCGCGTGATGAAAATTCTCGGATAGGCCTCACTCCAGGTGATGCAGAGATAGGGATATTTCTTGTCATCCTTCAGCAGCACATTGAAATGCGGCTGCTGGTTCTTGATCAGATTGGATTCCAGCGCGAGTGCCTCCGCCTCGCTGTCGGTCACGATGAACTCGATCTCACTGATCTGACGCACCATCAAGCGGATGCGCGGGCTCAGATCGTGTCGGCTGCGGAAATAGCTGCGCACCCGGCTACGCAAGCTCTTTGACTTGCCCACGTACAGCAAACGATCCTCGGCGTCTCGCATCAGGTAACAACCGGGTTCGGTCGGGATTTCCTTCAGCCGACGTTCCAGGCGGTCCGGTTGCTCGAGCAGGGTGGGCATGCCGAGAATCTAGGGATGCTGTTGTGCATAGGATCCGGCCAGCACCCGCTGAGGTTGTCGCGATGAAGGCGCTCTATCCAGGCAGCTTCGACCCTCTGACCCTCGGGCATCTTGACCTGATCGAACGCGGATCATCCCTAGTAGAGGAACTGATTGTTGCGGTGCTTCAAAACCCTGGGAAGTCTCCAGCCTTCTCGCTGGATGAGCGACTTCATCAGATCCGTCTCTCGACAGATCATCTCAGCAATGTAAGTGTGATCAGTTTTGATGGTCTCACCGTTGAATGCGCCAGGTCCAATGGCACACGACTGATCCTGCGGGGTCTGCGTGCGATGAGCGACTTCGAGTACGAGCTGCAAATCGCCCATACAAATCGATCACTGGATCCAGATTTTGAGACGGTGTTCCTCAGCACGTCAGCTCACTACAGCTTTCTCAGCAGTTCCGTCGTCAAGGAAGTGGCCCGTTTTGGAGGATCTGTTGAACATATGGTTCCTCCGGTGGTGGCGGAAGACCTCATGAGGTTCTTTAATTCGGCTTTCCACCAACCTCAGCGATGAGCGAGATCCGGTTCTCCGTACTCGACCAGCTCGACCAGCTCGAGGAAATCGTCCTGGAGGGAAGTCGCGTTCCCTTCAGCGGCGGAAGGCTCGTCAATGAGCAGGATGCTGTTGAGCTGCTTGACGCGGTCCGCGAAGCCATGCCCGCCCAGGTCGAGCAGGCCGATCAGCTGCTCCTGAAGCGTGATGAGTTCATTTCCACAGCACGCACTCAGGCCGATGAGATCATCAGCAAAGCCCAGCATCAGCGTGAACAGCTTCTAGCCCAGGCATCCATTCGTCAGGAGGCAGAGCGTCAGGTCAACGAGATGCGTGAGCAGGTTCGTCAGCAGTGCGAACAGATGCTTCAGGGTGTTCGCCAGCAGTCCGCCCAGATGGAGCAGGACATGCAGTCAAAGCATGCGCAGCTTGAGCAGCAGTTCGCTTCCCGTCGCCAACAGCTTGAACAGGAGTCGCTGCAACGCCGGCAACAGCTCGATCAGGAAGCCAACGAACTCAAGCGGCAGCTCACCGAGCAGCATGAGCGCAATCGGCAGCAGTCACTCCAAGAACTAGAGCAAATTCGGGTCGAAGGACTGCGTCTGCAGAAGGAAGCTCAGACTGAAGCGGAGCGACTGCATCAGGATGCTCTGCAGTTCCGACAGCAGACCCAGCAGCAGTGTGAATCGTTGATTCAACGCAGCCGGCAGGAAGCGGCGAGTGTTCAGGACGGAGCAAACCGTTATGCCGAACAAACGCTTGGAGAGCTCGAACAGAGACTTAAAGAGATGGCTCAGGTCGTCCTAGCCGGACGTCAGGAACTGGTGAAGATCCAGACAGGACGCCATGAGCCAACCGAGGTTGAGGCGAAGGATGGCAAAACCGTGCCGATCAGCCGAGCACGTCGGGCCGCTTCGCGGGTGCGACAGATGAGGGGCATGGGCTGAACCTCTGAACAGATCTGAGGATTTGCCCCATCACCGTATTGGGGCTTCCCGATCCGTTGGAAATCATGCTCACGTACCTGGGCCCATCAACGGTTTGCAGATAACCAGAAATGCTGCGAACACCACTGATGGTTCCTGTCTTACCTCGGAAACGTCCATCAAGGACTGTTCCACGATAAAGATTGCGCAGGGTCCCTCTCTGGCCGGCAATGGCCATCGAAGACTTGTAGTACGCCGAGAACGGATGCTGATCCATGCGCATCAGCAGTGCAGCGATGGTGTTACTCGTGACTCGGTTGTTTCGCGAGAGTCCACTGCCATCGGCCACTCTCAGCCCCTGAATTGGCAGTCCTTGCTCAAACATCCAGCGTTCTGTTGCACGGGATGCCGTTCTGACGTCCCAGAGGCCTGAAGCCTGGCGCATCAGCACCTCTGCAGTGAAATTGTGGCTCTCAGTGTTGGCAAGACTGAGCAACGCGTGCATAGGTGCGGAGGTTTCCTCATGCAACACCACTGAGTCCTGGTTCTGAGTTGAAATCCCTTCGACAAGAGGTTGCCCCCTCTGGATCTGGACCGTTCCACCGCGACGAATCGCTTCTTGTTGAAACAGTCGCTGCAGTCGCGAGTACGGATCGCTTACGGCACCGCCAACGGCATTGCTGGTGAGAGCCAAACGGGTGATCGGAGCTCCATAGGCATAACCACGATCGGCAGGGTGCCAATCGCTGGGCCACCAGTTGCTGCGGGGCTCTTCTCGCACCATCAGCTTCACGCCCGAGGCTGAGTTTCCTCTGGCACCGCCTTGACGAAGAGCAGCAAGAACGAATCGTTGAAGACCTGCGATACCGAGATCGGGATCTCCCTGGCCGTTTAATTCCATTGAGCCATCTGGCCTCTGGATCAAACGGGTTTTCAAACGGAAATCCGGGCCAAGCCGATCGAGGGCGTAGGCGGTGCTGATCAACTTTTGATTTGAAGCCGGAATTCTTGGCACGGCACCGTTCACGTTGCCGAGAACATCTCCATCGCTATTGAGAACAGTGACAGACCACACTCTTGCTTCGCTGCCGACATTGTTTCTGAGGGCCTTATCAAGCGCTGGACACGATCGACCAGGCTGCAACTGCGGCAATGGTTGCTCGGTTGGAGGCGGCGGGATGATCAATGGAACTGCCTGATTGGCGGCCACCGGCATGGCCAGGGGTGTCAGGAGTAGTCCAGAGGTCAGGAACATTGTTCTCATTGGACGGAGACTCCACTGACAATTCCGTTCACCCGATAGAAACGGCCCTCAAGTTCTACAGGAATTCCCACTTTCAGTTTGGTGCCTGCCATCACAACACCAGAAGAGGTAACTGTGGCGTCACCCTGAAGAACAAATCGGGCATCGAGCATGCCCTGGATCTCCCTATTGGGGTCATCGGCCGTGACAACGCGGCCATCAGGAAGAACGGAAGCGAGCTGGCGCCTGATGTCGTCGACCCTGATCAGTTGCACGCTTCCAGCAGGCTGGTTGCGGATCACCAGGGAGGTACGGCCGGATTTGAGCGCTTCTGCGATCAGTTGGTCCGGATCAGCAGCACTGGTATTACGGACGTCCACAGTGACTTCCACTGGTTTGATCGCCCCTGTAGCCCTGGCGACCGTGTTGCTGAGCTTCGGACTCCACAACACACCTCCGATAGCCACCAGTGCAACAACCGCCGCTGCAACGTCAATGAAGGACATTGATCGAAGACGATCCGAGAAGGCCATGGGAGTGAGCTCGAGACGGCAACACTAAAAGTGATGAGCCTGGGTATCAACCACGCAGATCATCAATGAAGCGATCCATTGCCCCAAGGGTCTGCCTTAAACCGTCCCCCGCACTGGCAAGAGCATCGTCAATCTGTTCTTGATCGGGACGGGCATCAAATTGCTTGACCCATCGATAACCGTCCGGGTCCATTCGAAACAGTTCCCATTGCTGCTGACGTTCTTGCATCAGAGCGCCTTGAAGAAAGGGTTCCAAATGAAAGGCCGATTGCCAGATAGACATGAATCCCTTTCGTCGTTGACGAGCCACACTGCCAATCCCTACAGCAGCGTCTTCGAGACGGCTATTCAGCAGCACAACCGGTTCAAACCACTGACTACAGATCGCCTCAACCGTTTCATAGTCACTGGGTTGAGCACCAACAATCAGCAAAAGATCACCACGTCCGGCCCAGGCAGGATCGCGTTGCAGCTGATTGAGATCAACACAACACTCGGCAAGTTCAGGTCCATCACGCTTGGCCAGTGCTGCAGCACCTGCATCGGGCCAGGCCAGCAAAAGACTGATGCCGCTGTCTTGGAGTGCCTGAGATAGCCGGATTGAGGGTCCGAGCAAACGAAGCCCCTCGAACTTCCAGGTGATTTGCCAGCGACCACGACGCTTGGAGCCAAGAACCTCACTCAACGCAACGAATGTCCGCTGTTCAGCTTCGGATAGATCAGCGGGAAGAACGGCGCTCACCAGGCCTAGTTAGATCGCTGGGGCGGAGCGTACAGCCGCTGCGTGATCAACTGCAGAGTGTCTCCTCGAGTCCTTGATGGAAGCGCTGAACGATCCCATCGAGATCCTTGTGTTCAATCCAGGGCCCAAGGCTGATTCTGATGCTGGATCGACGCATCATCTGTGGAAGTCCCATGGAGGCCAAAACAGGACTGTCGCTGTCCTTGCCGGATGAACAAGCACTGCCGCTGCTAACGGCCAGACCACACGCATCCAGACTTCGAACGAGTTGACGACCTGAAACGGGCTGACCGTTGTGATCGCTCACCAGCAGTGAAAGATGGTGGGGAAGCCGATCCTGTGGATCACCGCAGACCATCAGACGTTGGTCTCTGAGCAGCCGGTCGCGTAAAGCATCGCGGAGATCTGCGATGCCATGTCCTGATCGAGCGAGATCATCTGGAGGACAGCACTCGATCTGATCCAGCGCAGCCGCCATACCGACTGCCAGAACAACAGATTCGGTACCACTTCTCAGGCCTCCCTCCTGTCCACCACCTGATAGGAGCGGTTTCAGCGCGGAGCGATACGACTCACGCGTCATCAGCAGGCCGATCCCTCTGGGACCTCCGCATTTGTGGGCCGAGGAGCTGAGTAGATCTACGGGTAAATGCTTCCAGCTGGGAAGTGCCTGGCTCAGAATCTGGGTGGCATCGGTATGGATGGGGATTCCCCTCGTTCTGCAAGCCTCTGCAACGGTGAGCAAGGGCTGAATCGTGCCGACCTCACCCTGACCCCAGACCAAAGAAACAATCTTGGTTGGTGGAGCCAGCAGTTGATCGAGATGTTCCAATCTGATCCTGCCCAGCTGATCAACAGGCCATTCGGTCACGTCCCAGCCGCTTTTCGACAGCAAACGAGCCGCCCCAGAGACAGCGGGATGTTCCACCGAAGAGATCACAAGCCGGCCTGGCGAACGTGAGGCGGCGAGCCCATGAAGGGCGAGATGAATGGATTCAGTGGCACCGGAGGTGAAAACCACTTCCCTGTGTTCTGCAGAGAGTTTCGCGGCGATCTGAGAGCGGGCCCTCTCCAAGGCTTCAGAGGCTTTCAGGCCGAACTGATGAAGACTTGAGGGATTAGCCCAGGCCTGATCTTGGGTCTCGACCATGCGTTGAAGGACCCCAGGTCTGAGGGGCGCGGTGGCGCAAGCATCGAGATAGAACACGTCTCTCAGGATTGGGTATCGCGTTGGAGTCGCGCAAGTGTTCGCTGTTCCAAGGACTCAGTGGCGATGTTGATCATCGAATCCAGCGAATTGGAAGCAAGGAATTCCTGCACTCTGGACTGGGCTTCCTCCTCGGAACAGGCATCAGCAGGCTCCGGCTTATCGGACTCTCCGCTAGCTGCCTTGCGGGAAGCCGTTTGTTCAGCGATCGCGACTGATACTCCATCAGATATTGAGCTCTGAGACGGGACGAGTTCAGGATTGAGAACACCGTCGAACACGGCAACGGCAGGGCCAGTCATGAACACCGATGCACCAGGCGTCTCCCAGCTGATCTGAAGAGGGCCACCGGGCAACTCAACGGTGGCCTCCCGATCGCTGAGTCCGAGCAGAACAGCAGCGACAAGCGTGGCGCAAGCGCCGGTGCCACAGGCAAGGGTGGGACCAGCACCTCGTTCCCAGACTCTGATTTCGAGCTGAGAACCTCCGTGCACCTTTAGAAAATGCACATTGGTCTTGGCCGGGAAAACCTCGTGGCACTCCAGTGCCGCTCCCCAGCTTTCAAAGGGAATGGAGTCGAGATCGTCGACGGGCACAATTGCATGAGGATTTCCCATGCCAACCGCCGCCAAGGCAAGAGTGTGCCCATCAAGGTTGAGATCACCCACCGGAAGTCCTGACGCGTTGGCCGCGAGGGTGGTAGGTACCGAGGCAGGATCAAGAAACGGAGCTCCCATATCCACGCGAATCTGACCGTCGTTATGAAGTTCCGGAATGATCAGACCGGCAGGCGTTTCGATCGCCCATCGACGACCGGGACCATCCCCGTCGCTGTCAGCAAGGAAGCGCGCAAGACAGCGAATTCCATTGCCACACATCTCTGCTTCCGAACCATCGGCGTTGAAAATGCGCATGCGCAGCTCAGCATCACCTTCCGGAGGCAGAGCCAAAATCAATCCATCTGCTCCAATTCCGAAGCGTCGATCGCAAAGACGTTGAACCCAGCCTGGATCGGGGGTGTGAATCTCAGCGGACAATTGCCCGGAACGGCCCTCCATCAAAATGAAGTCGTTGCCAAGCCCTTGATATTTGCTGAATGTCAGCATTCAGTACAACCCTGTTATACCAACACGTTACAGGATTTCGAGACCTGATATTCCTTTATCAATGGGGCTGAGCTGTGGTTAGTAGCGCTCTGAAGCAATGTGATGAAACGAACAGAAGCATGCGCGGTCCAGGGAACTCAAACAACCCAAAGCTCAACTCGACATCAGCTCAATCTGAGCGGATCCCTTGCTTCTCATCTCAACCTCATGAAGATCGCGAGTCTGCTTACTGATGACAGAACAGCGCAACCCCCAAGAATCGCCATCAGAAGCAAGTTCAAAAAAGGTAGAAGATTTAACAAAAAGTTCCTACAAAACAGTCATTTATTTAGCGACAGCAACTGAAACATGGCAGTAACGATCAGAAGACTGCAGAGCAAAGCAAAATCAATTCTTTAATTTGAAGGTCTTCACGACAGTCCAATTTGCCATAATTTGTTCATCCTGCTTTTGATCACCTGTCAAATAACCACCCTCGTAACCAAGATACATCGACCGATCAGAATTCAATTTACATCCCCTATTGAATAGCGTATAGGTCATTCCGGATTTCATGATTTCTTTTCTTGACTCCTCTTTCCACTGATAACAGAGCTCGTCAGCCTCAGTGCTCTCAATCATTGTCTTGGGCGACATAAAATATTGACAACCGCCTAAGCAGCTAATCAAGACAGCGAAACCCAATAACCTCGTTGGAGAGCTCATTCCATTCAGACAAAGAAGAAACATCCTAGCTCATATTCCCAACAATGCTGATATTAAATCGGAGCACATCTAATCGGTAAGAAATAATTCAAGCAGCTATCAGCCTACAAGCCTATGGATTCATCATTGATGCGTTTTAAATCTTGTTCAAACAAATCTAGAGCTTACAAATCAAGAAACACAGCCAAAATATCGCGATCCCGAATATCGCTCTGGTCAAGAAGAAGACCAGAACCCACTGAAATACCAATCATTGATGAATTGATTCAGGTCCTGATCCGTTAGACAGCCACTCTCTCTGATCAGCTCATCATCTGAATCCACTTTCCGAATCTCATAAAAATCTTCAGGCGTGAAATCACCTTCATCCAATTGATCCAACATGGATGCCCACTGATTCGTGAGCGCGATGAGTAATTGCTCTCTTGTCTCAGGTTTTAAGTCCACAACAAGTCCTTGATCAGTTATTGGAGGCAGCAAGAGGCAACTTGTTGTCGCCAGACAAACTCATCATCACTCTGCAGGATCAAGCGATCCAAGAACCGTGCACTCCTCAGCCTGATTGACGTAGACAAGCGTCTTTGCTGGAGTGCAGAAGACATGCCTTTTTCATTTCCACACCATGGATTCAACGGGCTTTGATCCCAGCTTGCCCGGTATCCGGTTGATTCAGTCTTGGATTCGTGAGCAGCGAGTGCTCGGAATCGAGCTGAATGATGGCCGCAGATTGGATGGCCGTCTCGCTTGGCAGGATCCTCAGTACTTCGCACTGCAACGGGACGACAGCAACGATCCCGTCTTGATCAACCGCCTGGCGGTGCTCACCATTCGCCCTTTGGCCTGAGCGACTTCGGGGCTGCTTCAAGTGGAAGGTCTCAAGCTGTGTCACGATCTCTCGCAGGTGTTCTCCTGATGTGACAGCCCCGCAGTCCTCGTCCATGCCCGAATCCAGCTCGAGGCTGTCCGATCGCTACGACCCCTCTCTTCTCGAAGAACAGTGGCAGCACAAGTGGGAGCAAGAAGCGCTTTATCAAACGCAGGAGCCCAGGCCTGAGCAAAAGGCCTTTTATGCGCTGTCGATGTTTCCATACCCCTCTGGCAGCCTCCATATGGGGCATGTCCGGAACTACGTGATAACCGATGTGATCGCTAGAGCACAAAGGATGCGCGGTGATGCTGTGCTGCATCCGATGGGCTGGGATGCCTTCGGTTTACCTGCTGAAAACGCTGCGATCGAACGCAATGTGGACCCCGGCGTCTGGACAGACCGAAATATCGATCAAATGCGAAATCAACTTGGTCGCCTGGGGCTATCGATCGACTGGTCTCGGGAACAGGCCACATGCCATGAGGACTATTACCGCTGGACCCAGTGGCTTTTTCTTGAGTTGCATTCAGCAGGTCTGGCCTACCAGAAAGAAGCAACTGTTAACTGGGACCCCATCGACCAGACGGTGCTAGCCAACGAGCAGGTTGATTCCGAGGGGCGTTCCTGGCGATCGGGTGCGCTGGTCGAGCAGAAAAACCTGAAGCAGTGGTTTCTGAAAATCACCCAGTACGCGGATGCTCTGCTCGAGGACCTTGATCAGCTGCAGGGATGGCCTGAAAGGGTCCGCACGATGCAGGCGAACTGGATCGGACGCTCCATTGGGGCAGAAATCGACTTTAAAGTCGATGGCCAACATGACGACACGATCACCGTATTCACCACAAGAGCCGACACCCTCTTTGGTGTCAGCTATGTGGTTTTGGCGCCCGAACATCCATTAGTGGATGCTCTCACCACTGCGGATCAGAAAGAATCTGTTGAAGCATTCCGTGATTTGGTCAGCGACCTTTCCAACGATGAGCGCACAGCGGATGATCGTCCCAAGCGTGGCGTCGCCACCGGTGCCGAAGCGGTGAATCCGGCCAACGGTCAGAAGGTTCCGATCTGGGTTGCTGACTACGTCTTGGCGGGATACGGAACTGGAGCAGTGATGGGAGTTCCCGCCCATGACGAACGCGATTTCCGTTTCGCACGCACCTACGAGCTGCCCGTGCAGCGCGTCATCCAGGTGGTTGGCGCTGATGAACACCTCAATGACGGTGAAGCATGGACAGGACCTGGCACCCTGGTCAACAGCGGAGCATTCGATGGCCAGAGCAATGAACAGGCCAAACAGGCCATCACCGAACACGGCACAACCAAAGGATGGGCGCGAGCCAAGCGGCAATACAGGCTTCGAGATTGGCTGATCTCACGACAGCGCTACTGGGGTTGCCCGATCCCGATCATTCATTGTCCGGATTGCGGCGCCCAACCGGTTCCTGCAGATCAGTTACCGGTGTCTCTGCCTAAGGATGTGAATCTTGCTGGCAAAGGTGGATCACCTCTTGCCGCACTCTCTGACTGGGTGAATGTCCCCTGTCCAATCTGCGGGAAACCGGCACGACGTGAAACAGACACGATGGACACGTTCATGTGTTCCTCCTGGTATTTCCTGCGCTTCGCTGATCCTCACAACTGCGATCGTCCATTTGGCAAGGATGTCGTCAAGCGTTGGCTACCCGTTCAGCAGTACGTGGGAGGCATTGAGCACGCCATTCTTCACTTGCTTTATTCGCGATTTTTCACCAAAGCATTAAGGGATCGAGGCTTGATCTCGATCAATGAGCCTTTTGAGCGGCTCTTGACTCAGGGAATGGTGCAAGGGGTGACTTACCTCAACCCACGAACGGGGAGATATGTTGCTCCCGCTCAGGTGGCCGATCAGGGTGCTCCGACTGACCCAGACGACGGCGGGGAGCTTGAGGTGCTGTTTGAAAAAATGTCCAAGTCGAAGCACAACGGAGTCGATCCGGCACTGGTGATTGACCGATATGGAGCGGATACGGCTCGGATGTTCATCCTCTTCAAAGCCCCGCCTGAGAAAGATCTTGAGTGGGATGACGCCGATGTGGAAGGACAGTTCCGCTTCCTTCAACGTCTCTGGCGGCTGGTCGAGAGCGTCAGCAAGGTGACAGCTCCGGATCAGCTGCTGAGCAACGACACATCAGGCAATCCCACAGATTTGTCCGAATCGGAAACAGAGATTCGACGTGCTGTTCATCTAGCTATTCAAGCTGTAGGTGAGGACCTCAGTGGTGAGTACCAGTTCAATACAGCGATATCGGAGTTGATGAAACTCTCGAACAGTCTTTCTGGAGCTGTGCTGGAGGCATCAAGACCGGTCCAGGAGGAGGCGATGCGGGCGCTGATCAGGCTGCTCGCACCGTTTGCTCCACACCTTGCAGAGGAATTCTGGTTCCGACTTGGTGGACAGGGAAGTGTTCATCTCCAGCCCTGGCCATTACATGACCCTGAAGCACTGGTGCAAGACACTGTTGATCTGGTGATTCAGATCAAGGGAAAGGTCCGTGGAACCATTCAGGTTCCAGCTGAATGCGACAAAGACACGCTTGAGGCTCTGGCGCTGGCCAGCCATGTGGCCAAGCGCTGGCTAGACGGCAAGCCCCCCAGGCGGGTGATTGTGGTGCCAGGGAAGCTGGTGAATTTGGTGCCTTCCTGACGACCGATCAGGATTTACTGAAACGCAGAGTTGCCGGTTTGTTCCAGTCACCCTGTGCCTGATAGCCACGGTTGTTACCCGTGAGATGACGCACAATCCAGAAAACGGCTTCAACCGGTCCCTCTCCAATGGCTTGCTGGATCTCCACGACTGAGCGGGACACCCCATCGCTGAGCACCTCCTCCACCTGTCTTTGGAGCTTGAGGATCGCTGCTGCGGCCTTCTTACCGGCCTCAACTCCAGGCTGATGGTAAGCATTGATGTTGACCAGTTCTCCGTAGAAGCCCACGGCACGCTCAAAGAGTGCAATGAGAGCGCCGAGTCGACGGGCATCGAACTGACGCATGCTGATGCTCAGACTCTGACGTCCTCCTTCGGTCAGGGCCGACCGGGTTCCCTGAACGAAGCCATCCAGGAAGTCTCCAGGCCGCTCGCCGTTGATCTCGGGAATGTCCTCCACATCCCGAAGCACTTCGATGAAGGTCACAAAAAAATTGTCAACACCATCTCTTAGTTGTTGAACGTAGGCGTGTTGATCTGTTGAACCCTTATTGCCGTAAACGGCGATGCCCTGATGGGCCACATCCCCATTGCGATCGAGGCGCTTGCCGAGAGACTCCATTACAAGCTGCTGCAGGTAACGACTGAACACCTCCAGACGGTCGCGATAAGGGAGCACCACCATGTCGCGCTTGCCCTTGCCTCCCCCGGCCGTATACCAGGCTGCCGCCATCAGAGCAGCAGGGTTACGACGCACATCACTCTCGCGAGTGGCTTCATCCATCTGAGAAGCACCTGCCAAGAAACTGCGAATATCAGATCCGATCAGAGCTCCTGGGACAAGTCCAACAGCACTGGTGATGCTTGTACGACCTCCGACCCAGTCGAACATGTCGAAGCGCTGAAGCCACTGTTCATCAACAGCCTGTTTGTCGAGCTTGCTGCCAGCCATGGTGATCGCCACAGCCTGAGCAGACCAATTGCCTCCAACGGCTTCAAGGCGATGGCGTGCCTGCTCCATCCCCAGATGGGGCTCTGGGGTCCCGCCGGATTTGCTCACCGTCACCACCAAGGTGGTGCGCAGAGCCTCACCAAGCTCAGCCAGAACCCGACTCATGCCGTTGGGATCGACATTGTCGAAGAAGTGGAAAGGAAGTCCTGCATCCTTGTCCTGAAGAGCACGGATCATCAGCAGGGGGCCAAGTCCACTGCCACCGATGCCGATCCAGAGAACATCCGTGAACGGTTGACCAGTCGGTGACTTGATCGTCCCGTTGATCACCGCCTTTCCGAACTGCTCGATCTCATCAATTTCGGAAGCGATGTGCTGACCCACGTCCGGATCAGGAGCCAGTTGAGGATGACGCAGCCAGTAGTGACCCACCTGACGATTTTCGTCGGCATTGGCGATGGCACCGTTCTCAAGGGCTTTCATGGCCTCAAAAGCCTTCTCCAGCCTGGGCGTGAGCTCTTCGAGCTGAGCGTTGTTGAGATGCATGCGACTGATATCCAGCCACATTCCGAGGTCCTCGTGGTGCCAGAGAAGATCACAGAATCTCTGCCATTGAATCTGGGCATCCGTGGCACTGAAATCCGGAAAACTCATCTAATGGAGAGAACTCTCTGTGTCGAAGTTATCCACGATCCAGCGGAATGCCCATGAAATGAGACACCACCGCTAATCTCCGTCAATACTTCCTGACAGGCTCTGTCTCTGCTCCTCAATGGTCCCGAGAGCGATCACAAGCCTCACGGTTTTGGCGATCACGGCTTCTGCCGCATCACTGGCGATTTGGCCACCACTGCATGGCACCAATCCCCATCGCGAGCCCGAGAGGTCAACCTCCTCTCTGTCTCAGGACAGTGACCCCGACCCAACCGATTTCAGTGCCGAGGAGCTTGAACATCTGCAACGCCGATTCGGCGTTCACGGACCTCAGACGCAACTGGCTCAATTGTTCACTCGCGGCGTCGATCAACTCCAGCCACTGCGGGCCAACACTCTGTCGAGATTGAACAGGCTGAAACCGGTGATCCAGAAAGAAGCCAATCGCCACAGGATCAACCCAATGTTGATCACGGCCATTTTGTTTGATGAAATTCAGCACTCCAAACCAGGAGAAGATCTGCCCTTCGTTGTCCACTCAGGTCTTGTGGAAACGCATGGTCCTGCGCAACTCGGCATCAGTGAACTAATTCACCAAGGGCGGCTTCCTGCCGATCCCTCCTCTCAGCAGATCGCTGCTGCCCGTGACTTACTGATGGAACCGGATGCCAACGTGGAGCTGCTAGCAGCGAAGCTCGCGAGACTGAAAGGGGAGCTCGGACTGGAGCGTGAATCAATCCTGATTGCCAGCCGTTCCTACATCGATGCCAAGGCCATCGCCACCCTGGCTTATTTGCATAACGGCAAACTTGATTATCCCGCCAGGGTGCTCCGCTACATGCAGGACCCTGCTTTGCATGGACTGATCTATTCCACATTCCGTCCTGCACCGCTTCCTGTGATCTGAACAGCAGCAGCGTTGAGCTACGACTGGCAGAGACTGCCTAGAGCAGCAAGTCGCTTCTGAAGATCGGACCAAGAAAAGCTGCGAGGATCAGCCCTGGCTCCACCCAGGTCAACATGACGGTGGGTTGTGATCGCAGCCGGATCGATCTCAAAGCGTTCTAGCCAACCGTCCAGAACAAGGGCCAATGCGTCGTACTGAGCTGCCGTATAACCGCTGTGGTCGCCGTGACTGCCATGCCCGTCATCCGGTGTTTCAAGACTGAGATGCAAGGCAAAATTATTGACAGAGCCATCGAACTCAGCATTGGTGACGGCCCACTCACCGAGGAATGCTGAGTATCCAGCGCCGTAAGCCCGCTTCAGTGGATCCACCACATCCACGATCGATCCATCGAGTCCAACCAATGTGTGGTAACTGACTTGATCCTCATCACGGGGATGGGGGGTCAGGAATGTGTTCACCGCTGAACTGAGGGAATAGACCGTTTCATGCAGAACGACAACCCTCGGAACAGGGTTGATGGCCTGGCCCCAGGGATTGCTGCGGAATCGGTCTCCGAAGTTGGTTGGGTCGGCAGGAATCGATTGGCGCAACTGAGGGAGTTTGCGGCGCTTGGCCAGGAGCCGGCTGCGCATCGACTGATCAATGCCTGAACATTGCTGGGCCAAAGGAGATGACCAGGACTCAGCTTTAGGAGCATCGGGTTGCTGTCCAGGCAGGACCTTTTTCGAATCAGAGTCGCGAGCGACTTCATCGAGAAGATCCAGTAAGGAAGGCTTGCGAGCAATGCGTTCAGTGGACTTTTCCGCCGTGAAGCCAACAAGCGACAGGACCAGCACCAGCGTGGATGTTGTGGCCAACAGAATTCCGGTTCCTGGATTGCGCAGCAGGCCGAGGGCCTTTAGCCACACACGATTCAGATGATCTGGAACCATTGATCGCGGAGCAAACGAGCCTCCCTGGTCGCACCAGGGTCCCAGGCCAATCGGTGGCGTTCCACCCCGGCCTTCTTCAGGGATAGCTCCGTGCTATCGATCTGGCCACGTCGGCTGTAGAACACCTGACATTCATCAGCACCATGCAGCAGCTGCTGGCTTCGTTGCAGGTTTCGGCAACGCCAGTTCCTGATGGCCAGCAATTCATCACCGGGGACCAGGCCAGCAGATTCAGCTGCCCCAGACGACACCGTGCGATCAATCCAGACACTTCCCTCTTTTTCACGCAGTATCCATCCCGCATCGGGATGAGTTGCCATCACCGGCTCGAGCTGGAGGCCCAGTGCTTTCAGACAGGACTCGACCGGTATCGAGTCGCAGTCATCCAGCCAGGTGTGGAGCTGGGAAGCCAGTTCAGGCGAGGTGGAACCGATGACATCCATCAGTTCCTGGCGCGTGTACCCCCTGCCATGGATACCGAGTTGTGACCACAGCAGACGCAGGCTTCGAGCCAGGGATCCACCCGCCTGACGCAGGCGTACATCAAGACAGAAGGCCAATGCGGTTCCCAGCTTGTAGTAACTGATCTGACTGCGGGCATTGGCAGGGGATTGTTTGTAGAGGCGAACCCAGGCCTCCCGAGAGCTGTCGGCGAGAGACTGGATGCGGGTCCCTGGATTGAGAAGCACGTGCGAGAGATCTGCGGCCAGATCCTCGAGCAGATCCAGACGGCTGGAAAATCCTGAAAGCAGGGGCAGAGCAAGGTCGAAATAACTGGTGATGCCTTCAGCGAACCAAAGGCCCTCACTAATCACGGGCTTGTCGTAGCGGTAGGGAACGTATTCGCTCGGTCGAAGTCGTCGAACGTTCCACTGATGCAGATATTCATGGCCGATCAGCTGCAACAAACTCCTGGTTCCTCCTTCCTCCAGTAAGCGTGTCCAAGGGAACTGCATTACTGAGGAGTTGTCGTGCTCCAAGCCTCCGTAACCCTGATCCAACAATTGCAGGACTAGCTGATAAGGCTGTTGAGAAGGCGGGTCAGAGTCCATCAGAGCGCAGACCGCCGCACAGATAGATTCGATCTCCGCTGGCAGCGTGCTCGACCAGCCAGCAGGCGGAGTGCCAATCAACACCAGTTCATGAGAGACCTCCCTCACTCTCAGCGTTTCGACATGAAGCTCGCCGGCATGGACAGGTGCGTCGACAAGATGGTCGAAGTCTTCGGCCAGAAAGAAACCGTTGTTCTGTGGCAACGGACAAACCACTGACCAGGCGGTGGGGAGCAACACCTGCAACAGGTGTTGATTCCAGCGCTGCCCCTCCACCAACATCACCACTGCGGAAAGGCAGAGTGATGCGAACAGCGGATCGACGTGATTAGTGCGGACGGTCAGCTGCCTCGCTTCCAGTGCGTAACGCAACGTGATCGGTTCTGAAACACGGCACTCCAGCTCCCATGTCTCCGGTGATCGGCGACGGGCAACCAGGGTCTGACCGGCCTGCTCAACGGAGAGGCTGTGAAGATGCTGGGAGGGATCCCTGACGGTGTAAGAACCAGGGGTCCACACAGGCAGAGTCCAGGTCTGCCGCGGTTGGGTGGGACTCCAGCGGAGCTCGACCCAGAGAAGCTGTGAAGCAGGAACGCGGAGATCGAGCGCAACGTGAACGTCGGCCATCAGATGCCGGCTGTAACCGTCTCGGCGTCAAAAATCTCCGCCTGCCGCATGGCTTGGTTCATGGCATAGCGACGCAAGACACGTCGCAGAACGGGTTCGGTCATTCCCGAACCCTCAGGTGCGGCGAGGTCCGCCACCAGATCGAAATGGGGATGAGTGTCGCTTTGTCTCCAGCCGAGCTGCAGACCCGATGGATGCTCAGCAGCCAGATCCACGAGCTGATAACTGTCGAAGGAACTCACGACTCCTCCTCGGAGGACCTTGAATCCCTCGCTACGCAAAGCGATCTCAAGCAGGTCGAGATCGATCACCAATGTGGGCAGGATGGACAGATGGGACATGTAATCGGAATGCCCGCGCAATCTGACCCTAGCCAGACGGACAGCGAGTGTTATCCCGCTTTGATCGTTCCTGCCATCGGGACATGGCCAAGGTTTGATTCACCTTTGCGTCTGGGGGTGATGGCCTCAGGAACAGGCACAAATTTCGAGGCCCTTCATGACGCCATCGCTTGCGGCGACCTCGATGCCCAAATCCGTGTTCTGGTGGTGAACAATCCCGGCTGTGGGGCAAGTGAGAGAGCCAGGCGCCTGGGGATCCGATGTGAGCTCCGAGACCACCGCCGATTCGCCAGCAGAGAGGCCATGGATCAGGAGCTGGCGCGTACGTTCAAAAACGAGGACATTGAAGCCGTTGTGATGGCCGGTTGGATGCGCATCGTCACACCTGTGTTGATCGACGCGTTCCCAGGCAGATTGATCAACATCCACCCCTCTCTTCTTCCATCTTTTAAAGGCATGGATGCGATCGGTCAGTGTCTGAAATCAGGCGTGACCATTGCCGGTTGCACGGTGCACGAAGTGCTGAAAGATGTTGATGCAGGTCCAATCCTTGCTCAGGCTTCCGTTCCAATCTTTTGCGATGACGACAGGGAGCGACTCACCCGCCGCATTCAGACCCAAGAACACCGGCTGCTTCCCTGGGCGACAGCCATTGCTGGGCAACGCTGGAGATCAGCAAGAGAAACTCAGGGGTAGAAGGGTGCCAGTGGAAGTCCTTCACTGACCATCAGTCCCGCCATCAGATTCAAACACTGCACCCCTTGGCCAGCCTGGCCTTTCATCAGATTGTCAACAGCACTCATCAAAACGAGACGTCCAGTGCGGCCATCCACCTGAACGGACAGAAGAGCCTGATTGGTGTGCTTGGCCCATTTGGTGGCTGGATAGGTGCCAACAGGCAAAACGCGGACGCAGGGGTGATGGCGATAAACAGCTTCGAGAACCGTCGTGCAGTCTTCAGCGGTGAGACCGGGATCCCTCAATCGGGCGTAAACCGTCGACAGAAGACCCCTGACCATTGGGACGAGATGAGGGGTGAACTGAATCTGAATGGGGCATCCCGCAACGCTGCTGGCGAGCTGTTCGATTTCCGACGTGTGGCGATGACCCACGACGCCATAGGGACTGATCGACTCTGATGCTTCAGCCAGAAGCAGATGCTCCTTGGCAGCACGCCCTCCACCGGAGGTACCTGTTTTGGCATCAACGATCAAACCTTCGGTCTCAATCAAGCCCTGTTTGAGGAATGGCAGCAAAGGCAAAAGGCTGGTGGTTGGGAAACAACCAGGAGCCGCAACCAGCCTGGCTTCAGCAATCTCAGCGCCATGCCATTCAGGCAGGCCATAAACAGCCTCTCTACAGAGATCAGCATCAGTGCGCTGATGGGTTCTTGCCTCATGCACGTACACCGCAGCCCACTGTTCCAGGCTGCGATAGCGGTAATCAGCGGAGAGATCCACCACCCTGACGCCCTTCTCAAGCAGAGGAGGCACCAGCTGACTTGCAAGACCGTTGGGAAGACTCAACACTGCAAAATCAGCTGCCGCAGCAATTCGATCGGGATCTGGACTGTCCACGGTCAGCTCGTCAGCGAGCGGCAGGAACGGACAGATCTCACTCCAGGAGCGACCTGCGGAACGCTCCCCTCCCAGGTAAGTGATTTCAAACGCTGCATGGGCGCTCAGGAGGCGAAGGGTCTGCAGACCTCCGTACCCGGAGGCACCAACCACAGCAACCCGTTGAATCCCCATTCCAGCGAAGGCACATCGGTCGATCGTACCGACGTCGATAATGGGTAAAGCTTCAAGGACGCCCGGAACGGTGGCCGTTTCCGTAGCTCATAACGAGGTAGCGACTCCCATGTTTGATTCGATTCCCGATGCACTCGCCGCCATCCGAAATGGAGAGTGCATAGTGGTCGTGGATGATGAACGCCGGGAGAACGAAGGGGATCTGATCTGTGCAGCCCAGTTCGCCACCCCTGAACAGATCAATTTCATGGCCACGGACGCGCGTGGGCTGATCTGTTTAGCCATGGAGGGAGAGCGCCTGGATGCGCTTGATCTGCCGCTGATGGTGGATCGCAATACCGATTCCAATCAAACGGCCTTCACCGTGAGCATCGATGCGGGCCCTGAAAATGGAGTCTCCACAGGAATCTCCGCGGACGACCGTTCCCGCACGATCCAGGTGGCGATCCGACCGGGTTCCAAACCATCGGATTTGCGCAGGCCCGGTCATATCTTCCCGCTCAGAGCTCGCCCAGGAGGTGTTCTTAAGCGTGCAGGGCACACCGAAGCCGCAGTGGATCTTGCCCAGATGTCGGGCCTTTATCCATCCGGTGTCATCTGTGAGATTCAAAACCCGGACGGCTCGATGGCACGGCTTCCGGAACTGAAGATCTATGCACGTGAACGCGGTCTGAAGCTGATCAGCATTGAAGACCTGATTCGCTACCGACTCGATAACGAACGCTTTGTTGTGCGATCGGCTCAGTGCTCACTCCCCACGGAATTTGGTTCCTTCCTCGCTATTGGTTATTGCAATGCGCTTGATGGCAGTGAACATGTCGCCCTGGTCAAGGGCGATCCCATCAACCTGAGCGAACCAGTATTAGTACGGATGCATTCCGAATGCCTCACGGGTGATGCCTTTGGATCCATGCGATGTGACTGCCGCGCTCAGCTGCATATGGCGATGAAGCACATCGAAAAAGAAGGCGAAGGAGTTGTTGTCTATCTGCGCCAGGAGGGTCGGGGCATCGGTCTGATCAACAAATTAAAGGCCTACAGCCTGCAGGAAGGCGGCTTGGACACGGTTGAAGCCAACGAGAAGCTTGGATTTGCCCCTGATCTGCGCAATTATGGGGTCGGTGCACAGATTCTCAGTGACCTAGGAATTCACCGGCTCAATTTGCTCACCAATAACCCCAGAAAAATCGCAGGCCTAGGTGGTTATGGCCTTGAGGTGGTGAATCGTGTGCCAATGAAAGCACCTGTCGGTGATTTCAATGCCAGATATCTGGCAACCAAAAAAGAAAAGCTGGGGCATCTGCTGGATGCGATCCAATTCGGCTCTCACTGGGTCCTGTGTCTTGACAGCAGCTCAACCGATGACGGCATTCTTTCTGATCTGCTCCACCGTGTGGAAAAGCTCAGTGAAACAAGCGGCATTCAGCTGCAGGCTGAGCAGGGGCCTCGCCTACTGGCGTTGTGGGAACGACCACGCTTTGTCTGGTCGTTACAGGGATCAGATCCTGACTCAGGCTCGATCAAGGCAATGCTTGAAACCATGGCAAGCTGGCCGGAAACTTCAAGGCTTGGTCTCCTACATACGGTGAATGAACAGCAGATCACCCATCCACCCCAGACATTGGAGCGCAAAGAACTAAAACGCAGCTCACTCGTCGATGCGAAGGAGGAAACGGCCTGGTTCCCAGAGGGAAACCAGGCCGCATTAATTCACTGGTCCTGAATTCACTGGTCCTGAACGGTGACCTTGTTAATGCGTGTGCCGTTCTTGATGCCCATGACCACGTCCATATCACCGGTCAATCCGAAAACAGTGTGCACACCATCCAAGTGAGGCTGAGCCTCATGGACGATGAAGAACTGGCTACCACCTGTGTTGCGTCCGGCATGAGCCATCGACAACGAGCCGGGGACATGCTTTTTGCTGTTGATTTCGCAATCGATCATGTACCCAGGACCGCCGGTGCCAGGAGTTCCTCTTGAACCCTCGCGGCTGTTGGGGCATCCTCCTTGAGCCATGAAACCGTCGATCACCCGGTGGAAGGCCAGCCCGTCGTAAAAGCCATCGCGCGCCAGCTTGACAAAATTGGCAACGGTGTTTGGAGCGTCCTGTTCGAACATCTCCAGCTTGATATCGCCAGCGTCCGTGGACATGAGAACGGTCGTCAAGGCGTCAATCCGAAAACACCATGCTAGGCAGGTGGTTGTGCAGGCCGACCTCAACCACACCATGAGTCAAACAGCCTCAAGTCCAGAGCTGGATTCCGCCCGGGTAGGAGTGATCGGCGGCAGCGGTCTGTATTCCATTAGCAACCTGGAATCTGTTCAGGAGGTGAATACCGACACTCCCTACGGCAAGCCATCAGATGCGTTGAGGGTCGGAACCCTTAATGGCGTTGAGGTTGTTTTTTTGGCTCGCCATGGCAGTCGGCACCATCTGCTTCCCAGCGAAGTGCCCTATCAAGCCAACATCTGGGCTATGCGCAGCCTTGGCGTGCGTTGGCTGATTTCAGTCTCCGCCGTGGGTTCGCTGAGAGAGCACCTGAGGCCACGCGACATGGTCGTGCCTCATCAGTTCATCGACCGGACCAGGCAACGCCCTCAGTCATTCTTCGGTGACGGATGCGTTGCACATGTCAGCTTGGCTGATCCGTTCTGCCCCACCCTCAGTGAGTGGCTGGCAACATCGGCATCGGCCGCCATGCCCGTGGGACATCATTTGCATCGTGGTGGAACCTATCTCTGCATGGAAGGCCCCGCTTTTTCAACCCGTGCTGAAAGCGAGCTTTACCGAAGCTGGGGTTGCGATGTGATCGGGATGACTAACCACACGGAAGCGCGATTGGCGAGAGAGGCCGAGATCGCCTACGCCTCACTCAGCATGGTGACTGACTTCGACTGCTGGCACGATGACCATGACGCCGTCACCGTAGACATGGTGGTGGACAACCTCAAAGCCAATGCAACGGCAACCGGGCCAATCCTGGAAGGGTTAATGGGCAGCTTCAGTCAACAACGGCCCGAATCCCCAGCCCACCGAGCCCTTGAACATGCTCTGATGACGGCTCCAGATGCCGTTCCTGCAGCAACGCGTCAGCGCCTCGACCTGTTCACCAGTCCCTACTGGGGAAGCTTTGAACGCTGAACAGGGAGAGACTGTCCTTGACTGTCTAACGCTGCTCTTAGATCAGCTCCATGCGCTTCAAACAGGGCATCAGCTTCGTCGGCGCGTAAATCACAGCTGCCCATCAGCAGTGCACGTTTCACCGATCCCTTGGCGCGTTCCAACAAGTCGAGAGCTATCTCGCGTTCCATACCAAGCAGATCTCTGAGAATTCGAATGGAGCGATCGACAAGTTTGCTGTTGCTAGCGGCAACGTCGACCATCCTGTTGCCATAGACCTTGCCAAGCCGAACCATTACCCCTGTTGAGAGGATATTGAGGGCCATTTTTGTGGCTGTTCCAGCTTTCAGACGTGTTGAACCTGTCAACAGCTCAGGGCCTGTCAACAGCCGCACGTCAATTGCGCAAGGCAAAGGAGCCTGTTCCACAGGAACACAGGCCATGGCAATTGTGAGCGCGCCGAGCTCTTTGGCGTAGCTCAGTCCACCGCGGACATAGGGCGTCGTTCCTCCAGCGGCAATTCCGACCAGACAATCTTTCGAGCCGAAACCACGTTCTTGAAGATCAGTGACTGCAGCTGATTCAAGATCTTCAAGACCCTCGGAACTGCGCAACAGCGCCGGTGCACCTCCGGCAAGAATTCCTTGAACAAGCTCTGGAGGGCTGCAGAAGGTGGGTGGACATTCTGCAGCGTCCAAAACGCCAAGTCGTCCAGAAGTCCCTGCACCCAGGTAAAACAAGCGGCCGCTCCGCTGCAGTCGTTCAGCAATGGCGTCGATCGCCAGGCTCAAAGACTTTCTTGCTCCAAACACGGCCTGCTGGGGCCTGAGGTCCTCGTCGATGAAAAGGTCGACCAGTGCATCGGTGGAGAGCTGATCAAGGTGATCACTTGCAGGATTCACCTGTTCGGTTAGCAGATAGCCACGGTCTTCCGAGGGAGACACCAACGAAGAGTTGGACTCGGCACCGATGGAAAGAGATTCGGACATGTCTATAGAAGACCCTCAAGACGCCGCCGCACATCATCAAGATCCTGAACGGAAGATTCGTCCTGCGGGGCGCGTCCCTGCGCCTGGGCTAGATCCTGTTCCGGATCCTGCTCCTGCCAATTGGCCACGTCGCGATTGGCACTCGGTGGCGCCAGCATCAGACGTTCATCGTCCGACTTTGGAACAAAACCATCAGAGACGAATCGGGCCTCATAACCCGCTTCACGACAGAACAACTCGATCTCTTCACGATCGAGAGCTTCAACGCTGGGAGTTGGGAAGTCCTGCGCTTCCAGAAGTCCAGCATAGCGATCGGCATCGTCGCGGTTCTCAAACATCAGCACCACCGTCTGACCTGAGAGCTCCAGGGAGTGAATGCCTTCGCTGTCCTGTCCTGCGTCGTACAGAAGCACGTGAACCAACATGCTGATCAATCGTCAACATCAGTCTCTCATCGGAACAGCTGCTTAGAAACCGTTGGCGCGCTCAAGACTGAGTTCCTGCAGGCGTTGATAAAGCGCTCGTTCATCGTCATCCAGCTCCGCCGGGATCACGATCACAATCTCCACAAGCTGATCACCGCAATCGTCTCCGAGCCGAAGACCGCGACCACGCAATCGCAACATTCGTCCACTGGATGAACCGGGAGGGACCTGAAGTGTCACCGGGCCAGAAAGAGTAGGCACATCCACCGCACAACCAAGCGCGGCATCCGGAGGCAGCAACTCAAGTCGGTAATGCACCCGAAGGCCATCAATGCGCAGGCCGTCATCCGTGATCACCCGCAGGTGCAGGAAATGATCGCGTCCTCCGAGGGCTACGCCCTCCAGACGCAACCGCCAACCGTCTCCCGCGCGAGGCGGGGTACCAACTTCAACCAGAGTGCCGTCCCCCAGCTCCAGCTCCACGGTTGTGCCGTGCAGGGCTTGATCCGGCGTGAGATCAACAACGGTTTCCAGATCATCTTCACTACGGACCGGAGGCGGTGGCTGAGGAGAGGCCTCTGGCCAGTGAGCCCCGTAGGGCGATTCAGATCTTTCGCTGTGATTCGCCGACTGCTCTCGAACGTCTTGCTCCCCTTGCGTCTGCTCTCTGCGAACAGGCTCACGCTCTAGACCAAGAACAACAGCAAGGTAGTCCTCAAAATCGGGAAATCCTCTGCTGAATGGGTCAGTGGCTGCAACGCCTCCGCGTTGGCGCGACTGCCATTCCTTGCGGCGGTCTGGGTTGCTGAGAACCGCGTAAGCCTCATTGACAAGCTTGAAGCGTTCTTCGGCGTGACGATCGTTCCCGTTCAGATCGGGATGCCAGCGTCTGGCTTCACGCCGGAATGCTCTCTTGAGCGCGTCGGGAGCTGCACCAGGCTCCAGACCAAGCAATGACCAGTAGTCCGGTTCAGCGGAAGTTGTCATCGTCCCAGGGGTCAATCCCTCTTCGGCCACCTCTCATGCGTCCGTCGTAACGGGACTGTGGCGATGCCCATGGGTCTTCATCCCAGTCGTCTTCAGCAAACAGCTCGTCCTTGAGAGTGCCAAGGGTGCTTTTCAGACCTTGAAGTGGTCCAGTTTCGGTCTGACGCTCAGCTGTGAGACGGCGGTTCAGACCGAACAGCGCTTCTTGAAGTCCGCTCACAGCCATCTCTAGCTCCTGCAGATCGTCCTGCTGAAGAAGATCCTGGACATCACGAACCGACATCTCAACGGCTCTTTGCTGACGTTCAGCTCCGTAGGGACCAAGCTCCAGAGCGGCGTCGCGTAGGCGTCGCTCTGCTTGGGCCACCAGGGTCATCGCCGAGTTACGTCGCTCGATTGTGGAGCGCTTGCGACGGTCTTCATCTGCACGTGCTTCGGCTTCAGCGAGTAGACCCTGAATTTCATCTTCACTGAGCGTTGACCCCCCTTGGATGGTCACCGACTGCTTACGGCCCGTTGTCCGATCCGTTGCACTCACCTGAAGAATGCCGTTGGCATCGATGTCGAAGGCAACCTGGATCTGAGGCACACCGCGAGGCGCTGGAGGAATTCCCGAGAGTCGAAAACGTCCGAGTGATTTGTTGTCTGTCGCCATCTGGCGCTCTCCTTGCCAGACATGAATCTCGACTGATGACTGATTGGGCTCCGATGTGCTGAACACGTCGGACTGACGAACAGGGATCTGGGTATTACGCGGAATCAAAACCTTCATCAAACCTCCAATGGTTTCCAGACCCAGCGAAAGGGGTGTGACGTCATTGAGCAGAAGATCCCGCAATTCTCCGGTGATGATTCCCGCCTGCACAGCGGCGCCCACGGCAACGACCTCATCCGGATTGACCGATTGGCAGGGGTCATTCGGGATCAGTGTTCTGACCAATTGCTGCACCATCGGCATGCGCGTGCTGCCTCCAACAAGCACCACGTCATCGATGTCATCAGCAGCCCAACCGGAATCTCTGAGTGCCGACTGCACCGGAACGAGCAAACGGTCGAGAAGATCAGGACACAAACTCTCGAAGGTTTCGCGGTCCAATGTTGTTTCGATGTGGAGGGGACCGTCTGCACCCGTAGCAATGAAGGGCAGGGAGATGGGTGTGGAGGTCACACCGGAAAGCTCCTGTTTGGCCTTTTCGGCCGCCTCGGTGAGTCGCTGAAGTGCCTGACGATCACGCCTTAGGTCGACATCATGCTCCTTGAGAAAAGCTTCCGCTAGCCAGTCAACTATGCGCTGATCGAAGTCATTACCGCCTAGCTGGGTATCACCGTTGGTGGCTTTGACGTCGAAAACCCCATTGGCGATCCTCAGTAGAGACACATCGAAGGTTCCTCCTCCGAGATCGAAAACGAGGGCTCGCCGAACCGCACTTCGATCAAAGCCGTAGGCGAGGGCAGCTGCGGTGGGTTCATTGAGAATCCGCTCAACATTGATGCCAGCCAACCGACCGGCATCTCGGGTGGCCTGACGCTGAGCGTCATTGAAGTAAGCAGGAACAGTGATAACTGCCGATTCAACTTCTTCGCCGAGATAGGTGGAGGCGTCATCCACCAGCTTGCGCAGGATGCTGGCCACGAGTTCTTCGGGGGCATACTCCCGCTCGGTCTGGGGACAAGCCACGCGGACATTGCCCTGACTGTTGGAGCGAACCGTGTAGGGAACGGTGAGAGATCCATCGTCGAGCTCTTCCCAGGCCCGACCAACAAAACGCTTGAGATTGGAGAAGGTATTACGGGGATTGAGAACCAGCTGGCGACGAGCCGGTTGACCCACCAGAAGTTCATTGTCTTTGGTGTAACCCAGAACGGAGGGAGTCGTCCTGGTGCCCTCCGCATTGGCAATCACCACGGGCCGCCCGGCCTCAAGAACAGCCACGACGGAATTGGTGGTACCCAGGTCGATTCCGACGATCCGGCCCATAAACGCCTGTGTGAAGTCCTACGGTAACGGCCCAAACAGCTCTCACCCAGTCCCCGCACACGCAAGCCCAAAGGGTGGGTTAACGAGCCCTTAGTGATTTGGACCCCGTTGGACCGGTACGTTTCACTGGTCTGTTGCACACAGAATGCCCAGATCGTTGGAGCTGTATCTCTTACGGCGTCGTCCGCCGGTGGAGAAATCGGTTGATTCCGGCTTCAGGATCCTGGTGGTCGTTTTGGCCTCGGTGGTGGCGATGGTGCTGCTGGCCATCCTCATCGTTGTGTTCTGGGGATCGCTGGACTCCATGGGCCGATATGGCTGGTCATTTTTGGTGACCTCAAACTGGAATCCCGTCAAAGACGAATACGGCGCCTTCACAGCAATTTACGGAACGCTGCTGACATCGCTGCTGGCATTACTCATTGCAGTACCTCTTGGGGTAGGAACAGCGATCTTCATCACCGAAAACATCATTCCCCTGAAAATCCGAACGCTGATCGGGTTGATGGTGGAGTTATTAGCAGCAATTCCCTCAGTGGTCTTAGGCCTTTGGGCCATCTTCGTGATGGAGCCGTTTATCCGCCCGTTTCTGGAAATCCTGCACAGAACCCTCGGCTGGATTCCTTTCTTTTCAACAGATCCCATGGGGCCTGGAATCGTGCCAGCGGTTTTAATTTTGGTTGTGATGATTCTGCCAATCATCACTGCGATCTCTAGGGACTCATTGAATCAGGTGCCCATGAGGCTGCGTCAAGCCGCCTACGGCGTTGGAACGACACGCTGGGGAGCAATTCTCAACGTGATGCTGCCCGCTGCGATCTCTGGAATTGTGGGCGGAGTGATGCTCGCACTGGGACGTGCGATGGGTGAAACAATGGCCGTCACAATGATCATTGGCAATTCGAACTCCTTCAGCTGGTCTGTACTGGCACCTGGAAACACCATCTCAGCCATGCTTGCCAATCAGTTTGGAGAAGCGGACGGGAGTCAGGTTTCTTCGTTGATGTATGCAGCATTCATCTTGATGATTCTCACCTTGGCGGTGAATATCCTGGCCCAATGGCTGGTCAAACGTCTCAGTCTCAAGTATTGAAATAATGGTAATTTCACCAACTGCCAGCCTGAAAAGAGACGTTCCTGACCTGTCTTACAAACAGGGTTTAAGACGCAATTTACTCAGTAAATTCCTTACATTTTTAGCGGGTTTATTTTCAGCTCTTGCAGTTCTACCACTCATTGCAGTACTGGCTTATGTGCTGATCAAGGGTGGTGCTGCGCTCAACCTTAATCTGTTTACTGCACCATCCACAGGCCTTGAAGGTGGAGGTATCGGCAATGCAGTAATCGGCACGCTCCTCGTGACCTTCCTATCGGCTCTGGTCGCAATACCAGTTGGTGTGGGAGGTGGAATTTTTCTTGCTGAGTACTCAGGCGGGGGAGGATTTTCTCAATTCATTCGATTCGGGACCAACGTCATGTCTGGAGTCCCATCGATTATTGCCGGCGTTTTTGTTTACACCATTATTGTGAAAACCAAAATAATTTTTGGAAATTCCTACAGCGCCATTGCTGGTGGTTTTGCATTGTCCATCTTAATGCTACCAACGGTGATTAAGACCACCGATGAAGGCTTAAAATTAGTTCCAGACGACCTCCGTCGCGCTGCATTGGGTGTGGGTGCATCCAAATTCGTCACAATTGTGAGAATCACTCTTCCTTCAGCCTTCACACCTATTGCCACGGGTGTCGTGCTGTCCATTGCCAGAGCGGCAGGAGAGACAGCTCCGTTGATTTTCACAGCTCTCTTCTCTCCATTCTGGCCGCGGGGGTTCGATTCGATTTTCAACCCAATCGCAACACTTTCCGTGTTGATCTATAACTTTGCAACACTGCCATACGAAGCACAGAATGAACTCGCATGGGCAGCATCTTTTGTGCTTGTGCTTTTTATTCTGCTCATCAATCTGTTTGCTCGGTGGCTGAGACGCTTTGCTGCCAATTGAACCAGCAGTCTTCAATCCATCACTTGGGTTTCCAGTTGTTCCACAAAGCCAGTATGCCCTCATGACTTCAACCAGCACGACGAGCACAGAAGCCTCAACAGACATCTGCCTCTCCATTCAAAACACAACAATCAGCTATGGCAGCTATGAAGCTGTCAAAAACGTTTACTGCGACATTCCGCGAGGGAAAGTTACCGCATTCATCGGTCCATCAGGTTGTGGAAAATCAACGGTTCTGAGAGCACTGAACCGGATGAATGATCTGATTGAGGGGTGCACCCTCAATGGGCGCGTGCTGTTCGATGGAGCAGATCTTTATGCCCCCTCAGTCGACCCAGTGGAAGTTAGACGCCGTATTGGGATGGTATTTCAGCAACCGAATCCGTTCCCCAAAAGTATCTACGAAAACATTGCTTTCGGAGCACGAATCAATGGCTACTCAGGAGATATGGACGAATTAGTTGAGCGTTCTCTTCGCCAAGCCGCTGTTTGGGACGAATGCAAGGATAAGCTCAATGAAAGCGGTTACTCCCTATCCGGAGGGCAACAACAACGTCTCTGCATTGCACGCACGATTGCAATTCAACCAGAAGTGATCCTGATGGATGAGCCCTGCTCGGCATTGGATCCAATCTCTACATTGAAAATCGAGGAAACAATGCATGAATTGAAGAATAGTTTTACAATCGTTATCGTCACACACAACATGCAGCAGGCTTTGAGAGTGAGTGATATGACTGCTTTTTTCAATGCTGAGGCGGTCGAAGGAGGCTCTGGGAAAGTCGGCTATCTCGTGGAGTTCAACGACACAGAAATGATCTTCAATTCACCATCTCAACAAGCCACACAGGATTATGTTTCAGGCCGATTCGGCTAATCAACGGATGGATGTGCGCATTGGGTTTAAAACGTTAGGAGGATCGTTGATGGATCAGTCCTTAAGGCATCGTTCATTGAAGATCTATTGCTGAAAACGTTCCAATAAAAAACCGGTCCCGTAGGACCGGAGGAAAACGGAGAGGGAGGGATTCGAACCCTCGATAGAGTTGCCCCTATACAGCATTTCCAGTGCTGCGCCTTCGACCACTCGGCCACCTCTCCAGGGGCTCGTCTGGCAAGTCAGAATGTAGCAGGGCGTTTCCAACTGCATTGAATGAGGCCGACTCATCGGGTCACCATCCACTGGAGACAACAAGGTCGGGTCATTTCCCATGAAGTAGCGGAGGGTGATTACATCCTGCAAAGCTTTGAAAAGCAGGGAGATCCACTGCCTTTTTCTTGCCGAAACGGTTGCTGCACAAGCTGCGCGGTTCGCATCCAACAGGGCGAACTGGATCAGCATGAGGCCATGGGACTGTCCAGAGAACTGAGAGCTAAAGGGTATGGACTGCTTTGTGTAGCCAGAGCCACTGGCCCGCTTGTCGCGGAAACACAGGATGAGGATGAGGTTTACGACCTGCAGTTCGGTCGCCACTTCGGCCGGGGCAAAATCACTCGCGACATCCCCCTCGAGGAACTCGAAACCTGGAATGAATGACGAAGCAACATCTTGATTGCGCTGCAGCCGCTGCAGACGCCGGCCTGACACCGCCCAGACTTGAAGAGCTGAGCCAGATCGCTAGAGCGACGGCCAATTTGGGTGGATCGGTGCTGATGCAGCATTACGGGCAACTTGTCTCCATCCAACAGAAAGCAAGGGCTGGAGATTTGGTGACGAATGCCGATTTGGCTGCCGAAAAGGCTGTGCTGAGCGGTCTAGGTGAGGCAACCCCCGAGATATCAGTTCTCGCTGAGGAATCGGGTGCAAAGGGGGATGTTTCGGAGTTGTGCTGGTGTGTTGATCCTCTCGATGGCACCACGAACTTCGCGCATGGCTACCCCTTTTTCGCCACATCGGTGGGCTTGCTCTGGAGAGGTCTTCCGATTCTCGGGGCAGTGGCTGTTCCGTTTTTACAGGAAGTGTTCTGGTGCTGTCCCGGCACAGGAGCTTTCCTTGATGACCAACGCATCCAAGTGAGCGGCTGCTCATCGCTGGAAGACAGTCTTCTGGTCACGGGATTCGCCTACGACCGAAGGGAACGCTCAGACAACAACTACGCGGAGTTCTGCCGACTAACCCACAAAACAAGGGGTGTTCGGCGCGGTGGTGCCGCAGCCGTTGATCTGGCTTATGTGGCTGCAGGACGACTCGACGGTTACTGGGAACGAGGATTGTCCCCCTGGGACATAACAGCCGGCGCTGCTCTGGTGGTGATTGCAGGAGGCGAAGTCAGTGATTACAGAGCTAAAAATTACGACGTGTCATCCGGACGCATTCTTGCCACAGGTCCTGGGCTTCATACCGATCTACAAAAGGAGCTCGAGGACATCGAGCCTCTCGCAGAAGGGCTCTACGCAAACTGAAACCCAAGCCATGGGATCCTGATCGAAGCAGCGACAGGCGCGATGGCCCTGCAACCCGCCTCAGGCGTGAGAGATCTCAATCCTCAGCAGGTTCAACGCAACCAGGAACTCAGGGAAACCCTGGCCGAAGTGTTTCGTCTTTGGGGATACGAGGAAGTCACACCTCCCCGAATTGAACGGATGGACACTCTGAAAGCAGGAGGAGCCATCGACAGCCGCGACATTGTGCGACTTGTCTCGGATGAACCACTGGGATTGAGACCGGAACTGACAGCCTCCATCGCCCGAGCAGCTTCTACAAGGCTCTTAGAGCGTCAGCGACCTCTGAGACTCTGGAGCTGCGGAACGGTCTTCGAGTCAAGAACAGCCGATGAAGGAGGTCAGTGCATTGAGGAAAACCTGCATTGCGGCGTTGAACTGTTCGGAGGCCTGGGAGTTGAGTCGGAACTTGAATTGTTCAGTCTTTTGTTGGCATCACTGAAAGGCCTAAACCTGAACAAGACCCATCAACCGAGGCTGTTGATCGGACATACCAGTCTGATGGACTTGCTGCTGGAACCATTTGAATCCAGACAGAGAAACAGGATCCGTGCTTGTTTGAGTCAGTACGACCGCCTGGGCCTGCAAGAGCTGGGATTAGAGAACCGTGCCCAAGAGAATTTGGCCCTGTGGCTCGACCGACGCGGCACTCCCCAGGACATCCTTCACTCACTCAATGCGCAGTATCCGAATCAAGAGGTGCTTCAACAGCTGCAGAGACTCTTCACCCATCTGGATCCCCTTGCTGAGAAGTCAGGGCTCCAACTGCAACTTGACCCCACATTCCAACCTCATTACGAGCTTTATGACGGCATCGTGCTGCAACTGGTCTGTCAAGGAACATCTGCACCTGTAGTCATTGCCCGAGGCGGACGATACGACTCACTGGTCAGGAAACTTGGCGGTGAAGGTGCAGAAGCGACAGGCCTGGGATTCAGCTACTGCGTCGATGACATCAGGGATCTTCCAGGAGACCCCATCACCACCACCCATGAAGAAAGCGCTGCGCTGATCTGTTATGGACCCACGCAGACACTGGAGTCGGCAATACAACGCCAGATGGCACTCCACCAACAGGGAAGAATCAGCGTGCTTGACCATCGTGCCTGTGGCAATCATGCAGAAGCGCTCGATCGCCTGAATCAGTCGGGCTGTGACAGCCTCGAATGGATCGATCACTAAGATCGAACGTCGCTGAATGGATGCATGGCCCACACGATCGTGACCGATGTCTGCAAAGGAGCAGCAGATTGCGTCGAAGCCTGTCCTGTTGCTTGCATCACGCCTGGGAAGGGTAAAAACACAAAAGGGACTGAGTATTACTGGATTGATTTCGAGACCTGCATTAACTGCAGCGTATGCCTTCAAATCTGCCCCATCGAAGGCGCGATCCTCCCAGAGGAACGATCAGAGCTCCAACGCACCCAGAGCTGCTGACGTTCGGGAAACTCACCAAGCAACCTCTTGATCAACAGCACCCACCATGACTAATTTTTAATAAAGTCATGCGTGCTGATGTCGGTGCTTGAACAGGGTCAGATTCAGATCCATACCGAAAACATTTTCCCAATCATCAAGAAGGCCGTTTATTCAGGCCACGAGGTATTTCTAAGAGAACTGGTCAGCAACGGGACTGATGCCATCAGCAAACGCCGCATGGCAGCAATGGCAGGCGACTGCTCTGAAGGGAATGAGGGTCTGATCAACATCACGGTTGATCGAGAAGCAAAGACAGTCAAAATCAGTGACAACGGAATCGGAATGACAGCCGATGAAGTAAAAAAGTACATCAACCAAGTAGCGTTTTCCAGTGCAGAAGACTTTCTAGAGAAATACAAACAGGAATCAGATGCAATTATTGGCCATTTTGGTCTTGGCTTTTATTCCAGTTTCATGGTCGCCAAAGAAGTGGAGCTGATCACACGCTCAGCCCGTGCCGACAGTGAAGCAGTTCGCTGGGTGTGCGACGGATCTCCCGCGTTTAAACTGGAGAGTCACGAAAGAGCTGAGCCTGGAACTGATGTCATCCTCCATTTAATGGAGGATGAGTTGGAGTATCTGGAGCCTGCAAGGTTACGCACACTGATCACTCAGTACTGCGACTTCATGCCCATCGATGTTCAACTCGAGGGCGAAAGTGTCAACAAGCGTAATCCTGCCTGGAGAAGAAATCCCAGAGAAATGTCCGACCAGGACTATATCGACCTTTACCACTATCTCTATCCCTTTCAGGGAGATCCACTGCTCTGGGTCCACCTCAATACCGACTATCCCTATACTCTGCAAGGAATTCTCTTCTTCCCTCAATCCGTAGGACGAGCTGATTGGGAAAAAGGTGATATTCGCTTATATTGCAATCAGGTCTATGTGAGCGATTCAATCAAAGAAATCGTCCCACGCTATCTTCTACCTTTGAGAGGAGTTATTGACTCCCCTGACATTCCCCTGAACGTGAGCAGAAGCGCTCTGCAAACCGATCGAAAAGTAAGATCTATTGGTAACTTTGTTGCCAAAAAAGTCGCTGACAGATTAAAAAACCTCAAAAAAGATAATCCAGAACAATATGCTGAAGCTTGGGACTCTCTGGCTCCATTTGTAAAAATTGGCGCCATGGAGGACGAAAAGTTTGCAGAGCAGGTTTCAGAATTGATCTTATTTACAACAACTGCAGAAGTATCTGATGGAGAAGCAGAACCAATCAGTGCAGGAGAAAAAAATTACACAACGTTAACATCTTATCAAAGCAGACTTTCAGACACGCAATCCAAACGAATTCTGTACTGCACTGATGAAGTTGCCCAGGCGGGTGCATTGTCCCTTTGGAAGAGTCAGGGAGCCGAGATCATTTTCGCCGAAACTGTAATCGATAGTCAGTTTCTGCCATGGCTTGAGGCAACAAATGAACAGTTCAAATTCCAAAGAGTGGATGCGGAACTGGACGAGAGTCTTCGCGATGAAAAGCCAGAAATCAGTGATCAGGATGGTGAAACACAGAGTGAATCAATCCGAAACCTGATCAAAGAATCGCTGAACAACGACAAAGTCACCATTCAGGTGCAGGCGCTGAAAGGCGGTGAAGACGCTCCACCAGCGATGATCCTGCTTCCGGAGCAGATGCGACGCATGAATGACATGGGAGCTCTGATGGAACAAAGGTTGCCAGGTTTGCCTGACCATCACGTGCTGCTGATCAACCGTCGGCATCCACTTGTCGAAGGACTTCTGAAACTTTCTGCAGGTGGTGTCCTTGTCGGAACCGAGCAGTCTTCCCCTAGCAAAAGACTGGCCTCGGAACTTGCTTTGCATCTCTACGACATGGCACGCCTAGGAGTGGGAGGGCTGGAACCCAACGAACTAGCAGGCTTCCAGACACGCAGTGCCAAGCTGCTGTCCGAGCTTGTGAGTAAGGGGACCTGACCGGGTCAGTTTGCTAAATTGGCTGCTTGGCCATTGGTCACAGAAACAAAGGATCGTCATCATGTCCCGGGTGTGTCAGCTCACTGGTACGCGTGCCAACAACGGAATGGCAGTGAGCCACTCCCATATCAGAACCAAAAAGCTGCAGCAGGCCAATTTGCAGCAGCGCCGACTCTGGTGGGCCGAGGGAAACCGCTGGGTGAATCTTCGGATCACGACCCGTGCCCTAAAGACCATCCAGAAGAAAGGCCTGGGTGCCTATGCCAAGTCTCTTGGCATCGACCTGGCCAAAGTCTGAATCGTTACCAACATGCCCCAGTTTGAACTGAAGCGTCGAGACTTTCTCGGCATCACAGTGACTGGGGCAGTAGCTCTGTTCTGGAAACCGTCCAAGGCACGGGCACTAGGCGGCAAGCTTCCAGAAATTGGTGATCAAGCACCCAATTTCGTTCTCCCAGGCACCCTGGGTGGAGGTCCGTCACAAAATTGGAGTCTGGAAAACTGGTCTGGCCGCTGGCTGGTTCTTTATTTTTACCCAAGAGATTTCACGTCCGGTTGCACAATTGAAGCTCACGGCTTCCAAGAATCCCTAAAAGAATTCAACGCTCATCTCTGCGACATCGCAGCTGTATCAGCCGACAGCGTTGATGATCACGAATCATTTTGCAGCAGCGAAGGACTTGACTTCACCTTGTTGTCCGACCCTGAAGGCAAGGTGAGTCGTCAGTACGGGTCGTGGATGGCACCCTACTCACTTCGACATACGTTTTTGATCGATCCCGAAGGTGTTTTACGTGCACGCTGGACTGGCGTCAGACCGGTTGGCCATGCACAGGACGTGCTAAATACTTTGGTGTCTGAACAGAGTAATTCCATTGCTTAACAGAAACACTGATGAGCTGAATCGTGGAGTTAAACCAAAATCATATGGGAGTTCATCCAAATGGATTTGAACATAGGCAGCAGCAATTTCATTATTCTTTATCATCGGACACCATTTGATGAAGCAAAAGACGAAGCAGGTGAAAGAATCTGGCGTGACCAGAAAAGT
The DNA here is from genome assembly GCF_900473965.1 of Synechococcus sp. UW179A. Classification (NCBI taxonomy): domain Bacteria; kingdom Bacillati; phylum Cyanobacteriota; class Cyanophyceae; order Synechococcales; family Synechococcaceae; genus Synechococcus; species Synechococcus sp. UW179A. Next base: position 233,257 of record NZ_UCNJ01000012.1, on the reverse strand, counting down.
CCGAATGGCATTATTCCTACTCTTAGAAACTTATTTAGAGACCGAGACAACGGCACCTGGATTGCTTGGCGCCAGGTCAATGACCTAAGCAATGCCGAAGATGAAAGAATCGCGATGGATGAACCAGCTTCATTCACATTGAGAAGAATACCGTTAGAACAGGAACAGATTTCAAGCTTTTACCACGTCACTTCAAAAGAATCTTTCTGGCCAATCTTACACACCTTCCCAAACTACTTTGATGTCAACAATACAGATTGGAGTATTTTCGAAGAAGTTAATCAACGATTTGCCGATGCAGCCTGCTCAGAGGCAGCTCCCGGCGCTACGGTTTGGGTCCATGACTACAATCTTTGGCTTGTTCCTGGATACATTCGCAGCAAACGTTCAGACCTTAAAATTGCTTTTTTCCATCACACACCATTCCCCAGTAGTGATGTTTTTTCAATTCTTCCATGGCGGAAGCAAATCTTGGAAAGCTTACTCAGTTGTGACGTCGTTGGCTTTCATATTCCACGCTACACAGAGAATTTCGCAAGGGCCGCGAATTGTCTTTTAGGCGTTGAAAAAGGAGAAAAACAAAGTGTTCCTCTTCGATTTCTTGGCTGCGGCTCAGCATTAACAGAGCCGTCTGAAACACCTTGGCTGAACTATCGAGGACGAAAAGTAAGACTTTTATCATCTCCAGTAGGAACATCTCCAGATGTTATTCAAGCACTCACGAAAGATTCGCATGTTCAGCATTTATCGGAACGAATTGACGAAGACACAAAAAAAGGCAGAAAGCTCATCCTTTCAGCAAGCAGAGTCGATTACACGAAAGGGAACGAAGAGTTGTTGTTAGCCTTTGAGCGACTTCTTGAACGTCGGTCTGACCTTCACGGGAAAGTTGTCCTAATGCTGGCCTGTGTCGCCGCCGCTTCGGGAATGCGGATCTATGAAGATACGCAGCGACTGATCGAAGAAACAGCTGGTCGAATTAACGGACGTTTCAGCAAAATTGACTGGGTTCCAATTCGATTCTCAACACGCAGAATTCCCTATGAGGAAATGGTGGCGTGGTTTGCGCAAGCAGATATCTGCTGGATCACCCCACTGCGTGATGGTCTTAATCTGGTCGCCAAAGAATATGCAGCTGCCAGAAAGGGACAGGCTGGAGTTCTCGTACTTTCTGAATTCACAGGGGCTTCAGTGATTCTTGATGGTGCAGTTCTTACTAATCCTTATTCGCACAAACAAATGGACACTGCGATTGACACCGCTATTGATATGCCCACTTCAGAGCAAATGGAAAGGATGGAGAAAATGAGCTCCGCTGTTGAGGCCTTCACAGTTTCGGACTGGGCTGCTGAACAAATGGGTGCACTCGAAACCCAGGAGTAAAACGATGCTCTGGATTAGGCAGCGATCGTTCAGGCTGTTGATGGTCTCCATCATCGCGATTGCCAGCGTTCTATTGGGAATTTCTGTTGTTGCAAAGCAACCAGATCACGTCTCCATTCTGATGCCGGCTCCATTTGCTGATTCAACTGCTGAACTGGTCAAAAGCTTTAATCAACAACACCAGGGCCGTATTCATCTCAATGTGATCCGGGGTCCTTTGGAAACCGAGGCAATTTCAGACTTAGCAATCAGCAGTCTTTTATTGGGGGACACGCCCTTTGACGGACTGCTAATGGACGTAACGTGGGTGCCGAAATATGCAAAAGCGGGCTGGCTCGAATCCCTTGACAGCTATTTCACCAACGATGAGGTGAACGCTCTTGCTACAGGTGCCAGTGAAGGAAACCATTACCAGGGATCACTGCTGCGTTGGCCGCTGACTGCTGACATCGGCCTTCTCTATTGGCGCACCGATCTGATGGATCAGCCCCCTCAGACACCGGAGGACCTAGAGAGCATCAGTAAGTCACTACAGTCTAGCGGAAAGATCCCCTACGGCTATGTGTGGCAAGGCAGGCAATATGAAGGGTTAAGTTGTGTTTTTCTTGAAATTATTGACGGTTTCGGTGGTGAATGGTTTGCACCAGAAACCGGAAAGATTGGCCTGGATCAACCACCAGGAGTCGCCGCTGCGCAATGGCTTGATGACCTGATTAAACAAGGAATCAGTCCACGAGCCGTCACCAACTTTGCTGAGCCTGAGGCCTTGCAGAGCTTCAAATCTGGCCAGGCAGCCTTTATGCGCAATTGGCCCTATGCCTGGGCTGAATTACAAAAGAAAGACAGTCCGGTCAGAAATAAAGTAGGAATTACAACGATGGTGGCACAAACGGGTCATCAACCTGCTTCAACCCTGGGAAGCTGGGGATTGAGTCTTTTAAAGGGATCCGCAAATCCTGAATCAACTATTGAGGCTTTTAAATTTCTAACGAGTGAGGAATCTCAACATTATTTGTATACCAAATACGGATATACACCAACTCAAAGAGCGATCTTCAATGATCAAAACCTGCTGAAGAAAAATCCTTCATTGCAATCCATCGGTGAAGCATTGCAGTATGCCCGATCGAGACCAGAGACTCCTCTCTATGCACAGATCAGTGATGTTTTACAGAGAAAACTAAGCGCCACACTCACAGGAATGACAGCCCCTCCAGTAGGGATGCAACAAGCAGAGCGGTCCACAAGTCAGGTGCTTGAAGCATCAGGAGCAGCTCCCTAATGCCATTGCTGATCCTTCTGATTCCGTCCCTAATCTTTTTGATTGCGGTGTTTGCATTGCCGCTGTTTCGCTACGTCTGGCTCAGCTTTCATGCAGATTCGGTGATGACTGGCCTGGTGGCCATCCCGAATCAAGGCGCCAACTGGCAACGGTTCATGCAGGACGCCCGTTTCTGGCAGGACCTGCTGCAGACCCTTCGCTTTGCCTTTGTCTCGGTGACGGCTGAAGTTGTGCTTGGCTTGGTCATTGCCTTGATCCTCAATCAGCCGTTACGAAAGCGAGCACTGATCAGATCATCCTCATTAATTCCATGGGCCCTACCCACAACAGTGATGGCTCTTGGCTGGAGATGGATCTTCAACACTCCCTACGGACCCATCGACCGTCTGCTGCAATCGGGATTGGGTCGTTCACTCAATGCTCTGGGTGAACCATCCATTGCATGGATCACCACCGTCTACGCCGATATCTGGAAAACAACCCCATTTGTGGCGCTGATTCTGCTTGCTGGCCTGCAGACCATTCCTACTGATCTCTACGAAGCCGCAAAGCTGGAGGGAGCAGGTCCCTGGATTTGCCTGCGGCGCATCACGATTCCTCTTCTGCTTCCCTACCTGGGTCTTGCATTGATGTTCCGTCTTGCTCAAGCCTTCGGAGTCTTTGATCTTGTACAGGTGATGACTGGAGGAGGTCCGGCCAGCAGTACGGAAAGCATTGCTCTCTATGCCTATTGGAATGCTCTGCGGTTTCTCGATTTTGGATACAGCGCCACCATCATGATTGGCAGCTTCGCAATTCTCAGTTCACTGATTGTCATTGCGTGGCTCGTGATCACTGCGGTGAGAAACCGATCCACAGGAGCCTTTGCAAAATGAAAGCAGCACGATTCGTGATTATCGCTCTATTGATCTGGTCCCTCAGCCCCTTGGCCTGGCAGCTCTACACCTCGTTCTGCACTGATCAAGCACTAGTCACACCGTTTGCTCCACTGGAACAGCGTTGGACACTCGCTCATTATCAAAGTGTTCTACAAAGCAATCCTCCTTTCATTCGCTATCTCTTCAATAGTTTATTCGCAGGAGCCATCTCTACAGCCCTAACACTGTTATTAGCAATACCTGCAAGTTACAGCCTCAGCAAGCTTGGACAACGAAGTGCGCTGATCATCAAATGTCTGCTAATTGGTTGCGCACTATTTCCCTATGTACTGCTCTTTCTGGCTTTGCTGGAAATCGCCCGGTATCTACAACTTGGAAATAGTCTGATTGCACTTGCAATTCCCTACGCAGCACTATCGCAACCTCTGGCAGTTCTCTTACTTACGAATGCATTTTCTGATCTTCCTCCAGAACTCGAAGATGCTGCAAGAGTTGAAGGGTTAAGCGTTCTACAACGATTTCGTTGGATCTTGCTTCCACTCATTTCTCCAGCCATTGCAAGCACATCGATTCTTGTTTTTCTATTCTCATGGAATGAATACCCAATTGCTCTCACGTGGATCAGCGACTCAAATAAGTTGACACTTCCTGTTGCAATGGCAAGAATCGCAGGCTCGTCGATTCATTCCGTTCCCTACGGTCCTTACGCAGCAGCTACAGTTATTGGATCAATTCCTCTCATCCTATTGGTAATGGTTTTCCAGAAACCGATTGTTTCGGGCTTAACCACCGGAGCTGTTAAGGGATGACACTTGAACTCAGACAAGTCGGACGCAACATCAACAAGCAATGGATTGTTGAAAGTTTGACCATGAATGTCGCAGACAATGAATGTCTCGCTCTCGTTGGTCCAAGTGGTTGCGGCAAAAGCACAACATTGCGCTTAATTGCAGGACTTGATCCTGTTAGCGCCGGATCCATTCACATCAGTGGTCGTGACATCACAAGCCTGACACCTGCAGAGCGAAGTGTTGGCATGGTGTTTCAAAGCTATGCACTACTTCCCCATCTGACTGTGTTTGAAAACCTCGAACTCGGTTTGCGAATACGTGGCATATCAAAGCGCGATAGAACATCAAAGATCAGACAGATTCTCGATCTGGTTCAACTTTGGAATCGAGCCGGCAACCGCCCTGCTGAGCTATCAGGTGGTCAGCGTCAAAGAGTTGCTTTAGCCCGGGCACTGATCAGAGAGCCTGAGGTTTATCTTCTGGATGAACCGATGAGTAATCTGGATGCACAATTGAGAGAAGATATACGTCCAGAACTTCGAAGGCTTGTTTTGGAACAAAGGAAACCAACCATCTATGTGACTCATGACCAACATGAAGCCATGGCGATGGCACAACGAATCGCTGTACTTCATGAAGGAAAAATAGAACAGATTGACACGCCATACAATCTTTATCACAACCCTTACAGTCTTTTTGTTGCTCGATTCATCGGTAGACCGCAAATCAATTGTCTGAAAGATGATTCAGATCATGTTCGCGCCGTGAGACCAGAATCCATTCGTTTTTCTGATTCAGGATTATCCGGCAAGCTCCAATCGAGAGAATGGCTGGGGAATTCCCAGTTGCTGTTCCTAGAAACGCAACAAGGACTGATTCGAATGATGGCACCTCCAGAACAGACCATCCCAGAACAAATCAGATTGACATGGCGGGCTGAAGACGAAATCCTCTTCAACGTTGAAACAGGTCTTCGTTTAAGCCGATAGTTTTCCGAGTTCCTCAACAAGCATGATCTGGTGAAGCTGTGCATCACGCTTCAATTGTTCGATTTGCGAACCATCTCGCTCAGCCGTCATTGCTAACTGCCATTGATGGATCAACTGCTCGGAGTTGAGCTGATTGTTCAGATCCACCCATGGCAAAGCGGCTAGTTGCGCTGCTGCCTTCACCTTCGGGTCATAGCTGAGCGCCGCGGTCGGACAACCTGCCGTTGCGGCAAGAATCAAAGCATGCAGACGCATGGCGATGACCAGTGAAGCTTCACTGAACAAGGGCTGGACCTGTTCAAGAGTTTCTGCCTGCATCTGAACGGAACGGAGAAACAATCCCTCAGGAATCAGATCACGACTATGAAGTTCATTCCACAGCGACGCATCCTGGTCTGCGTGGAAGGCCAGCCAGATCACCTCAGAACATCCACTGGAACTCAAACGATCCACCGCCTCAAGAAGAGCGCTCCAGCCCTTGCTGTCCAACAGACGAGTGGGTCTCCAGCAGAGGATCAGCCTGTCGCCTCCCGTCCAAGCTGGCGAGGGATGACGCCAGACTGGATCAGGGCCCATCACCATCGGAACATTGAGTCCCCAGCGCTTTGCAAGCCCCATCGAGCCTGGATCACGCCAAGACACAGCGCTCACGCCAGAGAGAGTGTGCTTCACCAGGATTTGGCTGAGTCGACGATGCAGTGGGCCTAGTCCTTGACCCCAGAGCAGAATTGAAATCCGCTTGAAACGGGCAATCCAGAGAAGAACGAGATAGTAAAGAAGGCTTTTAAAACTGGTTCCGTCCTGAAGCAAACTGCCTCCGCCAAGAACGAGAGCATCAACATGGTTCAGGGCCTGAATGGTTTCCGATAGTGAGCGACGATTCACTGTCGACACCCCGGGAACCAAGGCATGAACAGCGTCTGCGTCCCTAGCTGTCACCACAAGTTCCCAATCGGAAGGAATTTGCGAAACCAGCACTTGAAGCAGAGCATCGTCACCGAGATTGTGCTCGCCGTAATAACCACAGAGCAGGATGCTCAACTTCCGCCCACTGCGAAACGCCTTCACCAGCAATCAACAGTTGATCTGACCATTATCCAAGTGTTCAACCGTTACGGTGAACGACTCCATTGAACTGACATGCACGCGCTATCGCTGGGGACATGGTGGATTCATTGGGCCTCAGTAGCTGAATGGCTGATGGCCATCGTGCTGATTCATCAATACAAACCTGATGGTCAGAACACCACTACGCGGCGAATCGCCTGGGCGATGCTTCCAGCGCTGATCAGTGCAATGGCAGCATGCACATGGCATCTCTACGACAACGCTGAAGAATTGCGCTGGCTGGTCACGTTCCAAGCATCATTCACCCTGATCGGCAACGCCATGCTGGCCTGGGCCGCATGGTCAATCAAAGGGCCAACGAACGTGGAGGATCAGATCTGATGCCTGACTTCGATCCATCACCATTGTTTGCGCTCTCCCTCTTTCCATATCTGATCTTTCTCTATTACCTGGGTCAACGGCGGTTACTTCCCACTCTGAGCCGTCGTGGTTTTCAACTCACACTGTTGTTTGTCGGAATCACGATTGGAGCAGCTCTGATTGCCGAGCTGAAATTCGGATCGGAACTGGTGGCTATTGATGCCCTGCATGGTGGGGCTGAAGCTTTCCTGACCCTCAGCAATGCCGTGATCGTCGCAGGATTGATCGGGTATCAAAAAGCACTCCGATGAACAACTTTTACAAGAGTTGTACGTGAGTGCCTAAAGGCTGGAAGATAAATCGTTGCCTCTGTTCTTCATGCTCGCTCCACTTCTGGCCATTGCTCCAGCCACGGTTACCTGGTCTCCAAAGGTGGGGCTCGTGATGATTGTTTGCAACGTCATCGCCATTGTGATCGGCAAAGCTGCGATCAAATTTCCGAACGAGGGGGCCCAGTTGCCCAATCCAGCATTTTTCGGTGGAATGAGCCACGCTTCACTGCTGGCTACAACAAGCCTTGGTCATGTGATTGGAATGGGCGCCATCCTCGGCCTGGCGACCAGAGGGGTTCTTTAAAAAGACCCTGAACTGAATGATTGGAATCTCGGGGTGGCATGGCCACCCTTTTTTGTGCTTTCAGCTTCGAACTGATGGGATTTCAACGCCAGTTTCTGAGCTGTTCTGAATCTGGGTGGTGATCAAGTTGAAGCGTTCTCGGATTCTCTCAGCCATCTGATCAGGCAGCAGGCCAAGCGTTTCGAAACTCTGCTGTGGCGTGGCATGGTCCACCAGAACATCTGGAATTCCCAGCCTCATGACAGGCAGATGGAGTTCAGATTCCTGAAGGGACTCAATCACCGCGGAACCAAAGCCGCCTTCCAGTGATCCTTCCTCCATGGTGACCAGTCGACCGATGCGCTTGGCCAGTGGGTGCAGTAATTCTGTGTCGAGAGGTCTGAGGAATCGAGCATTGACGACCGTGGCTTGAATCCCCTGAGAGGCAAGGATTTCAGCTGTCGCCATCGCTTTGGCATTCATGGCTCCATAGGCCACGATCACCAGATCATCCCCCGAGCGGAGGACTTCGCCACAACCGATCGGTAGCGGCTCCCACCCCTCTTCCATCAGAGGAACACCTTCACCGGGGCCCCTCGGAATCCGGATTGCACACGGTCCATCGTGCTTGAGGGAACTGACCAGCATGCGTTGGAGTTCAGCCTCATCCTTCGGAGCCATCACAGTGAAGTTGGGGATGGCGCGCATGTAGCTGATGTCGTACTGACCCTGGTGGGTCGGGCCATCGGCACCGACGACCCCAGCACGGTCCAACACGAATGTGACCGGTAGTTTCTGAATCCCCACATCGTGAATCAACTGGTCAAAAGCCCTTTGCAGGAAAGTGCTGTAGATGGCCACAACAGGCCGAAGACCATCGGATGCCATGCCAGCAGCCAGGGTCACCGCATGTTGTTCAGCAATGCCCACGTCGATGTATTGATCGGGCAAAGCTTTCTGCAGCAAGTCCAGACCCGTGCCGGTGGCCATGGCTGCTGTAATTCCGACAACACGAGGGTTCTGCTCGCAGATTTTGACCAGGGTCTGTCCGAAAACCTTGCTGTAGCTGGGAGGTTTGGGGGTTTTGCTCGGTCGGGCCTTACCGGTATTGAGGTCAAAAGCCGACTGGGCGTGATAACCCACCTGATCGGCCTCCGCATAGGGGTAGCCCTTGCCTTTGGTAGTGAGCACATGCACCAGAACTGGACCACCAACGCGGTGAGCTTCCTGGAACGTTCTCATCATCTCTGCAATGTCGTGACCATCCACAGGCCCCATATAGGTGAAGCCAAGTTCTTCGAAGACAGCACCGAGCTTGGGCACCGCCAGACGGCGCATGCTGCCCTTGAGTCGGTTGAGTTCAGCAGGGAGATCACCACCCATAAACGGCAGATGACGCATGCTTTCTTCAACGCTTCCTGAGAGAAACTGCATTGGAGGGCTAAGCCTCATCCGATTCAGATGACTTGAGAGAGCCCCGACGGGCGGGGAAATGGACATGTCGTTGTCGTTGAGCACCACCAAAAGGGGTGTGTTGGGCATATGACCCGCATGGTTGATGGCCTCAAGGGCCATTCCACCGGTGAGTGCTCCGTCGCCTATGACTGCAACGCATTTGTGATCCTGGCCAAGCCGGTCCCGGGCCATGGCCATTCCCAGTGCAGCTGAAATGGAGGTACTGGCATGACCAGCACCAAAATGATCGAAAGTGCTTTCAGAGCGCTTGAGATATCCCGCCACTCCGCCCTTCTGTCTGAGCGAATCGAAATCGGAGTAGCGACCAGTGATCAGCTTGTGTGGATAGGCCTGGTGACCAACGTCCCAGACCACCCGGTCACGATCCAAATCCAGGGTTTGATAGAGGGCAAGAGTGAGCTCAACAACCCCAAGGCCAGGACCGAGGTGACCACCGCTGTTGGAGACAACTTCCAGATGACGCTGTCTGATTTGGGCCGCAACATCTTCAAGCTCGGCCACTGATAGACCATGCAGCTGATTGGGATGCGATAGATCGCTCAGGTGCATGAGCCTCCCGGCAGATTGAGTCAATCTACGAGGCGTGCCTGCTGCCCGTGAAAGCCTCTGGTTGTCAGACTGATTCGATGGATGATTACCTGCAAAGGATCCTGCGCGCGAGGGTTTACGACGTTGCCCGCGAGAGCCCGCTCGAGACAGCGACCAATCTCAGCCGGCGTCTGAACAATCGTGTTTGGCTCAAACGTGAGGATCTACAACCGGTCTTTTCCTTCAAGCTGCGCGGTGCTTACAACCGCATGGCTCAATTGTCGGACGATGAACGCTCACGCGGTGTGATCACTTCGAGCGCAGGCAACCATGCCCAGGGCGTTGCTCTAAGCGCGTCCCATCTGCAATGCAGAGCGGTGATCGTCATGCCCATCACCACCCCCAGCGTGAAGGTGGAGGCGGTTCGCCAACTTGGTGGAGAGGTGATCCTTCACGGAGAGACCTACGACGAGGCCTATGCGGAGGCAAAAAGACGCAGCGAACAGGATGGTCTCTGTTTCATCCATCCTTTTGATGATCCAGAGGTGATCGCTGGTCAGGGAACTGTTGGGATGGAAATCCTGCGCCAAAGCCAACAACGCCCAGACGCGATTTATGTAGCCATCGGCGGGGGCGGGCTGATCGGAGGGGTGGCCGCTTACGTCAAGAGCCTCTGGCCTGATATCGAAGTAATAGGCGTCGAACCTCATGACGCCGCCGCAATGACCTTGTCTCTGGAGGCCGGAGAAAGAATCCGGCTGCCGCAAGTGGGGTTGTTTGCGGATGGAGTAGCTGTTCGTGAGGTGGGAGAACACACCTTCCGACTGGCTCAGAAGTACGTGGATGCCATCGTCACGGTGAGCACCGATGAGATCTGTGCAGCAATTAAAGATGTCTTTGAAGACACCAGATCGATTCTGGAACCGGCTGGAGCTTTGGCTGTTGCAGGTCTGAAAGCTGATGTTTCAAAACGGCAATTTAAAAACAAGCAGCTTGTGGCAATTGCCTGCGGCGCCAATATGAATTTCAACCGTCTGCGCTTTGTTGCAGAACGGGCTGAGCTCGGTGAGGAACGCGAGGCCATGTTCGCCGTGCAGATTCCGGAACAGCCCGGCAGCTTGCGCAAACTTTCGGAGCTCCTGCAAAAGCGCAGCCTCACTGAATTCAGTTATCGGATGGGCGCCGGTGATCAGGCCCACATTTTTATGGGTGTGCAGGTAAGGGATTTCCAGGACCGGAGCGGTCTCCTGGCCTTGCTGAGCAGCAATGGGTACGAATGCCTGGATCTCAGTGACGACGAATTGGCCAAGGTCCATCTGCGACACATGGTGGGGGGGCGTTTACCCCAGAAGTCAGCGGAGCCAACTCAAGAACTGCTTTACCGCTTTGAGTTCCCGGAACGACCTGGTGCGCTAATGCGGTTTGTCAATGCGCTCCACTCAAACTGGAGTATCAGCATCTTTCACTATCGCAACCATGGTGCCGATGTGGGGCGGATCGTTGTAGGGGTGCTGGTCAGCCCCAACGATCTCGAGTCATGGCATGCCGTCCTGAGGGATCTGGGCTATCCAAGCTGGGAAGAGACATCCAATCCCGCCTACCGGATTTTTCTGGGTCCCTGATGGCGCGTACTGGGATGGGCGTTACCTTGGCTTGTCGGACTCAAGGATGCTGGCTTGGACCAGAGAAGCGACCAACAAGGCAGTCAAAGCCCTCAGGACGCTGTGTCTCTGGTGTCACTTCCCGCACGTCTAGAGGCGATCTTGTACTTAAAAGGGCGACCAGTGAGCCTGCAGGAGCTGACCTCCCTAGTTGGTCTTTCCGAATCGGAGACCGAGCAGGGAATGCTCATCCTGATTGCTGGCTACGCCCAACGAGACACCTCTTTGGAGATCAACCAAAGCAACGGTCGTTACAGCCTGCAGTTACGTCCTGGCCTGGGTGAACTTGTGCGCGATCTGCTGCCCGTGAATCTCTCAACAGCAACGCTGAGGACCCTGGCCACAGTTGCGCTGAAAAAAAGGATTCTTCAGTCTGATCTTGTTGATCTCAGAGGTTCTGGTGCCTACGACCACATCAAGGAACTGGTGAACCAGAACTTCATCGAACGCAAGCGTCAAAGCGAAGGTCGCTCCTACTGGATCACCCTCTCCGAGAAATTTCACCGAACGTTTTCAGTCCTTCCTGACCTGGGAGGTAGCTCCGAACCATCCCAGGCTGCATAGAGTTCTATTAATTCCGCGGTTTCCATGGCCATCGAGCTTGTGTCCACAGTCCTTCAAGTACTTGCCCAGACACTCCAGATTTACTCGCTGGTCTTGATCGTGCGAGTCCTACTGAGCTGGTTCCCCAATCTCGACTGGGGAAATCCTGTGCTCAGCACTGTGAGTTCGATTACCGATCCCTATTTGAATGCCTTTCGTGGCTTGATCCCGCCGCTCGGTGGACTGGATCTCTCGGCAATTCTGGCCTTCATTGCCCTGAGCCTGATGCAGCAGTTACTCATGTCTGCAAGCTTCGCCTTCGCTGGCGGTTTCGGCATGTACGGCTGACCACAGATCACTTGGTTCTCAACGGTGATCACCCTCCCCCTTGAGGGTGCCGCGTTGGGAACGACTTTTGAGTTTGCGGAGATTGGCAGATGCCACTTGTTCGAGGCTGAGACCAAGTTCCGTAGCGAGTTGCGCCACGTACCAGAGCACATCACCCAGCTCTAGAGCCACGTCCTCGGTGAAGCGCTCATCTACAACGCCTCCACGATCGCGGATCAGTTTCTTGACTTTGTCGGCGACCTCACCGGCTTCACCTGTCAATCCCAAGGTTGGATAGATCAGATTGTTGCCGGCATCGGGGTATCGGGCCGTGTTACGGGATTGAAGTTGATAGTCGTTGAGGAGCAAGGAAGGTCATCAGTAGGTTGAGGGCATGACGGTAGATTCCGCTGGTTTCCGACGGCAAGGATGGCCGAGCTCGATCTGACCCGAAGAACTAAGATCGTTGCCACGATCGGCCCAGCCACCGAGAGTCCCGAACGCATTCGGGAACTGGTTCAAGCAGGCGCGACAACATTTCGACTGAACTTCTCGCACGGAGACCACTCCGAGCATGCGGCCCGGATCGCCACCATCCGCCAGGTGGCGCATGAGCTCGGGGTTCACATTGGAATCCTGCAGGATCTTCAAGGACCGAAAATTCGACTGGGTCGTTTCGAAGAAGGGCCGATCACCCTGGGGAAGGGTGATCACTTCGCACTCACGTCTAAACAAGTTCGTTGCAATCAGACCGTTGCCACGGTCACCTATGAAAGGCTTGCAGAGGAGGTCACGGCAGGCAGTCGCATCCTTCTCGACGACGGAAGGGTCGAGATGAAAGTTGACCGTGTGGATGAGGTTGACCAGACCCTTCACTGCGTTGTGAGCGTTGGCGGAGTGCTGTCCAACAACAAGGGAGTCAATTTCCCTGATGTTCAGCTATCCGTTAGAGCACTCACCACCAAGGACCGTCAGGATCTGGCGTTCGGCCTGCAACAGGGAGTGGACTGGGTCGCGTTGAGTTTCGTCCGTAATCCCTCGGACATGCAGGAAATTCGCGAGCTGATCAGGAAGCACGGCTTCTCGACCCCAGTGGTCGCCAAGATCGAGAAATTTGAGGCGATTGATCAGATCGACGCCATCCTCCCCCTGTGTGACGGAGTGATGGTGGCCCGGGGTGATCTCGGCGTTGAAATGCCTGCCGAAGAGGTTCCTCTGCTGCAGAAGGATCTGATCCACAAGGCCAACAGCCTTGGCATACCGATCATCACTGCCACACAGATGCTGGATTCGATGGCCTCAAGCCCTCGTCCCACACGTGCTGAAGTCAGCGATGTGGCGAACGCCATTCTTGATGGCACCGATGCAGTGATGCTCTCCAATGAGACTGCAGTGGGAGATTTTCCTGTGGAAGCCGTGGAGACGATGGCCACGATCGCCCGGCGAATTGAACGGGACTACCCGCAACGCCCGATCGATACGCATCTGCCGAGCACCATTCCCAATGCCATTAGTGGCGCAGTCAGCAGCATTGCCCGACAGCTCAATGCGGCCGCAATTCTGCCGCTCACCAAAAGCGGTTCCACCGCACACAACGTGAGTAAATTTCGGCCGTCCACCCCGATCCTCGCAGTGACATCAGAGGTGTCAGTTGCCAGGAAACTCCAACTTGTCTGGGGTGTGACCCCATTGCTAATCGAAACTCAGCAGAGCACAACCGCAACCTTCACTCTCGCCATGGGAGTAGCGCAGGAGCTGGGCGTGCTCAATGACGGAGACCTTTGTGTTCAGACCGCTGGCACCCTGGCTGGCGTCAGCGGCTCCACTGATCTGATCAAGGTGGGCATCGTGAGCGCTGTGCTCGGTCGTGGGACAGGCTTCGGCAGCGGATCGATCAGCGGAAAAGTGCGCATCGCAACTTGCGCAAGTGACTGCGCCAAGCTCGAACCCGGGGAGGTTCTTGTGGCCACCGATACGGATGCTGACTATCTCGACGCGATCAGAGACGCCGCAGCGGTGATCACTGAAACCCCCGCAGAGAATTCCCATGCAGCGGTTATTGCCCAGCGTCTTGGCATCCCCGTGATTGCAGGCATTGCCAACGCGACCCGCGATCTGTTGGAGGGCGAGGTTGTGACCCTTCTAGTCAAGGAAGGAGCCGTTCATCGAGGAACGGGCAGCAACATGGCCGTGAAACTCGACACGATGCTCTGAGCCTGAGCATTCATCCATGGCCAGCAATCTGCCCATCGCCGAAACGATCGGTATGGCCCTCAACACCCTGAAGGCCAACAGGTTGCGCAGCCTGTTGACCATGCTCGGCATTGTGATCGGCAATGCCTCCGTGATCACGCTGGTCGGGGTGGGACGTGGTGCCCAGAATCTTGCTGAAAGCCAGTTGAGCAATCTGGGAGCCAATGTGCTGTTCGTCGTGCCTGGCAGTAACGACACAAGGCGTCAGGGGGTTGCTTTTCCCCGCACTCTGGTACTGGAGGATGCTGAGGCAATTGCTCAACAGGTCCCCAGCGTTAAGCGCGTGGCTCCTCAGATCAATGCCAACGAGGTGGTGCAGTCTGGGGCAAGGAGTAGCACCGCAGCCATCTTTGGAGTGACACCGGAATTCCTACCTGTCAGAAGTTTTGAAGTGGGACGGGGACGTTTCATCAGCGAACAGGACGTCCAGGCAGCACGAACCGTTGTGGTAATCGGTCCTGATCTACGCGACAAACTGTTTCCAGGCGGCGGAGCCATTGGTAGTTCCCTGCGCATCCGTGATCAGAGTTTCAGTGTGATTGGTGTGATGGCCCCCAAGGGAGCGGTCTTCGGGTCCAATCAGGATGAAAACGCCTATATCCCACTGACCACCATGGTCAGCCGCCTGACAGGGCGCGACCCGACCTATGGAGTCAGCCTCAGTTTCATCAGTGCCGAGGCCAGAGATGAAAAAAGTACAAGTGCGGCGAAATTCCAAATCTCCAATCTTCTGCGTCAAAGGCATCGCATTCTTCGCGATGACGACTTCGCTGTTCGCTCTCAGCAGGACGCACTGACGATCGTTGGCACCATTACTGGTGGTCTGACCTTGATGCTTGGTGCCATCGGAGGTGTTTCTTTGCTCGTCGGCGGAATCGGCATCATGAACATCATGTTGGTATCCGTGAGCGAGAGAACCGAGGAAATCGGACTCCGAAAAGCACTTGGTGCACGCAGCTCGGATGTTTTGCGTCAGTTTCTGGTCGAATCTCTGGTTCTGTCCAGCCTGGGAGGGGTCATTGGAACAGCAGCCGGTTATGGAGCTATCGCGGCGGTGGCCTTGTTCACCCCACTCCCAGCGGCCATTGGTGTACCAACAGTGCTTCTGACAGTTGGGCTTTCAGGTTCAATCGGACTGTTCTTCGGTGTTGTTCCTGCAAGGCGCGCAGCACGACTTGATCCGATTACGGCTTTGCGCAGTCTTTAGGTAGAACAACTGCACAGTTTGTAACCCGAAGCTCTTACGATCGTCGAATCCTCATTAATGCCATGAATCAGCGCTGGCGGCAGATCCTTCTCTGGGGACTTCCCATCACTGTTGCTCTGCTGCTGGCATTGCAATTCTTCGGCAGCGGGGCCCTGAGCAACCTGAAGCCAGGCGGCCCCACAGTGGCCCCACGCAACACAGCTGTAGCGAGGATGAGCTACGGCCGCTTCCTCGACTACGTAGAAGCTGGTCGAGTGACTTCCGTTGACATCTACGACGGCGGCCGTGATGCGGTGGTAGAAGCGGTTGATCCCGATCTCGACAACCGTGTCCAACGCTTGAGAGTTGACCTGCCTGGATTGGCACCTGAACTGATCAATACCCTCAAATCAGAAGGCATCAGTTTTGATGTTCACCCTCCTAAGACTGCTCCACCTGCTCTTGGCATCCTGGGAAATCTGTTGTTCCCGCTGCTTCTCATTGGTTCCTTGATTTTCCTGGCACGCCGTGGCAATAACATGCCAGGCGGCCCAGGTCAGGCCATGCAATTTGGCAAAACTAAGGCCCGCTTTGCGATGGAAGCGGAAACAGGTGTGATGTTTGACGACGTGGCAGGCGTCAACGAAGCCAAGCAAGACCTTGAAGAGGTCGTGACGTTCCTGAAGCAGCCTGAAAAATTCACATCTGTTGGAGCCCAGATCCCTAAGGGTGTTTTGCTGGTTGGACCTCCAGGCACCGGCAAAACACTCTTGGCCAAGGCCATTGCAGGAGAAGCTGGTGTTCCCTTCTTTTCCCTATCGGGTTCAGAATTCGTTGAAATGTTTGTTGGTGTAGGTGCCAGCAGAGTCAGGGACCTGTTCAAACGCGCGAAGGAAAACAGCCCTTGTCTGATTTTTATTGATGAAATTGATGCAGTCGGACGTCAGCGAGGAGCTGGAATCGGTGGCGGCAATGACGAACGTGAGCAAACACTGAACCAACTGCTCACCGAGATGGATGGCTTCGAGGGCAACAGTGGAATCATCATCATTGCGGCGACCAACCGCCCCGACGTTCTCGACTCAGCCTTGATGCGACCTGGCCGTTTCGACCGTCAAGTGACAGTCGATGCTCCTGACATCAAGGGTCGCCTTTCCATCCTTAAGGTCCACTCACGCAACAAGAAGCTTGCTCCCGATCTTTCTCTAGAAAGCATCGCTCGGAGGACCCCTGGCTTCACAGGCGCTGACCTCGCCAATCTTCTGAATGAAGCAGCGATACTCACAGCCCGTCGTCGTAAGGAAACCATCAGCCTTGCTGAAATCGATGATGCCGTTGACCGCATCATCGCGGGATTGGAAGGTCACCCTCTGACTGACGGCCGCAGTAAGCGATTGATCGCCTATCACGAGGTGGGGCATGCTTTGGTCGGCAGCCTGGTGAAGGATCACGATCCCGTCCAGAAAGTCACCCTGATTCCACGAGGACAAGCTCAGGGTCTGACCTGGTTCTCTCCCGATGAAGAACAAATGCTCGTGTCCCGTTCGCAGCTGAAAGCACGGATCATGGGAGCTCTTGGCGGACGTGCCGCTGAGGACGTTGTTTTTGGATACGCGGAAGTCACCACCGGAGCTGGCGGAGACATCCAGATGGTTGCCTCAATCGCTCGGCAGATGGTGACGCGCTATGGAATGAGTGGTCTTGGCCAGATGTCGACAGAAGGTGGAAGCCAGGAAGTGTTTATCGGCAGAGATCTGATGACGCGCAGCGACACCTCTGAAGGCACTTCAAAGCAAATCGATGAGCAGGTTCGAGGCATCGTGATGCAGTGCTACGAAGAGACTTTGAGCCTTGTTCAAGGTCAACGTGAAGCCATGGACCGTCTTGTTGAATTACTGATTGAAAAAGAGACGATGGATGGTGATGAATTCCGCGAAGTTCTCGCTAATTACACCACAATTCCAGAGAAAGATCGATTCTCTCCAGTTTTGAACTAACCCTAATAATTAAATACTACTCATTCCAGGCTCAAAATTAAACCTGGAATTTTTTTGATTTAGCTTTAACAAAACAAGGGCAAACTTAAAACATAAAAACTCCCTTATAGGGAGTTTTTTAATCTGATCGCAATCAAACCGAATGTACGGGACGTTTATCAATAACGCTGTCGATTAATCCATAATCCTTGGCTTCAGATGGGGACATAAAGAAATCGCGATCAGTATCGGTCTGGATTTTGTCAAGAGGTTGACTGGTTCTGTCAGCAAGCTCCCTATTCAAACGATCTTTCAAGAAAAGAATTTCGTCAGCCTGAATACGAATATCACTGGCCTGTCCCCTTGCCCCACCGAGAGGCTGGTGAATCATGATGCGTGAATGCTGAAGGCTGCTTCGCTTTCCTTTAGTACCCGCACACAGAAGAAACGCACCCATGCTGGCTGCAAGGCCGACGCAGACGGTATGAACATCGGGCTTGATGTGCTGCATGGTGTCAAAAATGCCAAGACCGTCGTAAACAGATCCTCCCGGAGAATTGATGTAGAGGTAGATGTCCTTTTCAGGATCCTCTGCTTCAAGAAACAGCAGCTGGGCAACAATCCTGTTGGCCGACTCACTTGTGACAGCTTCACCGAGAAAGATGATTCGCTCGCGCAGCAAGCGCGAATAAATATCAAACGCCCTTTCCCCGCGTCCGGATTCCTCAATCACGATGGGGATCATGTTGGACCTGCTGACTCACTGAATCTTAACGGCGGCAACAGCAGCGCTATGGTCTTGCCTTAAAGACAGCCTTAGAAAAGCTTGACTGGGTCCCAGACGATCGCTGACAGCAAGAAAGCCTTTCACACAGCTTTCCCTTACGTCATTCCTTCGCTGTATCGACGCACAGCAGATGAGCTGCTGGTGGAACTGCACCTGCTGAGTCATCAAACCCACTTCAGGATCAATGCGTTATTCGCAGTGGGGTTGTGTCAGGTCTTCCATGCCTTCACGAAGGGGTATCGCCCGGAGAAACAACTTGAACCGTTGTTCTCCGCTCTCTGCAGTTGCAATGGGTTTGACGGCGATGAAATTAAGGCTCTTGCGCAAGGGAGTACGAAGGCCGTTCAGGGCCACACTGTTGACGACGTCCAAACCTGGTTGAAGTCAAAGGGGAAAGGTGCCCCAGAACCTCTGGCAACCGGCCTTTCAGCGGTGACAGAGGATGACTTCCACTATTCCCGTCTCGTAGCCGTTGGATTGTTCAGTCTGCTCTCCGAAGCTCAGGGCAATGAGAGTGATGATCCCGAAGAACTGAGCAAAACGGTGCACGCCATCGGTGAGCAGATCGGATTGTCTCGTCCTCGCCTGGAGAAGGATCTGAGTCTCTACCGCAGCAATCTCGAAAAGATGGTTCAGGCCGTTGAACTCATGGAAGAAACGCTCGCAGCCGAACGACGCAAACGTGAGCGACAGAGGGCTGAAAAAGCATCCCAGGATTAAGAGTCAGGAGCCAGGTTCAGGCTCCCGTGCACTCTCCACCACGACTGCCGGGCTGACTGGTTGGCTCCTGAGGAGTTGAGAGGTCTGATCTCAATGTTGAGAGTCGATGCGCTCTGCACAGGCTTCGGCCACAGACCTCCAAGGAAACCAAGTTGCGTTAAATGCTTGGGGTCAGCCGTAATCCTGAGCGAGTAGGAGTGCTTCTGCAAGAGAGGTGCGAGGAAAGGCTGATCAGCAGGTTTTGTTCCAAATCCGATGCTTAAAACGGGCACCTTCTGATCGTTGATGATCTCCCAGCCACCAACGATGGTCTGATCGGGATCATCGCGCAGCTGCCAAAGACTGGAAGGCTCGGCTGAAGCCGGAACCTGCTGAAGCTTCTGGTATCCCCTGGAATCAAGGCGATCCGACACCGCTTCGAGAATTGATGTCCATTGCTCACGACTCCCAGTCAATGGCAATTGAATTTGCAAACCAGCTTTATAAACACCGCTAGGACGGCTCTGCAGCCTCATGGAAAACGGAAGATCAGCGATTTTGGATCGCATACCACCGTTGATTCCGTAAAGCTCCTCGAGTGGCGCCTGAATGATCTGACGCGACAGCAGAGTTCCCAGAATCAAATCCACACGCTTTCCACTGATCTGAAGCAACGTGAGATCGCTGGATTTTGCTTCGGTGGATGTTGCTTCGGTGGATGTTGCTTCGGGTGATCTTGCGTTACCGGAGTTCAGATCAGTGAGTGTCTGACTCGAACTGGCATGAAAAGGCCCTGGGACTAACACCGAGGTCTGCTGGGTGAGGGAACTCAACGGTCGACGCCCGATGACGCCATTCCAGAGAAGTTGATTGGACTGAAGTCGTAGCTGAACACAACCTTCTCGACCCTGCTGGAGCAAGGGCGCAAGCGTTCCGCTGAGTGTTGCAAGGGCGTCCGCATTCCAGATGACCCCGGGGCTCTCCGACAAGGCCTGAAGACAGGATCCCAAGAGACTGTCGGGCTGAAGCTTGGTTGTTGAGACCTGATTGGTTTTCAGCCGTTGCAGCAGCTGCTGGCGATGCAGTGCGTCTGAAGCCAGAACCTCCATCGATCCCACACGCTGACGTTGAAGCCCTTCAATCTCGGCAGGAAACGTTGAGGACGACAGAATCAGATAGGCATCACCGTCCTGTGACCACCCCTGCCACCAGATCGAACGGCCATATCGCTGCCAAAGATCAGAAGCTGGCTTAACACCCAAACGATCTGTCCAGAGCGACGGAACAGTTCGTTTCGGATCACCACGGAAACTCTGGACAAGAATCAGAGCGCCTGACAATTGAGCCAAGGACGAAGCTGAACTGTCATCAGCCCAGTGCAGGCCACGATTCGTTAAGCGCAATCCGATCAAACCAGATCCAAGCAGCAACGAAATACCAGCCAGCGTGGCTGTTGAACGCAACAGCTGCATGCGGCAACGCTGCAAGCTCCGACTCAAAAGAGCAGTTTCGAACACACTGTCACCGACGACGTCGTCGATCTCTCCACTCAATCGTGGACAGATAAATCACAGAACCACTAACGAACACGAGCAGTGCTACAGCTGTAACAGCAAGTGCTTGATTGACCAGAGGAGACTGGAGCGTCTCGTACACGTCAGAAATTAATGGAGCCGTCACCGTTGCGACCCCACACCACCATGGCGATCGAAAAGCTGAACACAGCTGCGAGAGAAGCCCAACCCAGGGTGAAAAGCATTGTGGATCTCTTGGATGACGGCAGTGTAACTAAGCTTCCCTGCGGATTCATCCCGTCTGTTCACGAGACCTCATGACTTCGTCATCACCCGGTGCAGCAACGGTTCTTGAACGCCAGGGCACAACTCAGCGCTATCCGGAAGCACGCGTGATCGTGCTGGACGATGACGTGAACACGTTTGAACATGTGGTGGAGTGCCTCTGCAAGATCATTCCCGGCATGAATTCAGATCGTGCCTGGGCTCTGGCCCGTCGTATCGACGGAGAAGGCCGTGCGGAGGTCTGGTGTGGTCCGCTGGAACAAGCCGAGTTGTATCACCAACAACTTGCTTCGGAGGGGTTGACGATGGCTCCAGTGGAGCGCTGCTAAGGGCCACCTAAGGTCAGCGAATCGCTTTTGCAGCCGGTGGGATCAGCACGGTTCATTGCCCTTGCATTGCGTCTTGGTCTGTTTCAGGCCTGTCTCGGTGCTCTCTCAGTTCTGACCCTTGGCATCTTCAACAGACTGCTGATTGATGAATTTGAGGTGCCTGCCGCGCTAACCGCACTGGCTCTCGGCAGTCAGCAACTGGTTGCCTTCTCCAGAATCTGGTTTGGACAGCAATCGGATCGCTGCCGTTGGAATCAACTACGGCGCACACCCTTCATTGTTGGCGGCGCAGCGGCGTTTTGCCTATTGACGTGGATTGCAGGCCGCAACGTTCTCTGGCTGGCAGAAGCATCTCAAGCAGGCAGTGAGGCTGATGTGATCTGGAGAGGGCTGATCCTCGCCCTGGTGTTTGTGTTCTATGGGCTGGCCATTGCAGCCAGTTCCACCCCATTTGCAGCGCTACTGGTTGATGTGAGCACTGAAAAACAGCGACCTGCCCTGGTGTCTGTTGTGTGGTCGATGCTGATGGTGGGCATCGTCGCAGGAGCCATTCTACTGAGTTCGTTTCTTGGCTCCTCATGCGAAACCGCTGAGCTGACCAATCTGATCTCTGGAGTGGAAAGGCTGATCACGGTGGCACCCCTGGTGATCTTCACGCTTGTCGTGGCTTCAATTGCAGGGGTGGAGCCACGTCTGAAAACCGGCAATTCCAAAGATCAGCCACCACTGGCGATCAATCAGAACATTTCTCTCAGTGGCGCATGGAGTGTGCTGAAACAATCCCCACAGGTGGGGTATTTCTTTGTTGTTCTGTCCCTGTTCACGTTCGCGTTGTTTCTACAGGAAGCTGTGCTGGAGCCCTACGGCGGAGCGGTGTTCGCCATGGATCTCTGCACGAGCACGCGGCTAAATGCCGTGTGGGGGGTTGGAACGTTGCTGGGAATTGGTGCAACAGGCTTCTTGATCACACCTCGACTTGGCGCCCAACGGACAGCTCTGAGCGGTGGAGTGCTTTCTGCACTCTTCGTGTTGATGATGGTGGTATCAGGATCTCTGGCCTCAACATCGCTCTTCCAGAAAGCACTGTTCCTTTTCGGCGTAGGAGCCGGAATCAGCACCAATGCAAGCCTCACGCTGATGCTCGGTCTGACTTCGCCTCTGATGGCAGGAACATTTATCGGAGTCTGGGGCTTGGCTCAGGCCTATGCACGGGGGCTGGCCACCATCAGCGGCGGAGCGTTGTTGAGCATCTTTGGCGAAATCACTGGATCTCAGAACAGCTTTGAGGCCTATGCCGGAGTGTTCGTCGTCCAAGCTTTCGGTCTTTTAGCGGCAGGCTTGCTGCTACTACGAGTAGACACAAAATTGTTTCAAAACAAAGTCGAGCAGGCACTCAGCTCGGTCGTGATCAATGAGCTTGACTGACCAACAAAGCTGATCTGGCTACCGATCAGGCAGCAGGCTGCCTGCTTGTGCGAGCCAAGCGAAGCATTTCAGTTGTTTTGATGCGTCTATTGCGCGCTGCCAAAACGTATCGGAGAACCTTTCCAGGACAAAAGGCCAAACCACGGACTTCGTCGCCGTGAACCTCTGCCGTCAGCACCCTGGCCTGAGGGCCGCAACGATCCTGCAACGGGCCAGTCACCTCACGAAGCAGCCTGTCGACGGATTGGAGCATGGCAGGCAGAACTCTCTCTTCTCTGTAGCCAAATCCATTAGCTTCGACCAGCTCAAGTTTCAGCAAGCAGTAATTCTCTGTGGGGCGCCTGGTCATCACGCACAGCACCTATGTCGAAGGGTTGATCCCCTGGCTAAAGGTTCTTGCCAGGGATCCTGAGATCCAAACGATCACTCCAGGTGTGATTTCAAGAGTTCGCGGACGTAGCTCAAATCTTCAGCTGCGCGTTTCGATACCGGTATCAGGCGGTTTCAAGATGCTTGCCCGTAAGGGCACAAGCGCTCAGGAAGTGTTTGTGGTCACGCAGCTCAATAAGGAGGAACTGCTAAGGCGCATTGAAATCTGCAACCCTTAAACAAACTAAAAGCAGGGATATAAAAAACTGTGGAGCACTGATTTATGTCCTTATTCAGCTAGGCAATCCGATCGATAGGTAGATGCAAAGAATTAAAACCATAGAAAGAACATAGATAACTCCTACGTATCTTGCCCAGCGTAATTTCCATTCATACGGCAATCCCAAAAGCCAGGAAAAAAGAGTTACAGCAATAAATCCATATTCATAATAAGTGGGAACCTGGCGATTATAGGCTTTTTCTATAGCGGTTGAAATTAAAAAAAACAACGCAAAATAGTCAAACATAGAACCTGCATTGAACAGCAAGGCTTCTTTGTTGAGAGAAAGACGTCGTTTTTGCTTAGAAAAAAAATTCATCTTCACGGCAAGAAAAAAGCATTACCCGTCTCAATCAACGAGATCTAGCGCTGTACAACAACATTATAGAACAAGCCTCCGTAACACTTCAGATACTTACATTAGTGAGGTTCAAAAATCTCCAAAGCTTCAATCCACAAAGCACTGAACAAGTAAACACAAGAACCCAACCAAGTGGCTCGAAAGACTAATAACGGAAATGCTTAACGACTGTCCACTCACCCTTTTTACCCACTGCATCCTGATAAGTGCCATTTATAATTGCATTGTTCTCAAAACCTAAGAACTGGGATGATTCTTGCTGCTCTTGGCAGAGGCGTGGACTGATGGCTACATTTTCACTAATTATCTTTGAAGCATAAGCTATTTTTTGCTTCTCCCACTCAAGAATTTCATCATCCCAGAAAGCGGCATCAGGCCTTGGATTATCTTGCTCAAATTTTCTCCTTTTCTCGAAACCCAGCAACTCTCGCTCATAATCAACTTCATCCTGCTGGCTTTCCCATTCATTACAAGCAGTCTCTGCTTCAGATCGTGATGGGTAGCCCATCGAACAAGAATTAACCATAAAACCCAAAAGAACTACTGGTATGACGAGATAACGTCGAGCCACAAGTGGTTACAGATCTTTGAAGATCATAGCGAAACTAAGGCAACTCCTAAAAACAGATAAAGAATCAAAGACTGGATGAAAGGCGGTTTGAATCAAACAAGGAAGCAATGGGCATGAAAGAGGAAACTACAACCATTACCTGGATTCGGTCGTTTTGAACACAGACAAAAACCTTGGCCACTCGGCCAATCAACCATGAGTTGTAAGAGGCAAAAATCGCTCAAAAACCAACGATGTAGACCAAATGGAACAGAATCGCGCGCCAATTGAACTTTGATAGGTCATAAAATGCTGCAATTCATTTGTTGGACACGCCAATATTCACGAAGAGACAAGATCACTTGAGATATAGCAGGAGCTCGCGGCAAAGAGGTCAATACATCAATCGTTGACCATGGACAATCAATGTTCCACAAAAGTCGACTGAGCGTTCAGCAGTATTCAAACTGCTCTAAAAGGTCAATGAGACTTCAAGCAATCAGTCCAAAGAAACTCAAAAAACAGGGTGAAGCTCTTCTTCCACAGCGCAAGCCTCCTGATGGAGGCCTTGGTGATGAAGCCAACGGGCCTGAAGGATCAGAGGGTCAATGTCGCATTCCAGAGACCAGCAGCGCTCAAGACAACGGCGCCATACGGGTTCGGGGCCGGAGGTAAAACGGATGATTGCGGCCATGACGACAGGGGGCTTTAACCCAAGGGAAAGAAGCAACTCCTTAAGGTTGGCTTAAGACGGTCGGTTTGTGCAACTTCAGGTTGGACACGAGCTCTCAGAGGGGATCGGACAACGGATCAGTCACGCCGAGCATCAATGCCTGGAGCGGCCAAATCCACACCCAAAACGAGGAGTGGCAGCATTCATGAAGGCATTAGACAACTAGCCGAAAGCCCAAATAGGAGCAGGACAAGAACAATTCAGAAAAACACAGACTTTGGCTCCGAGCCGAACGATAGGTATTGACTGACTGAGCCTTCATCTGCCGCTGAGTCAGAGACGAAGCTTGATAAATAATTCCGGAGGGATCTCAAAAGCAATATTCATGGCAATAATCTGTTCAGAACAGCGAGTCGCCAGTGAATGTTCAGAAACGACTCGATGCCTTACTAAAAGTCCATCGTTCTGTGCTGATTGAATGCGCCAAACAGCTGACTGAAAAGCAAAAATGGTCGCCGATTGATTGCCCAGTTGTCGTCGTTGATGCTCGCAAATCACCAAGTTCTGCTCAAGTCTGTTCAGTCGGGACTCTCAGTCAATTGGTGCCGGCTTCAGCAGCAATCGATATACCAGAGATCAAAGAGTGGCTTGAACTGTCAAGAAGAAACGGACACGAAGACGCTTTTTCTGAGATGCTAAGTCGCCGTGGTGAAGACGTTGGTTGTCGCTTCGCGGAGGGTTATGGGCTTCTTCAGACCGAGCGGCGCGAGGGAAGCGAATGTTTGTGGTCTGCCAATGACCTGAGTCACTTTGTCGTGAAGACACGTGAGGCATTTCCAAATGCAATTGGGTGTTTAGCTCTATTCACTGGAGAAGATGGCCTAAATCATGGTGTTATCACATTCGAGTCTGAGATCAAACAATTTCTATAATCATTGGGCCCATAAAACACTCCCACGAGGGAATTGAAGCACTCAATTTTTTACGGAAATCAAGACGATTAGATTGATCTCTGGAAGCGGCCTCAGAACATTTTCAAATATACACTTAGGTGCAGCTAATAACGTTGGACAAGGTCTTAAAGAACAACCGTTCGGATAGAGATCAAGCCAGAAAAATTAAGCGTGACGAGGTTAGTTGCAGAGTCGTTCTCAATGCTAGACCTTCCATAAACCAACAAAAATGCGTACTACCATAACGCTTTCATAGCAAACAGACGTTGTAAACAACTCAAATCCGTCATCAAGCTGCAATGATGACTGTAGAGTGTGTGAATTAACCTAGAGATCTTGCGAAAGGTGTCAAGAGTGTTAAACGACCTGCAAGAGTATAACAACAAACCTAGAGAGAAGTAATAACCAGGTTCTAATCACTAAGAAGGAAAACAGACGAACCGAATGCAAGAAAGAATTAATCGGTCTGATCTCGATAACATTCCCTATAAAACCTAGATTTACAAAAAACCACAATGAACAGAGACATTGAGGCAATCAAGGGGAGGGGGTAAAATTCATAAGCTTAAAAAACAACGCGACAACTGACTAGTACAAAAAGTTGAGCAAATTGGTTTTTACGCATGAATGATCAATACGTGATGAAGGCGTAGAAACAAAGGTAGAAAGACGTACGCCATTTAAATTCCAGAAAAGAAGAAAAAATTATTGACGTTCGATTTCGTTCCAAAGTCTTGATTTTTTAAGTAATGGTCTACCACCACAATATTTGCCAACATAGGTCTGCCAATCCCACATCAAAAACGTCACATCACGCTTAAGGGACTGATTACCTGTTTGACCAACCTTATAAATCTCTAAATTCATGAAATGTGCAAGATTGGTTGCATGAGTACAGGCCCCAGTCAAATTACCCTTATCATATTGAGTTTGAGCGTGATCCATTATTGATTTCCAAGTATCAAGAGGCAATTCATTGGCCGCTATCGGTGCAGAAAAAAAGATTGAAAAGCTAGCCAAGGAGACTGAAGCGAAAGCAGTAATGGTTTTCACATCATTAGACATATAGGATAAACCTAGCAAGATCCAATCCAATGGAGATTAAATTCGAGGTTAGATCTGAAGCGCACAATAAACATGGCCAGGAAACAAGTCGTCAGCTAGTTTTTGGAGAAGAAAAAGGAAGACAACCAGTCTATGCTTTGTTCAAAACCGGGCAAGATCTAAAAATGAAACTATTTTTATGTGTCAATTATCGAACTCTGATAGGAAAACAAGTGTTTCGCACTGGATTTCGAACCAAATCAATATCCCAAGAAGGGCATCTATAGATACGTAGACACCACGGAAAAATGTGAATAGTACAAATTTGCACTCTGCAGTTCACAAAAAAGACCACGAGTCAATCAACTTAACATGAACCTGACACACCGATTCAAGGAGAAGAAGGATAAAGTGACGTTTTGTTTTTGCTAAAGCAATGCGGATGGACCGTCACTTAGGCAACCTGGTATGGGAATGATGAAAGCAGCCACCAACATGAAAATCCAAACTCTTTATCTTCTAATGCTGGTAACTGCCTTAGAAACACACACCTTAGTCCACGCCAATTGCGACATCTTTACAGTAACCTTGGAAAATATTAATTCTGCAGAGCAAGAGGATTATAAAAAAGCCCGAAAAGAGTATATCAACGCGAGTTGTGGACATGAAAGTCAATCCTGGATTGGCGGAGCAGCAGGACGTAGACGATTTGAATATATAAGATGTAAACTGAGAAGCCAAAATAGCAAACAGTTTCAAAATGAATGGTCCAACCGCGCTGATTTATGGGAGGCCAAGCGAGAAGAATTAGAGACCCAACGCCTTTCCTCAGATTGTGCTGAATAATGAGAAACTGAATTTCGAATATCCAAACAAATCGGAAAATGCTTGATATAAAAGAAACTTAAACTGGAAATAATAAAAACGCATTAACAAATCAGATGCCATAAAATTAATTAAAACACAAAGGGTTTTGACCAAAAAACTTAAGTAATATTTACAACTAGCACTTGCATTCAAATATAATGTTTTGAGCTTGATCGCAAAAACAGAAAAAACTGTTCAGCAGACTTGGTTTAGATTTAGGTAACTGCTAGGAATGGATGGAACTTGAGTACCTGAAACAGGTCGTCAACAAAGCAAGATCTACATCCAACGTTCGGAAAAACAAGTTCACCAATTCAAAAAAACAAAGATTTAATCAAGATGACACTCCATAACTCCAAATTATTAGCAGTGCTACTACCTGGATTTGGTTGCGATCTCGACTCAATGCTGGAATTAAATCTTGCCCTCAACGAATATCCCAAACTCAGTCGTACAAAGTGCGATATATTCACTTTAGAAACATCGTTAGAAGAAATGACCAGTAAAGTTGTGAAGCAATATTCTGACTCAGATCTTCTTTTGGTTGGTTTTTCGATGGGTGGATGGGTCGCACAGGAAGTAGCAAGCAGGATCGGTTCCCAAGTCAAAGGCTTGGTATTGATTTCATCTTGGTCCGAAGCACCTCCTCAGTATCTAGAAGTTATTCATACTCTCTACAAAGATCTGAAATCTGGGAGAACGTTGTGTTCTCTGAGATCAATGGTAGCAGAGGGATTTACAAATAAACAGAAAAGGGATGTCATGACTAACCGATGGATGGCAATGGCTAACCGAATAGGTCACGAGACCTTTCTAAGGCAAATAAAAGCCATACTTGACAACCCAAACGTCCATAAAAATATCCGTAATATCCAATGTCCAATATTTGCAATAGCAGGGGCTGAAGATAGATTAATAAAACCGTATGAACAGTTTAAGCACCTACAAGAACAAACACAGTGTCAAACTACAATCCTTGAATCGTGTGGTCATAACTTAATCTGGGAAAAGCCGCAAGCAACATCCGAAATAGTAAAACAGTGGCTAGATTCAAACCTCAGTTAATTGTACAAACCTTCATAACTTCACACATGAGTATCTAGGAAAATGTAGTCCATGCAAAAAACAAAATCAACATAGTGCCTCAGAATATTGCAATCATGTTATGCAGCAAATATTGCCGCAAACTGACAAAACACTGAAAAAATCTACAACATTGGTAAAGAAAAGGTCATTTAAGCGCAAGCAGATAACGCTTATCCTCAGTTTATACTCATTGAAAAGAGACAATATAACTAAGCACTTCGTCACCTCTACATAGAGCTACTCAAGCAGGAAAGAACTGATCTGCCTAATCTGGATTGATGAGTCAAAGAAGTAAAGAAAGCAATGTAGTGGTGATGAAGTAAAAACACTCCTAGCTACCATTAATCCAAAAAGAATTACTCACAATAAGCTGTCTAAAAAAGGGGGCAGTGCGAATACAAAGTGGAGGAACCGTTATGGTCAGCGAATGAGTGTGGAAAGAAAAAGTCATCTTATCTTCCTTAAAACTCCCCGCCGACCAAACTAACGCTCATCCTATAGATGCTAATGCCAAGTCTTAACACCACCAGAAGAACAGCACATGATGAAAAGAAATGACCTAATTTTTTAAATTATAGAAAACAGCTTAAGGATCAGTGCATAAAAAGATTGTCGCTGCTTCAATCATGGAATAATGGAAACATGCATTCATGGATCCTATTCATTCGCAAGCAAAATCATAGAGTTTTTGAATATAGATCGAAGAAGGTCTACCTGTTTCAGTTGATATCCATGTTCCATAAGCATCTAAATGATTTTTTCCGTACTTACCAATTACAATGCCATCTTTACAATTAGCCTGATAATCACTGTCAGCTATCGAAATATGATGACCGTTAGTGATAAGCCTGGTTTCTATATATGAAATATTTTCAATCCTTCTTTCATGCCGCACCTGATAATAAGCGGTGTCTGTTGCCTTATCAAATGTGATCCATTCACTAGCACTAGCTGAAAGAGGTGATGCCATGATAGATAAAAAAACAAGTAACACTTTCATTATTCATCCTCACACACACGAATAGCAGCACAGGCTTCTAGCTTCTTCAAGACACCTGGATAGAGATCAGAAAAATACTCTTCAGCATCTAATTGCCTTAGATAACCCTTAAAGTGGTGGTAGCTAATTCCTTGCAGATACTTCCAATACATCGCGTCAATCTCTTGTGGTTTCACAGATGCCCTCAGTGCTGCTTTACCATCGCAAGCCCAAGAAAAAAGCACATCCCCCATTAGGACCAAATTTCAGGGTTATCTCTAGCTCCTTTAGGGGAATGAAAAACAAAGGCTCAGAACATTAGCTCTCAGGAAGACACCAGATTTTCTCAAATACTGGTAAATCAACTCTATGCATAGACCATGTACCTAAAGTGAATAGGAATAAACATCATCTTGAATGAGAAAATACCCTGCAGTTAGGTAAAGAATATTTGGCTGAATGAAATCACTGGAGGCAAAACTTACATTGTTTCCATGAACCTCCTCCTGCACTTCAACAGTCGATTATTGAACCACCTTAACTTAATCCTATTCACACCTCATCGAAGACATCATTCAACTAATTGCAAACACCGCCTCCAAAATACTATATTTCAGCAACGCCAAAACTTTCTGCGATTGTTTAATTCAAGATCTTCATCGAAATAGCCCATTTATTTTAAATTCAACATAGAAATAGTCATCAGCCATAGCTGATGATACTGAGAGGAATAAACTAAAAAAGATTGATCACTGGTTGCTTTTCCGGTGACATAGGTGCTGCAATAGATACCCTAGTTCAGGATCAATCGAGATTATATTTAAGAAGTCTTTTGAGTTGGGATGCCAAGTTGAAATACTAATTCTTCGATAATTTATTAATGCTAACAACCGCGTAGTCCCTAACAAAACCTTGAGCTTTGCTTTGCCACAACAACACCGTCTAATCGCATTGTCTGGTCTGAGTCCGTGAAAATTAGATACAAAAAGCGCGTCTAAATAATTCCAGCCTACAAAAAAAGCCTCGCTATTAACGAGGCTTGAAGTGACTGATAAGACTATTTATCATCTGGGGGATCCTGGCCACAATCAATTTCACATCTTGTATGTGCATGAGTGTTGCCTTGCTTTTGACCTCCAGATACCGCTTCTAGCTCCTCCGAGGAAAGTTCTGACATCTTGGATTGGAATGCTGAAAGTAGATCCTCTACAGTAATTTTAATACCAAAGTCTGCAGCAAGCCTTACGGCATCTTCCGGAGTTGTAGCTTCAGTAATGGATTTCCTGAATTCAGGATTGATAAAGACTAGATTCAAGAGGTCTTCCTGGGCTGACCTAATGAATTGATGTTTACAATTTCGCTTTTGAC
Source organism: Synechococcus sp. UW179A (assembly GCF_900473965.1). Lineage (NCBI taxonomy): Bacteria > Bacillati > Cyanobacteriota > Cyanophyceae > Synechococcales > Synechococcaceae > Synechococcus > Synechococcus sp. UW179A. The sequence continues at coordinate 202,372 of NZ_UCNJ01000012.1, read as the reverse complement.
CAAAACTGACAAGGAATGGTAAACAGCAAAAACTATTAATCATTCAACTTGCCGAACAAAAAGATTAAACAATACTCTAAAAGTTCTATTTGTAAGATTAGTTCGCTTGATTTCAAATAGTAGCTCACTCTTGTAAGCCTAATTAAGCAAATAGTATCACTTATGATCGCCGTGTATTTTTCTTGGTTTTTCGAGTTAGCAAAAGGTCCGAAATTAGAAGGTCACTTTGACTGGACTCTATCTTTTGAACAATTACAAAATTCAATATCAGTTAAGAACAATCGTTATGGACTGCAGCCGCAATGGAGACTGAAAGACAACCCGATTCATGGGCCTTCGCTGCCATGACTACTCCGATCACTCTATGAGCGACTGTGAAGTAGCGATCACATGAAACTCAACTGGCAGTAGAGCCTGACATTGAACGGACTTGCATCTAGCATAGAGACATCAAACTGGGTTTTTCAGATCAAAAATGACTTTATCCACAGTTCTTTTGTATGTTTCTATTCCATTCGTGTTAGTCACCCTGTACTTCGGTACAAGGGGTGGTTTCTACAATACAGATAAGTATGACGGTGACGGAACCGCCCATAAAGTGCTGAAGTGATTTAACAAGATAAGCCGCGTTACAACATTACATAGTTATACTCCTCGCTCGCGCTCTGAGAAGTGCCAAGATGGGCCTACAAGAGTTCTTAAGTGTTGCTTCTACCCTAGACATTGCTTCGCAGGGTCTTGTGGAGAGCCCAAGGTATCGCTGAACAATGACTGATGTAGAGGCGGAAGGAAGCACCACAAAGCACTGCATCAAGCAATTAAACATTGTAGCTTTTGCCTACCACACTTTAATTAAGGAAAACAATCCAACCACCACTGTACAGAGGAAGCAACGACTTATGTATAGAGGAAAGCCAACCACCACTTAATACAGAGAACAGCGCAAGGACTGCCTAATACAGGCAGCCAGATGCAATGACTAGACAATCAACACTTCCTCAATTGCCGTTATGTTGCCTGATCAGATCAAGTGATGACGCTGACTCAAGGTCTCTCCTGTACGCCTGGTCGACTTGCTGATGGTTCAAGGTTAATCAGACTGCTCCAACACCCTTGCAGTGTGAGAACGCAGACAGATCACCCATTGGAGCTATAGATCCACCCTGTCAGTAGTCGCATCAGGTGACTGGCAGACTCAAAGCACGATGCTTCAACTCTCAGACTCTTTCAAAGCCTTCTCAAAAACTGATGCATCAACCTCTTTGCACAGACCTTCGTAGCTGTAAGTCGATGTTTGATTCTTAGATTTGTATATTGCTGTTCCTTTACCAGACATAAGATAAGGTGGAGTTAATTTAATCTTGCCTATATCAATTAACTTCAATTTTTTGTCATCAATTCTCTGAGGTATTGTCAAAATTTTATCTTGAATGGCAATATCAAGTGTTCCTTCAGAGCGAGAGTCGAGAATTGTTTTCTTCGCAAAGTTTATTTTAAGAGTTGATATGTCTTCCATTGTTCTATCTTCAACTGTTTCGGATGTTGCTGGATTAGTAATAACCATATCAACTGACAGCTTGCACCTCAAATAAAGAAAGTCATCAGCAATGGCAGACGATGCTGAGAGGAGCAGAGAACCGAGGAGGGTTGGCAGTTTCATTGACTAAAAAAAGGAAGCATGATCTAAGTACAATCCCGATCAAGTGCAGTTGATCACATCTACCAAAAGTTCATACCTGAAAGAGTCTGAGGGTCAGTATAAAGGCCAATGTCATTGCCATCACCTACTGCGTAGGTAATATTCAAATCAATTTCATTTCCATAGATTCTTTCAAACTGAGCAACTAACGCTAGTTCATCTAGCCAATCATATTGACAGATCAATTGACCATCGACTTTGGCAATAATAAATTCCAGGCCTCTTTGAAGTTTGAAGTCGTCGATGAGGAGGACTTTCAGACCCCATACCTCAAGGTCGTGAATGTCGTGGAAGTGTTGGATGAAGACGGCAACCTGTTTCCCGAGCCTGACCATGGTTGACCCGAACCAAAGCTTTCGCCTTTTGGGTTCGTTCTCGAACTCACCTGGCTCAATAGCTCCTAATCAAGCACTCAGGAATACTTAGCATGACCAAATATGTGGGTTCAACTTTTAGGTTCAACCCTAGTGTTCGGTTCGCTGAAAACCCATGCTGTTTTGGGGTGGACCACCTGACCGTGCGAGCCCCAGTGTTCGACCTGGATTTACCAGAAGGGGCAACAAAGTGAGGATTCGTTTCCGGCTACAAGGCCGGTCTACGGCGCCTTCACGACAGTCGCCCCAAGTCGAAAGAGAGTCAGATCAGAGCACTAGAAAAAGGCTGTCACCAACCAGGCAGTCCGGTGTCAATGTAAGGGATTCGGCCAGACCTCACGGATTTGCTTCAGAAGGCTTTGAGCTTCCTGGCCACGAGCATCGGATTCGGCTTGCTTAAGCAGCACAGTCACATGTCCAACCTTCCTTCCAGGCACTTCCTGCTTGCCATACCAATGCAGGTGGGACCTGGGAATGGCCTCCAGAGCAGCGAGCCTGGATTGCAGCGGTTCGCTGCCCTCAGAAGACAAACCAAGAAGATTCACCATGAGCGCACCTGGCACCACAAGATCTGATGCCGGCACTGGCAGCTCTCCTGTAATGCAGAGCTGCTGATCGAATTGACTACTGCTGCACGCTTCAATGGAGAAATGGCCAGAGTTGTGCGTGCGTGGCGCAATTTCGTTCACCATCAAACCTGCTGGGCCATAAAAGAATTCAAGAGCCATCACTCCCACGTAATTGAGGCTTGTGAGCAGGGATGCAGCAATGTTGTATGCAGTGGCTTCCAACAACTGCTCCGACTGTGCAGGAGCAAGAACCCAGTCACACACCTGATTCTTCTGATGCGTTTCCACCAGTGGAAGGCTACGGATTCGTCCGTGCTGATCGCGACTGACGACCAGCGCCAGTTCACGTTCGTAAGTGACCCAGGCTTCCAGTAGCCAATCCTCAACTGACACGCTGCTCAACAGATCCTGAAGAGACTTGAGATCGCTGACCACACAGGTCCCCTTGCCGTCGTAACCGCCATGAGCCGCTTTGGCCATCACTGGAAACGTCCAGCCAGAAGGGAGAGCCGGCGAGTCGGTGTTGATCTCATCCAGAGCAACCCAAGCCGGACTTGGAATCGCTAAATCATCCAGCATTCGGCGTTGAGACAGCTTGTTCACCAACGGCAGCAGACTGTCGAGGGAAGGGGAAAACAGCACTCCATCACTATCCAAAGCTCGCAACGCTTCAACAGGGATCCACTCATTCTCAAAAGTGATGTGTTGGCAGCGCTTCAATAATTCCGCAGTTGCGGCAGCATCTGAGGCTGCACCCAAGACTTGCCCCTGAGCGACAGCCATCGCCGGATCCTGGTCAGACGCACTTTGCACGATCACATCAACATTCCGTGTCTTTGCTGCTTCACACAGCATCAGTGCGAGCTGACCACCCCCAACAACTCCAATTGTTCCGGCAGCGCTGGCCATGGCCACTGATGTCCTTCACTGAAGCTTGCCATCCGACCCTCAAAGGAGTGGTCTAAATCAGTGAACGTTCCTCGCCGAAAGCAAACCTAATCGCCGTCAGCAGCAAAACAATCAGGAACAGGGCAAGACCAACGGTGCAGGCATAGCTGATCTCAAGTTCTGCAAAAGCCTGGTCATACACGTAATAAACGAGGGTTCTGGTTGAGTCGGCAGGTCCTCCCTGCGTCATCAGAAACACTTCCTCGAAAACCTTTGTGGCAGCGATGGCTGACATCACTGCCACCAGAGTCACGTAGGGACGCAGCAGAGGAAGGGTGATATCGAGATGTTTCCTCCAGCCCTCACTGCCGTCCAATTCGGCAGCCTCGTAGAGCTCCTTGGAAATTCCCTGAAGGCCACCGAGAAAAATCACCATGTAATACCCCAAGCCTTTCCAAAGGGTCACAAGCATCACGGAAGGCAGTGCCAGCAAAGGGTTGGTCAGAAATTCGATGGGAATGAAACCGGATCCGATCAAGGCTTCGAGCCAGCCATTGATCAAGCCGTTCTCTGCATAAAGCCAACGGAAGGCAATGGCTGCGACAACGATCGAAACCAACACAGGTGTGTAGAACGCAGCTCTTAGCCAATGGATCCCAGGCAGAACCCGATTGACGAGCACGGCCAAGATCAAAGCACCAATCACGATTGGAGGCACCACACCTACGAGATAAACGAGGGTGGTGCCCAGTACGCGATAAAACATCGGATCACCAGCAAGCCTGCGCAGGTTGGCCAGGCCGATGAACCGCAGTGGCTCTGAAACATCTAGCCCTGTCTGCGTGAAGCTGATCACCAGAGCCATGGCGGCTGGAATGAGCACAGAAAGACTCAACAGCATGAGCGCTGGCGCAAGAAAAGCCCAAGCGGTGAGGCTTGTTCGCCGGTCTGGCCTGGAGACAGGGTTCATCGAACTCGATCAGCCTGCGGCTGAGGATAGGGTCAGTCGATCCAATCGCCCGCGGATCGCAACCGCAGCATCGGCCCATGAGCACAGCGCAGGCAGCTGACTTGCAGGAACACACAAGGATCACGGTGTCCCTTGAGCACAATCCCTACGACGTGATCATCGGCTGTTCGATGGTGGGAGCGATCGGCGCTGCACTGGCCGATTTGCCGATTCGGTCAGGGACCAAAATTCTTGTAGTGAGCAACCCTGATGTCGCCGGACCTTACGGCGACATCTGCCTGAATGGACTCAAAGCTGCAGGATTCAACCCGGTGCTGCTGGAAATCGATGCGGGCGAGGAACGAAAAACACTCCAAACACTGAGTTTGATCCTCGACAAGGCTCAACAGGAGGGTCTTGAGCGCACCTCCCTAATGCTGGCGCTTGGAGGTGGCGTTGTCGGTGACATGACGGGCTTTGCGGCGGCATGCTGGCTGCGCGGTATCGGCATCGTCCAGGTTCCGACCACTCTTCTGTCCATGGTGGATGCCTCCATCGGTGGCAAGACCGGTGTGAACCATCCGAAGGGGAAGAATCTGATCGGAGCCTTCCACCAGCCGCGCCTGGTTGTCATCGATCCTTTGACACTCAACACGCTTCCTGTGAGGGAATTCCGGGCTGGCATGGCCGAAGTGATCAAATACGGGGTGATTGGAGACCCTGGCCTGTTCAGACGTCTGGAGGAGGCCTCAGACCTCTCTGATCCCACAGCAATGGATCCGACGTTGCTTCATGACATTCTTGTGCTCTCAGCGGAAGCCAAGGCATTGGTGGTCGCTGACGATGAAAAGGAGGGAGGCCGCCGCGCAATCCTTAATTACGGGCACACCTTCGGTCATGTGGTTGAGACCCTCACCGGATACGGAACGTGGCTGCATGGCGAAGCCGTGGCGATTGGCATGGCGGCAGTTGGGCGCCTCGCCGTCCAGAAAGGTCTCTGGAGCGAAGCTGATCAACAGCGCCAGCTGAAACTCATCAAGAAAGCCGGTTTACCTGTGGCCTGGCCAACCCTTGATCGGGAGGCAGCACTGCGGACCTTGCAAGGCGATAAAAAGGTTCGACACGGGCGACTGCGTTTCGTCCTGCCGACCCGGATCGGCAACGTGATCATCAGTGACGAAATCAGCGACGAGGATGTCAGTCGTTGCCTTGAATCCCTCGCCTGATTAGGTCGGTTCCCGCAGGAAACGACTGTCGAGTAGTTCATTGCTTACTGCAGTTGGTGCGTTGCGAAGAAAGGCGAACCAACGCAGCTCCCCGAGACAACTGGGGTCTACAAGTCTCAGCAGAGCTTCCCTTCGACGCAATGCTTCCGCCAGCTGATCAGCAGGCATCTGCTGCAACGCTGTCAGCCGCGCTGCCAGACCCAACGCAAGCAGCGCTTCTCCTTGACGGCACTGGCCGGCAAAATTCCAGCCAGCCTCTGAAGCTGCTCCCACGAATGATTCGATGCACAGGTGAGCGGTGATGTCTTGAGAACCCGCATCACGCAGAACATCAGAGGATGCCTGTTGGCGTTTGTAGGCCACCAGCGTTCCATCAGCTCGCCGCGAGTTGTAATACCGGCTTGACTCCAAGGCGTAGTCCACCACCAACAACAGACCATCGGTCATGGCTGCACAGGCCTGCTTCATCCAGGGCTGCACGGAGTGATGCCATTCCGTGGCCCATCCATCCAACGCTCCCCTTGGCGGAAGCTCGAAAGCATCACGATCCGCACACTCCTGGATTTGAGCCTGCATTGGCACAGGCAAGGGATCGTCGTCCCATCGGAGCAGAGCCTTCGATGCACCAGAGGCCTGAAGAGTGACCATCTGCCGCCGAAGTGATCCTCCTTTCAAAATGAGACGCTCGACCGGCAGAGCATCAAGCAGTTCATGAGCAATCATGATGCCGTTGACCGGTTCAGCGGCGAGCTCCTGCAATGAGACCCAGCGGCAGGGAATCTGACCCACTGACTCGAGCCGCGCTCTCTGGCGCTGCTGCATCCCAGGGTTGATTTCGACAAGAACACACTCCAGACGCGGCAGCCATTCAGCTGCGGAAACTTGGAGAAGGGGGATCAACTGAGCGATGAGATCACCCTCACCAGGCCCCACATCCACGATTGAGAGCCGGCCTTCTGGATGGCGAACGCCCAGCAACTCCAGCCATTCGATCAGCTGATGAATCAACAGGCTTGAGAAATCCTCACTGAGGGATGGAGAGGTGACGAAATCACCAGTCGTGCCCACATGCAGTTGACCACTGCCATAGGCGCCGTGATCAGGGTCATGCAGGGCCCATTCCATGAAGGTGGAGAAGGGCACCCGCTGGCCATGCTGTTGCAGTCGCTCCCGTAGCCATTCGGGACAGGGCACATCTAAGGCCTTCATGTGGTGAGAATGGCGTGCACTCGCTTTAAATCATGGGTGTTCAAGCAATGATGCGTGGCCTGAAGGCCCTACTGAGCCTGTCGGTGCTGCTGGTGATGTTCGCCGCGCCCGCCGGGGCAATCGACAATCCCGATCTGCTCCCAGACCATCCGACACCGGTGATTGACCTCGCCAAGGCTCTGAGCCAAACACAGCGCCAGTCACTGGAAACTTCTCTCGACGCCTTTGAACAACGCAGCGGCTGGAAGCTGAGAGTGCTGACGCAATACGAGCGAACACCTGGTCTAGCCGTGAAGGATTTCTGGGGACTGGACGAGCGCAGCCTGCTGCTGGTGGCGGATCCGCGTGGGGGCAATCTGCTCAACTTCAATGTGGGCGATGCTCTGTTTGCGCTGATGCCACGCACCTGGTGGGTTGAATTACAGACCCGCTATGGCAATCAGTTTTATGTGAAGGATCACGGAGAGGACGGCGCCATCCTGGCGGCACTGGATGCGGTGGAACTCTGCTTGGATCGAGGCGGATGCCAGGTTGTACCGGGCCTTCCAACGGAACAGTGGCTCTGGACGCTTAGCACCTCAATCCTCGGTGGATTGATTGCAGGCTTCGCAGCCTATCCACGCAAAGAAGGTGAGCGAATTGCTTGGGGCTGGCTGTTATTACTGTCGCCACTGTGGGTCATGCTTTTCGGTGTGTTCGGGGTTGCCCCCGTGGTGACACGAACAAGCGAGTTCCTGCCGCTGATACGCAACGGCATGGGATTCATGGCTGGAGGAATCGGTGCTTATCTAATCGCCGGGGCGACTGTCGGACGAAAGTTGAACGAATCCAACCAAGAGAGCTGAGTCATGCGGGATGCTTCAGGGCATCTCGCATGAGAAGGCCGGTCCTAAGCAATCAGAGAGCACACCAGACTTGGATTGACCTGATCTCTGTGCCGAAAGGGCTGAGCGACGCTCATCACGAATCTTGCGCAATTGAGCAAGATTCACATTGAAAAATCCCTGTAGATTTGCAAATCGCTTCACGGGTTGTCCGTAATAACTTCTTCCACGCAAAGTGGGAAAGGAAGCCCACTCGGGTGCCAACTTCGCAGCAAGGTATGGACTCATAACACCGCTATCAGTCAACTTGAGTGCTTTCCGTCTTTGAATGAGAAAAAGCGCTCCCTGGTCCTGTACTTCGGGACCAAACCCTCTCACGCCAAGACGACGTTTGACCATATCCCAAGTGAATGGCATGAACTGGTAAGCACCAGCAGCAGCACTTGCATAACGGGAAGAATAGATCACACGGTTGGGGTGGCGATCCATGGATGGCATCAGACCACCACCGAACATGACGCGATATCCGAGATCGTGACCACCCTTCCAGGTGCCCTCTGCGAAACGAATGGTGTTGAGCATCGCTCGACGCTCAGGAGTAATGACGTAAGGGAGAGCCGAAGTCTTGGCATCTTCTTCAAGCATCACCAACCTGGAACGGGAACTTTGCAATGCAGGAAGAGCTGCACGTGCCTCAGGAGCAGGGAGAATGGTGAGCAGTGGAACAACACTTGCAACAGCGCCTGGGATGCAACGACAGGCGGTGAGAGCAAGGGAAGTCATACGAAACAATCAAGGGGCAGAGCAGAACGCTGAAATCACAGTTGCAGTGAATTCATTGCCTGATTCGATGGATTCAACGAATCCAGTGCTGCAAAACACGGGCAAACTGTGTCGAACCGATCCCAACGATCACAGTGGGGCTGTGACAGGCGAATAACCGTCACGGTGGCTGCGCTTGTCAAGCAAAGCGCAAAAGTCCAGGGACAGAAATGCTTTGAAGCGCAGATAAGCTGACTTAATTAAAAAAATCAGCCTTGCTTAACAGTGTTGGCTGCGACCAAACAAATCGCCTCAGCGGCTTGGGCGGCCCCACCAACTCTGAGGGGCGCACCAGCAGCAGGTTCCAGAGGCCGATCCAGCTTCCAGTCACCCTTCTCCAGGGATTGCCGAGTGAGAATTTTGTGGGCCGCATGTGTTCGCAAACCGTTCATCAGCACTGACGCCTCAGCAAACCCCTGACGTTCCACCACGTGAAGTCCGAGACCGCAGGTCATCGCCTCACAAAAACTGCTGAATCCGGGCTTCCCGAGAAGTCGATCACAGAACGGCATCACATCCAGAAATCTGATCGACTCAGGCAAGAGCAGAACATTCGTGATCCCAGCAAGCTGCTCGAACAACCTGGAATCCTTCGGTGCAGGCAACAGAAACAGATGTTGAGGCCAGCATTTGAAAAGGTCAGGTCGAAGGGAATAGCCAAGGCCACCAAAACCCACCAGCACTTTCTTTCGAGCATCAGCGCGAAGACGCCGCTCCAGATCCAGTGAAATCGGCTTTGGATCTGCTGACACAAGTCCCAGCGCCTGCTCAGGCAGCGACCACTTCATGGGCAACGACAGAGGGCAGCGCAGCAGAAGCGCTCCGCATTGATAAGCCGATGTGGCCCTATCGGCCCAGCCAAGAAATGCACCACCAAGGGGTGCATAAATCTCATCCCAGCCAAAGTTCCCCATCCAAACCAGAGCTGCATCCAGCTGACGGGCAAGCTCAGCGGCAGCAGGCGGAATATCAGCAACAACAACACACTGGCTGTCCTGGGCTCGAATCCAGTCAACCTCTCGTTGCACAAGCATTGGCAGCTCGTTCTCGAGTTTCTGAAGAGCTTGGAGGGTTCCCTGTTGATCCACACCCAGGGCATCGGCCTGCAGCATGCCCACATCCCAGCGAACTGACCTTCTATCGACCGGCACATGACGGAGCACAAGAGCGAGGAAAACCTCATCCACGCTTGAACTGATCACCAAATGCCAATCGGGCCGGAGTCGGTGCAACTGAATGAGAACAGCGGCCTGACGGGCGGCATGGCCATAGCCATGCGTACTCACGCAGACATAAATCAGCATGGCGCCTGCCCTGTCATGGCAGCACGAAGCAGTGTTTGTTCATAGATCAGTTCACCACTGGGGCGGTACCAACGGTGACTGATTAAGGAAGGTTCGATTCCTGTGAACTCGACCCAGGTGAGGTGATGAAGAGGCTGACCTGATTCATCCACACCAACTCTTGGCACGCATGCGGCATTCACAAAGCAGGTGCCTCTTCGATCCCGATAAAACGTGATCCGTTCACCGCGTCGTCCCTTGAGCTGATGGTGCATGTGGCCAAACACCACAAGGTCTGCAGGACGGGTTCGCTGCATGCGATCCAAAGCCATGGCCAGATCCCGATCTCCCCAGTCGATATGGGGCTGTTTCCAGTCACGGCCGCACGGGCTGTCCGCAGCTGATCCCAGTCCGGTCGGACCGGAGTGAGCCAGCACGACCAAGGGCCAGTGCTCGGGAGCCCGGTTGGCAGCAGCAACAATCCAGTCGGCCGACTGTGTTTCCGTGATTGGCCCGAACACCGCTTGCACCGCCTGCGAGAGGTGAAATCCACCCCCTGCACTACAAGGTCGGGCACCAACCACCGCCAGCGCAGGCTCGCTCCATTCCCTCAATTTCCATGGACAGTGCCGGGCACCCAGCATCGTGATCTGCTGTTGCAGCAGACCACCGCTTCTGTCGCGTCCACGGTCATGATTTCCAAGCAGGACGGCCACAGGCAGCGACAGCTGGGTGATGCTCTTGACCAAACGCAGATCTCCATCACTGAGATCTCCCACAAAAAGGAGTGCATCAGGTTGCAGTTGCTCAATCAGATCCACATCTCCTTTCCCCCAGTCACCATGGAGGTCTCCGGCAATGGCAACACGGAGTGATGTCAGAACGACTTCTAGGCTGGTCCCATCCTGCCCCAGAAGGCCCCGATGAGCTCTGACACCGCACTCGTCGCGGCGATCAACCAGCTCCGCCAGGAACGCAATGCCGTGATCCTGGCGCACTATTACCAGGAGCCCGAAATTCAGGACATCGCCGATTTCATCGGTGACTCGCTTGAGCTGTCCAGGAAGGCTGCCAACACTGATGCCGATGTGATCGTGTTCTGCGGGGTGCACTTCATGGCGGAGACGGCCAAGATCCTCAGTCCTGAAAAAACAGTGGTGCTCCCCGATATTGATGCGGGCTGTTCACTGGCAGATGACTGCCCAGCCGATGAATTCGCCAGCTTTCGCGAACGTCATCCGGATCACCTGGTGGTGAGCTACATCAATTGCACGGCTGCCGTGAAAGCCCAGAGTGATTTGATCTGCACCAGCAGCAATGCCGTCGATCTGGTGAAACAGCTGCCAGAGCAACAACCCGTGCTCTTTGCTCCTGACCGCAATCTCGGACGTTGGGTGGAACGTCAGAGCGGACGCGAACTCACGCTTTGGCCTGGACGCTGTTTTGTGCATGAAACCTTCAGTGAAGAAGCACTTCTCAAACTCAAACTGGAATATCCAGAGGCTGAGGTGATCGCCCATCCTGAATGTCAGGAAAACCTTCTGGATCTTGCCGATTTCATCGGATCCACCAGCAAACTTCTGGTTCACTCCGAAACCAGTGCCTCCAACACATTCATTGTTCTCACAGAGCCAGGGATCCTTCACCAGATGAAGCAACGGGTCCCTGAGAAAACATTGCTGGATGTCCCCGGCCTCGATGGCTGCAGCTGTAATGCCTGTCCCTACATGCGCATGAACAGCCTCAAAAAACTGCGCGACTGTCTTGAAACACTGTCGCCGCAGATCACCATGGAGGAATCGATTCGTTCCAAAGCGGAAGCGCCGATCAGACGAATGCTCGCAATGAGCAAGTAACGCACCCAGACACCCAAGACGCAGCAGCAGATCAGGCTTGCCAGAGTTGTTGGATGAACGTTCTCGAGCGAACCGACAGCGGTCTGTATTGCAGAGCAGCGGACGCCTGGATCGATCCCTCAAGGCCCGTATCGAGAGCCTTGATCACTCACGCCCATGCCGATCACGCCAGGGCTGGTTGCGGCGAATACTGGGCTGTGGATGTCAGTGAAGGTGTACTGCGACAACGCTTAGGGCGAGACATCACGCTCCATTCCATGCCTTATCGCCATGAGTTCTGGCTCAATCAGGCATGTTTGTCATTCCATAGCGCTGGTCATGTGCTGGGATCTGCTCAGATTCGCTTGCTTGTCGAGGATCAGGTTTGGGTGGTGACCGGCGATTACAAACGTTGCCCAGACCCGAGCTGCGAACCCTTTGAGGTCGTGCCCTGCGACGTGCTGATCACTGAAGCCACATTCGGGTTGCCGATCTATGCCTGGGAGTCGGGCAAACGAGTGGCAGCACAAATCCGAGACTGGTGGCATGGTGATCGTGAACGTCCCTCACTGTTGTTTTGTTATTCATTCGGCAAAGCTCAGCGCCTCTTGGCAGAGCTGAATGCCATCGGTGTTGAGGAGGAAGTGCTGCTGCACGGTGCCGTAGAAACTGTCACGCGCCACTACCGCGAGGCCGGTGTAGCAATGACGTCAAGCAGACCCGTGAGCGATCTGCCGCGCAAGGATTCTCTTGCAGGACGTCTGGTCCTGGCACCACCCTCAGCCCATCGTTCCGCCTGGATGCGACGGTTCAAGTCACCACAAACAGCCTTTGCCTCGGGATGGATGGCTGTGCGAGGAGCGCGTCGTCGTCGCGGCTATGAGCGAGGTTTCGTCCTCAGCGACCATGCCGACTGGCAAGGATTAATCCAAACGGTGCTTCATAGCGGTGCCCAAACGGTTTACGTCACCCATGGTCAAAGCGATGTGCTGGCACGCTATCTGCGCGAGCGATATGGGCTCGACGCCAAACCACTCGATCAGCTCAACTGAACTAACCTCAACTTCCACTCCTGACGCACCGTCCCGTAACCATGACGACCCGCAGCTCTGCATTGACCGGCCTCATGGTTTTGATCAGCGCAACCGCAGCACCAGTGCTCTCCCAGCAAACCACGATCACCATTGAGCAGATCAATACCGTGGTGTTCCCCGCTGATGGTGCGACAGCGGCGAAGGCCATCTGCACAGGTCTGGCGAACGGAGCACTCACGCGTGATCAGGTCGGAAGCGCTCTCGCCCGTCTTCAGCGTGCCCTAAGTGAAGTCGGCGAACCCGAATCAGCGACCCGCTACGTGAAGGCTTTCAACGGCGCTTCAGCCGGAATCAACGGCTGCAACGTCCAGGTGACGGGTCCCAATGAGGACAATCTCTGGAATTACTGAGCACGCGTCAGAGCCCCCTTTCGGCATGGATGCTTTCGCGGCTCTGATCGAGGAACTGGATCAGAGCACTGGAACGAAACGCAAGATTGAGCTGATCGCTGGACATCTGCAGCGAGCCGATGCTCATGACGCAGCCTGGTCGGTGTTGCTGCTCATGGGTGAACGGCGCAAACGATTGATCACCGGTCGCCGGCTGCGCGAGATTCTTCAGCAGGCGAGTGCAATGCCTGACTGGCTATTCGATGACTGTCAGAGCCATGTCGGCGATTCAGCGGAAACCCTCTCTCTGCTCTGGCCACAACTGAGAAACGACATAACGGCTCGCAATCACAACCAAGCCGTGACGACCTGGATTGATCAACTCAGCAGCTCACCACCAATGCACTGGTGGATGGAAGAACTGCTGCCTGCCATTGCAGCGATGGAACCTGATCAACAAAGCAACACTGTGCTTGCGATCTGGGAGTCACTACCTTGTGAACGCCTCTTTCTGTTCAACAAACTGCTGACAGGCGGCTTCCGTATTGGTGTTGCCCGCGGACTTGTCGTGAAGGCAATTGCATCAGGATTTCAGCTCGAGGAGGCCCTGGTTCTGGAGCGACTGATGAACCCTGGGGTTGCGACAGAACAATGGTTTCGCACCCTGACCGCGATCGCCGATGCAGAACGCACCAACAGAGGACCAGTGCCCTATCCCTTTTTTTTGGCCAGTCCGCTGAAACAGGACACGCTCGAGGCCACATCGGCATCGGAATGGTGGGTGGAACACAAGTGGGATGGCATCCGCGGCCAGCTGATTCAGCGTGAAACAGGAACGTATCTCTGGAGTCGTGGCGAAGAATTGATCAATGAGCAATTCCCGGAACTGATTGACATGGCGGTAGCGATTCCCGCCGACACGGTGCTTGATGGCGAAGTGATCTGCTGGGCAGAGCTTGAAAAGCAACCAAGACCCTTCAGTGATCTGCAACGACGACTCGGCAGAAAAAGCGTTTGTCGCAAACTACGGCTTGAGTGCCCGGTCAGTTTCGTGGCCTATGACCTGCTGGAACGAGGCGGAAAAGATTTGCGCTCGACCTCTCTGCAGGAGCGGCTGGAACAACTCAGTGATCTTCAACAACTGATGGACGCAAAACCGGCGGGGTGGCGTTGCCGACTCAGCAGTGGACAACAACTGGAACGTTGGGATCAGCTGGATCGACTGCGCCAAGAGGCCGTGGAGCAGGGTGCCGAAGGGGTGATGCTCAAGCATCTGGAGTCCCCCTATCTGAGTGGTCGCAAGCGCGGACACTGGTGGAAGCACAAACGCGATCCGATGACCCTGGATGCGGTGCTGATCTATGCACAAGCTGGCCGCGGACGCCGAGCCAACCTGTTCACCGATTACACCTTTGCACTCCGGGACCGGCCATCAGAGCCAGCGAACTCCCGTCAGCTGGTGACGTTTGCCAAGGCTTATTCCGGGTTGAACGATGCCGAAATCCTCGAACTAGATCGATGGATCCGCGGTCACACCCGTGAACGCTTCGGTCCAACCCGTTCGGTGGACCCAGAACTGGTCTTCGAAATCGGATTTGAGGGCATTCAGGCCTCAAAGCGTCACAAGTGTGGACTTGCGGTTCGTTTTCCCAGGATCCTGCGATGGCGGAGGGACCGCACGGCCGACAACGCCAACACCATCGAAGATGCTCAAACGCTCTGCGATCAATTGGTGAACCGAACGCAGTCAACGTGAATCAGAAATCTCACGACCACCGCGATTGGAATAAGAGCGCCCGAAATCCGCAGCGGCTGCTTTCACCGGTCCTCGACTGGTTTGAACATCAGGGGTGGGCACCGCTTCCCTTCCAGATCCGCACATGGGAAGCCCACCTGCAGGGGTTCAGCGGTCTGATCCAGGTACCAACGGGGTCAGGGAAAACGTATGCCGCCGTGATGGGCCCAATCGCGCGCATGCTCGAGACACCCACTGTGCAGTCGGGTGTCCGATTGCTATATCTCACGCCATTAAGAGCACTGAGCCGTGACCTTGCTGTAGCACTCAAGCAACCGATCGAGACCATGGGCTGGCCCTTGCGAGTGGGGATCAGAAATGGAGATACCGCTTCAGCTGAACGAAACCGCCAGACCAGAACCCCACCTGAAATTCTGATCACCACACCGGAATCACTCTGCGTACTGCTGGCGGGTCGCCATTGCGAATCATTGTTCAAGACCCTCGAGACCGTCATCCTTGACGAGTGGCATGAGCTGATTGGAAGCAAGCGAGGCGTCCAGACGGAACTCGCACTGAGCTGGTTGCGTCAACAACGTCCTCAACTGCAGACCTGGGCTATCAGCGCCACAATCGGAAATCTTGAGGAATCAGCCCGGCATGCCCTTGGCGAGGGTTATGAGCCATGCCTGATCACTGGAGCCCCCAAGCGGGGACTGGATGTCACGAGCATCCTTCCCGACAGCATCGATGGATTTCCGTGGGGTGGTCACCTCGGATTGAGGCGTTACGAAGATCTAATCGGGCAAATGGAACCCTGCACCAGCACTCTGCTGTTTACCAATACCCGCAATCAGGCTGAGCGCTGGTTCCAGTGTCTGCGCTACGCCTGCCCTGAGATGGAAGGTTTGCTGGCCCTCCATCACAGCGCCCTTGATCGCAGTGAAAGGGAGGCGATCGAAGCTGCTGTCAAAGCGGGGTCGATGCTCTGGGTGGTTTGCACCAGCTCGCTTGATCTGGGAGTGGACTTTCAGCCCGTTGAACGAGTTGTTCAAATCGGTTCACCGAAAAATCTCGCGCGCCTGCTGCAGCGTGCAGGACGCTCAGCGCACTTACCCGGTGGAACATCAAAGGTGCTGTTCATGCCGACCAATGCCCTGGAACTACTCGAACTGAGCGCCGTTCGTCGTGGGCTCGACAACGGCATGGTGGAAGAACGACGCCCACCCAACCAACCGTTAGACGTGCTGCTGCAACATCTGACGACACTGGCGTGTGGACCTGGTTTCAGACCTGACGAAACGCTTGATGCCATTCGCAGCACAAGCTCATACAGAACGCTGGAACAGAATGACTGGGAGTGGTGTCTGCGATTTCTCGAACACGGTGGCGATTGTCTCGGTGCTTATCCCCGCTACCGAAAGCTGGAGAGCACGGATGACGGGCGTTTTGTGATTCGCGACAACACCATCGCAAGACTGCATCGTTTCAACATCGGCACAATCACATCGGCTCCCGCAATCCGGGTTCGATTTGTGCGGGGATCAGTATTGGGACATGTTGAAGAGACATTCATTAGTCAGCTGAAGCCGAAGGATGTGTTCTTTTTCGCGGGACGTCAGCTGGAATTCGTGAGACTTCACGACATGACCGCCTATGTGAAGACCACAACAAGAAAAAGCACTGCGGTTCCAGCCTGGGCAGGGGGGCAGATGTCCCTGTCAGATCTGCTGACGCATCACCTACGAGAAGAGGTTGCTCGGGCTGGGCGTCGAGAATTGGACACACCTGAGCTCAAGGCACTCGAACCACTTTTTGAACGACAGATGGATCTTTCGACTCTGCCATCCAGTGAACAGTTGCTGATTGAAACCTGCCGCACGCGCGAAGGCATGCATCTTTACGTGTATCCATTTGAGGGTCGGTTTGTGCATGAGGGCCTGGGCTTTTTATGGGCTACAAGACTGACAAGACGCCATCGCGGCACGATCACGGTCTCGGTCAATGACTACGGTTTTGAACTACTGGCACCCAAGGGGTATCCCATGGATGACCTGCTGGAAGAGCATCTGGAGGAGCTACTCGACGACAATGATCTGGAAACAGATCTAGAACAGGCATTGAATCTTTCGGAGCTTTGTCGGCGCCGGTTCCGCAGTATTGCCCAGGTTGCAGGTTTGCTTGTTCAGGGCTTCCCAGGGAAGAGCAAAACAGCAGGACAATTGCAGATCAGCGGATCACTGCTGTGGGAAGTATTAAACAAACATGAGCCCAATAATCTTCTCGTTCGGCAAGCGCAACAGGAAGTGCTACAGGAACAGCTTGAACTGACACGACTTCGCAGCGCATTGCAAAGAATGAAACGTGGAGAAACGCTGCACTGCAATACACCTCGTCCAACACCACTGGCATTTCCACTACTAGTTGAGCGGCTTCAATCTGGACCGCTTTCAAACGAGTCGCTTATGGAAAGGATTCAGCGTATGCAGGAATCAGCACTGCGTCAGGAAGGGTTATAAATCCATCCGTTGGTCATAGCCCACCAAGCCATACTCTGAATTATCCAGGAAAATCAGTAAAGCAAACCGTTAATGATTGAATCCACTGACAGTTGACTTGAAGTACGTGGATGCGAAAAAGCAAGTGCTTTTGTTTTGAGGAGCTGATCACATTCAATCTGTAAGCTGAAACTATTATTTAGCTTTTTACCAAATATTTTTACGAACTCAGCCCCCTCCCGACGGACACTAGTCCCAAATCCATTTGCTCGAAGAAATCTGATCGATGAATCTTCGCATTGGCTAAGAGTTTCTGACTTCAAGGGGAGCACGATAAGAATAACTTCCGGTACACTCGCAGAGGCCATAGGGCTTACAGCAATTGTGCCAAGGCACAATAAATACGGGAACAACCTACCGATCATTGTTCGCGAGCAAATATTTTAGAATTCCAGGGTATTTCAATTCTGCCCATCAGGAAAGATCCTGTTTTGACTCGTATACCCATCGTGTGGGACGTCAATCCGCTGCTCAAGCTTCTGATGTCTGGACACCACCACTAGGGGAACTTACCGCGATGGTCTGGAGTGATTACAGCAGGACGGCCAATGAGCAGCAGCTGCGTCCTCAGGAGTGCCATCTCGTTTTCAACCTGGCTGTGATAATGATGCTCTGACTGCCGCTGTTCATTCAATCCAGGGCACCAAGCCTTTTCCAGAATCTGCACCTCGTGATCAGTCCAATAGTGCGAACGATGCTGCAGACATCAGGACGTGACCATGAAACGCCGTGGCTGATGTGGACGCAGGCATGCCAGGGGCTGATGGCGACATGGATGACGTTCTCAAGAGCTTCAAGGATCATGATTGAAACCGATTCAGACACTGAGTTCTGAGCTATTCACCAGGAGCTCACCAGAACCTCGCAGGGTCTACACCAGAGCTGTGTAGTGGGGTTAACCAGAAGAGCTGTGATCTTGAAGGAGTCCAGGAGGCAAGGCCTCCAAACATTCACTCTTTAAAACCATGACTCAAGAACAACTGACAGCTTTCCTGGCTAACGCCAAAGGCAACAGCAGCCTTCAGGAGAAGCTAAGAGCAGCAGCCGATGCCAATGCAGTTGCTGTAATTGCCCAAGAAGCTGGATATAGTGTCTCTGCAGATGGCCTCAATAAGGCTCAATCAAGACTTTCAGAAAGAGAGCTGGAGAATGCGGCTGGAGGAACTATAAGCATCCCCACGATCATATGCTGGGGTTGTGATCCATCGGTGGCATGCTGATTGAATCAATGCCATTATCGAAAAACATCACTATAAACAAAAATTACGGGCACAGCCTTAACACTCAAAGCCCTTGCGTAGCAGGGGCTTTTTATTTATTCAACGACCTCCATATTCGCTTAAAAAGACATCCAATACCTGGCACAATTGAGCGCAGTAAGTATTAGCAAAATGCTTCAAGATATCGTTGCTATAACCTTGCAAGACTCCCGATAGCCATGACACAAGAACAACTCAACGCTTTCTTGGCTTGCGCCAAAGGCAACACCAGCCTTCAAGAGAAGCTCAAAGCTGCAGCCGATTCCGATGCAGTGGTAGCAATTGCCAAAGAAGCAGGGTTTAGTATTTCTGCTGATGAGCTCAATAAGGCCTAAGAGCTTTCTGAAGAGGAGCTGGAAGGCGTTAGTGGTGGTTACTTTTACGCTTTTACGTCGGATCAAGGTGGACCGGACAATCCCAGCCCCTGCTGAGGAGTTCTTCAATAGTCTGACGAATTCCATAAACCAGCCTTCAAGGCCTGGCACTATTGTGCGCTATTGAGCAAAAGGAGATAAAAAGAAGGCTCTAGAATAGGGATAAAAGTAACCACATGAATGAATTCAGACACTGTTAGCATTGCTCGAGTGGTTACGGGCGACGCCACAACCATGGTCAATCCGAGTATTACATATCCATAGACAATCTGATGTCATTCTACACCTATGGCATACCAATCCCCAAGCATTTAATCACATTCTTATTCTCATAGTTTGTAAGCGTGAAGCCACTATTATCTTTTAAATATTTTCGGTCACCGACATAGTCCCAGCCCCATCTTCCACCTAATCTGTCAGTGAGCATAAATGTAAAAGTTCCATGTCCAGGTTTATCCCAAACGTAAGACATTCTTGGACCATCTTGCCAAATCAAAGTAAATTTACGAAATTCACCTTGCTTGATGTAACGGACCTCGGTCCAAGTTCCTCCATTGAATTGGCAGGGGATAACGTGACTGCTTCCTTTAGCCTCGACAGTTAATCCAGTGAGGGTGAGCGCTGCAGCGATGAATGTGGTTCTGATCATTGCGTGAAGGGGCATTAGTCGGCAAATAGCCCATGGAGGGAAGCATCGTCTTAAGCCACAATCGATTCAGGACATAGCGACTATCAAAGAACAGCTCCACAACGTTGTTGGCATAGTGATCATGGATAACTTTTGCAGATACAGGATCAGCCGCTCGACCTCACAGCTCTGGAGTGAGGATAGAACCAAATCTGACTTTTCATCTCTGCATAAACGACAATGGTATCAAACGAATCAATTAAGGAAAGATCACTGTCCTGTAGTTGCCTATTTCACTGATATAAGTATTCTTGTTGCAACACCAATTTGCGCAACCGAAGAGCTAATTCTATATAAAATCGAGCCGCAATACGGAAACTGAATTGGTGAAGGGTAATAACAATGAAGCAACCCCCTCTGAGGATGGATCAATGAAAGAGACCAACACACCTGGTGGCAGGAATCTCCAAGGCTTCATCGATTGGGTTGTAGCTTCGTGGAAGGCAAAAGTATCCTGGTGTGTGACCAAACTTCACCAGATCAGTTTATAAAGGAAGTAAAATGGTTGATGCATTTACAGCCAAATTGAAGGAACGGACAACATTACTGCTTTCTGATTCACCACTGTGTCTAATGCAGAAACCAAGGGTCTACTGTGAGAATCAAAACATCCAGTTCTCGTTCTCAACATTGCTGATCCTTGAGAAAACAGGGGGACAGACTGGCACATAGCAACCTGATCAAACGAGAGTACTAGTGCAAGAATAAAATGCCGACATGATTCAAAGTGATGGAAACCACGATCTGGACATTTAGCCTGAGCGTCCCTTTCACAGAATGGGTCAAGATCTATGACAGTGAGGATGTTACTAATATGCACACATCAGCTGGTATCAAAACACTGTTCCGTGGTAATAGCAAGGACGATCCATCTCAAGTTTGTGCTGTTCAGCAAGCACCTATTGGTGTCGCACAAAAACTTTTCGAGGAAAACAAAGATATGATAAAAGGATCAGGACATATCATTGAAAGCACAGTCGTTAAAACCTATACAGAAAATTGATCAAGGTTTAGTAGCAGATGATCACAACCAATCAAGTCCCCGCTCAAAGCGGAGGTTTGCTTGGTTGATGAAAGACAAAAATCTAACAAATTACTCAAATTTATGCAATAAAACCCGATCGCGCCGAATCTAAGACTAAACCTAAAGACAAATAAGAACATTGCTCAAAACTAAACTCAACTACTCCAATTTGAGCCAATTAAATATGGATTCTAACATTGAAACGAAACAAGTAAACCAATCAAATACAGGATTTAGCAAGATCACTAGTAAAACAAATCAAGCTAAGCAAGAGGCAGCTAAGTTAATCCCAAATCTGATCAGTACAAAATCGTAGCGCTTTGAATTCTCCATAGAGTTTCAACCATTCAACAATCGATGAAAGTGATACTAACGATCAACGCAGCTCAAACGGCAGCCACTCATTGATTGATTTCCAAAATAAACCTTAAACAAGCCTGTGATCAACGTGTGAAAGATAAATCTTGGATAAAGCGATCAATGAGGATAAGTTTTTGAAGGAAGCCCCTTACCCCGTATAATAATGAAATATCCCATTACTGTATTGAGTGATCAATCAATGGATTTTCACATCGTGATTCTTGATGAATTTATCAATAGCTACCCTGAAATTAAATGGGACAATTGGAAAGACTATGTGAGGGAGCAGATGATCAGCCAGGGCGATCACTGGTCAAAAGCATCGTTATCAGGAAACGATATATGGGATTGTTTAGATAAGCATAAAATCAATCCCCTCCATCTCGTGCAGTGGAAGCCGATCGAGGACACTCTGTATCAAGTTAGCCTTCCTGATCATCCACATCCATTTGATCCTGCGTTGTAAATCAATGGTATTGAGGGTTACAAAATAGTGATTTAAACAAATAAAATATAGTTTGTGAATACAAACTTCTTAGCTTCAAATATCAATAGAATTAGGACTATCAATAATATAACTATAAGTTAAATCAAAGCCAACCCGACTAACCTTGGGACATGGAGCCAGGTAACAATTGAGAACTAGTGACAAATGAGATTCGCAGATACAAAAGTTTTGACAGGCTTAAGCACTCGACAAAAGCCATTTGTCCTTATCTTAATAAGAATAAAAGAGGATCGAAATGAGTGACCGCAAAGCACCTTATTTTCATCTAAGCAACCAATATTTTTATCTTGCCTTTTCTGTCGTACTCTCATTCCTTTTTGGATGGTCGCTAGAAGTGTATCTACTGCAATAAAAATAAATTGTCATTATTAGTCCAAAGTAAAGCAGTCAGAGAATTAAGTTTAGTATATATAATAACTGTCAAGATATTCTAACTTTTTAAATGGCTACTCATCAAAATAAATATAGAATCGAAGAGTTGAACCCATTCCAAGAATGGCATCTGCATGGATCGACAGGTAGCAAACAGGTGGCAATTTACTGGGCAAAATCCCTTAGCGATAAAATCAAAAGATCTGTACGCGTAATTGATCAAACAAACAAAATAGTCAAACAGATTGATAACTAAGCTATACGGAAAATAGGTTTAATAGGTTATGTCTACAGGATGACAATCATAGCATGGATTAAATATCTAAAAAGAAAGCAAGCAAAGCCTAGTGGTTAGCTGAAACACAAATAACGACAAATGCAAAAATCAAAGAATCAATCTGACGCTATTACGAAATTGATATTCTAGTTGTTTTAGAGATTACTAATCAGACATAGAGAAGAGATGAATCAAAATATTTGCAATCGTAAAAAATGGCGGGGAATTAACGAGAGCAAGTGAGAGCTACGAGCACAACTTGCAGGATAGAGATATCAAAGCATTATACTGCTTGATAAGATTGAAACATCTTAAAATACAATCATAAACGTTAAAATAGATATATATGGGAATTATTGTTTCAAAGGGCCAGAAGAAAAATAGTGTTTGCAGAACACTAATCAACTTCAGTATGGTCAGCTTGATAACAAGGCTTCCAATAACCACCAACCTTCAAAACATCATTGCAACCCATTCGCTGGGCCGCGAGACGTGCCATTTTTTCGTCGGTATACATTAATTGACTTTCAAGATGGGAATTCTTCTTCAATGCATGAGGGTGTGAATGGTGAATATGAGGGATTTGTTGCTTAGTTCCGGTTAAATTGACGAATCCCATGCTCAGCGGGCCCGCTGTCCAAACCGCCATTGTATTTAATCCGACGGAAAGTAATCCCATACCAACAACAGACGCAGTAACAGCTCCCATTGATACAAGTCCTATGCCTACTACTCCCATTGGCACCACACCAATACAAACCACACCCATAGGAACGATTCCAATGGCGACAACTCCGAGCGGGGCAATCCCAAATGCAACTTTTTTTGGTTTCGAACCACAGTGTGCTGGTGAATTGGTATTTGTTTCTGGTGATTCAGTAGCCATTGGTCGAGAACTATCGCTCTTTTACACTAGACAGAGAAGAAAGAAGCAACCATTGAAATTTGCAGGCTTAGTTCAGCAGGACAGTCCATAGCTCACATGAAGCTTATCTAACAATCAAAAAGCACAATCAATTGGATTGCGATTGGGTAGCTACGACATGGATTTCCTCTGCAAGCTTTTTGATAGCGACCAAAGTGTCGCGATCAGTCTGAGCCTGTTGTTCAGCAATTTCACTTTGGATATTCTGACCAACAATAATGATCGAAAGAAGAACCAACTGAAGAAATGTTTCGGCAATCCAAGAAACAATTTCTAAAGGATCTTCTGATGACAACGCTTCGGGTAACGAAATCAAGGCGATGAACGCAAACAAATAGGCACAGGTCATTGTGCCAACCTTTTCTGTAACGAACAAAGCAACTTGTTTATTGAAGTCTCGGAACTGCATTACAGGCAATGATCTAAGGGATTTATTTTAAACTAGTAACTCAGAGGACGGCAAATGACTAGAAATGGTTAAAAATGGAGTCATTCTCAGTTGAAACAATGGTGAATCGATACTTTGGCCCACAGAGTTATAACTTATCAAATTTGAAAAGCCAAAATAGTATCCAGAGATTATGCTTAAATACAGAACATTTAAAAGATTTTCTTCTGGTCACACTGATGCTGAGCTAATCAGTATGGCCGTAAAGAAAAAAAAATGCAAAAAACATTAAAGTCTATAAAAATCAGCACAAATGAAACGCATCAAGCCATTTCAAAATTATTAACAGTTCTCGCTGGGCCAGCCCATCAACAAATGATCTCCATGAACCAATGAAATACAACTTGAGCTCTTCATGGAACGCGCCAAGACAGAAGCCTCTGAAGGAGTTGCCTTAATCAAAGCCTACGCTCCCCATGGAAATGCAGTGCTGAGCCAAGCACAACAAAAACTGGATGCCCTTGCTGAGTTATCGGTAGTGCATCAATTGGCCATAGAAAGGTTTGACATCATGTAAATCCTCAGCAATTCTGGTGTTTGTATTGGACGCAACAACCGCTGAACTGAAAGCAAAGATTCCACATAACTGCCGATCAAACTCAATGGGAGCAATCATTGCTGGTCTAGCCATCAAGCTCTTTAAAACAGCATCTACACCAGTGCAGTCGCAATTTAGGGGATTTTGTTGGTGACTTTAGGTCTGGCGCTTGAAGGTGTAGCAACCTCCGTGGTAACCGGTGAAGGGTTGGGCATATGTCACCAATTCCCAGCCTTGAGCACCGAGTTCATTCATCAGCTCAACCAAACTGACCTGCTGAGGATGGTTTCTGGAGATCAAAGGTTTGTCATCCAGCCATAGCTCTTCAATCTCTCCCGTCCAGCTCTTGCCACGGGGAACAAAGCGTAGCTGTGTGTATTCCCAAGCCATCAATGCTTCATGAGTGGCTGAACTCTAAAGCCATGTGCTGAAAAATGAACGGGGATCACTCAAACAGGTGATTCAACAACAGTGACACGATCAAGATGATGTTTGCTATCACATCAAGGGGAAACAGGCAAAGCGCTGTCAGAGAAACGATTAAATGCCAGGGCCAACAGCACTACGGATCTTTGAGAAGCGCAACAGGGCTTGAGGCTGCCCCGGCGGACCGATCCGTGTGATCCTTTGGTTCCGGTCAAAGATCAACGAAAAGGCCGTGCAGGGGTCTGCACAGGTGGAGCTGGAGCAGCAGACCAAGGGTCAGAACCACTGTCGCCCTTAAGCCTGCTCCCTTATGAAAAATGGCAACATGGCTGAATGCAGATGTCTTGTTCTGAAGTGTGGACCTCAAGTGTGAGCAATGAGCAAGACGCCGAATTATTTCTGGTTGTCCTGGGTGGCCGCTGCGCCAATTGTCACGTTGAGCTCCATGATGTGCGCTGGGTAGTGGGCACGAACATTGAGGACACGATTCCGAAACTAAAACAACAATGGTTTGGGCTGAAAAGCGGATTACATATCGACAGTTACAAGGCCATTCGGCATGTCGATGGTTACGCCATTGAGCTGATCGAGGGTCACGATGTCGGAAAGGAGAAAGCGATATCGGCAAGCTCGACGAGCGAAAAGCTTTGGTTTATCAACCTGGGAGGCTACGACTGCAACTCATTGCAGGAATTGCACCAGTTTGGGCTTGTTGTGGCTCCCAGTAAGCAAGCCGCTAAAGCACGTGCTCGTCGGCGTTGGCTAAGTAGTGCCTTACAGGTCCATAAGGATGACTTACACAGCATCATCAACCTGGACACAGTCGATGACTGTTTACCCATCTTCAGCCTTGAAGGGTGGCAAATCCATCTAAAACCGGAGCCAGGCATTGCCGACACAGAACTGAAGCCAGATTGGTTTGGATATTGGCGGATCGATGGAAGAGTGCCAAAGCCACGCCCTGACTGATGTCACTTTTATCAAGCATCAATTCAGAGCAGATCACAACGTTAAATCAACCTGAGCTGTTTGTAGAGCTTAAACATGAAATCAAACAGTGTTCAAATGAACAGTCCATTGCGATCATGCAACTTCACAAGATCAACAAATTTTATATTCAACATTCAAACTTAGTCAAATCTTCATCGCACGACAACAATAAGATTTGAGGTAGTGTTAAACCATCCCATGATAAACAAAAGAACTGAAATTCGAAAAGCAAATTCTTTCACAATGAGATTCACAATTATGGCACTCTACGAAAGCTCGGAGTAAAGCGGGATGTGCATAAAATCATCAAGCAAAACTGCTTTAGCAAAAAGAAACATCTAAGATTGAGTCCATCATACTTTGCAGCCAGATTTCGAGACAATAAATAGATTAAATACTTGTTTAAATATGGCAAAAGATAAAAAACAAGCGTACTTTTTGAAAGGAATTAGACCTAATAGCGCTCCGGGAGCCGGGGCATATCGCCTAAGTAAAACTCTTTATACAAGGCCCTAGCACCTTCCTCGTTTCTAGTATCAATCAACATGATAATACGACTCTTCCACCATTCTTTAATTGGGCCGGCATCTCTCTTAATAAAGGAATGAGGCGGGATATCCATAAAAATCACAACAGTTGGAGATTTTCTATTTGATTCGAGATTCTATGTAAAGCCATCCTTACACAATGTAAGTAGCAGCAACTACAAAGTATCCATTACAACAATTTTGCTCCTCTCATTGTCTGAAAATTCAAAGAGTAAACTTGGGGTAGTTATTAGAAGAAATTGTCAAACTTGCTAAATGTTTCAAGCTAAATGATAACCATCGCAGACAAGGTGCACGCAATGAGCACAATTGACACACAAATGAAAAACTCTAATCAGGTGCTTCGTTTGCTTTATTTGCATTCAATTTAAATTAAAAGTGGCCATTGATAAATACAGATATATTGAGATCCTGTTGAAAATACAAGAATGCGGTACAACACCTGCAATAAGACTCGCCCAAATGAGGCATCCTGGGACGAACTCTTGCCAGCTAAATCTCGTGTTTTATAATTTGACCTCTATTCATTGAAGTAGATAATCACCTGAGGATGTAAACGCTAAAGTTGTCACAATTGGAGAACTGGCAAACTTGTAATGGTTGAGCTAGCTACTATTGCCGTTAGAAAAACGTAAGGTAAAAACAAAGATCAACAAAAGCTATGTTTTGATTTTTGAATCAATGAGTATCAACAAAAGTCGTTAAAGTTTCTGGCTTCTGGAGGAAGCGACTCAATTGCTAGAGCAGAATTAATTTAAGACTCACGATACACTTTAACCAAGCCAGACGAATAAAGAGTGAAATGATTATCCTATTACTTTCAGGGCTTATCAATAAAAAAGATTAAGTTATTGAAGAAAAATAAAGCCTTATTGGGTAAGAGATCAGTTATGAATTGCAATCAATCATTTATTTTTATGAAAAGATGATTTGTTATTCTTAAATATTTTAGCTCCGTCCCAACCCACGAAGAAAGCGAAGATGATCGCCCCATATGCACTGGGTACAATTACGCCTTCTTTCACCATCGAAATGAATGCCATTACAAGAAACACTAACCACCACGCGAAAGACCATCTATCATTCTTCGCTGACACAATGAAAGTTGCGATTATTCAAATTCTAGACCGTTAAATGGGTCCGATAATGACGGAAAAGCTGCCTTAGCAGTGCGAAGACTGATCAGGATCAGTGGCAATCTGCAAATCGAACAAAACGCAATAGCTATGTGATCGAGACCAGACATCAACAACTAGGGAAGTAACAACCAACCAAGGCGCGCAGAGGTCAGCACAAAAGACCTAGTGAGGCAAGCCAAAGTTAATCGGCCGATCAGAGCGTGAGGCGCCTCGATAAAAACGGCCATAGAGCAGTCTAATTGTCAATTAGACAATGATTCCAAAACCATGGCCTTCAGTGAATGGCGATTATAAACATTAGATTCTTCGATTTGGTATAATTGCTATATGCGATTTCAGCCATGTTAATGCGAAAAGTCCTGCCCTGAAATTTTCAAATAAGAACAAGACAACTATGCATGAGTCAATCGATAGACTTATAATTCAATGTGACTGATACAATCAAAATAAGGAATTGCCAGTTTACATGAATTTCGACGATTCATCAACGGTGTAACAAGCGAAGCATAAGTCTATTACAAATATTAAAAATCAGTTGCACTCATTCGCCGCCAATATGCTATTGCTGTGGTCAACAGCACCACATTTTTTGAAGAGAAAAATTTTTTTCTTAGTTTATTCAAAAGCTAAGAATCGATTTATGTACTCCACTGACAATCAATCTCTTCAGTAGTGGGTATGAATGGCAACAGAGGTGCACTTCCAATTGAGGCTGTGGCAGCTCTCCAAAACTTATGAGGACTCACATCTCCAGCCATGATTTTAGAGTCTGGATGAACACGCAATTGCACAGTTGCCCCAACTACTGATGGTTCAGCGAATAATATTTTTACAAACTCTCTTACTAATTCCTCCCATGTAGAATTTTTGGCAGAGTTTCGGTTGGTTGCCTCAATGAAGAAAGTAGTTTTACTATATAACGATAGTCAGGAACACCTGTATTGAAAGCCTTGTCCTGCGTAGATCTAGATTGTGATGCAACAATACCAGTTTTATACCTAAAAGCAATAAAAATATCAAAGATCGTTCCACCTTGTCTATCAGCAAAAATGTTAAGCCTCTGTATGAAAAAATCCTCTGTAATGGACAATCTATCTTCCTTAGAAGCAGAGTAACTTCCAGAGCTTTGAGCTATCACCTGGCGAGATTCAACCGCAATACCGGAAAGAAATGAAACAAAAGTTGCGGATATTAAAACACCCTTCAAGACAGGAAACTTTTGAAGAAATTTAGAAAACAGGGCTCTGAAATTGTTTGGATCATTGGCGAAGAACAAACCTATCAAAAACAATATTAAAGCATCAAAAATAATATATTTATTATATCTCTCGAGACTGTATCGAAAGCAACATTAAAAAAGTTATTTATCTTAGTTGTTTGACAGGCTGAGTCTTGGGCTTTAACTGAAAGAAGATACATTCAGCGACTGAAGAGTTCACGATCGTTAGCAGACAAACCTCAATCTGAATAATCAACAATTAACCTACAGCAAATAACCACCACTGCTCAAGTCTTGACGGTGTGGCATACCAAGAAGGTCCAAACAAGCCACCATGAGCAGTGTTTGGGAGAATTAAGTGGCGTGCATCGTGAAGCAACGCCGAGTCCACGGGTACGAGACCATCACCCCTAACGTCCATGGATCCAGCGATGCTGCGATAGCTACCCATTGCAAAGCGACGACTAAAATCAGAAGCGTTGGTGCCCTCTAGATCAAGCTCACCAGCAATAGCTACATAATCGACACCAGGTTCGTGACATCCAGGAAAGCAACGATCAACCATGGCCCTTAAGGGTGTAGCGCGAACGGCCTGGTGAGGACTGCCCAAGCTAATCAACCGATCACATTGGGTTGCTCCTGCAAAGGAACGACCTTGAAACAATTGACTACTGAGATAAAGCCGCAACATGACCCCTCCCGAACTGTGGCCAATCAGGGTCACGCGCCCGGTGGGCGATTTGTCCAGGAGCTCATTCACCAACGCATCAACTCGATCCAGAACTCTCCGCCATCCAAACCCCCAGCTCGTCAAAAGCCAGTCAAAGCGACTGACTGGAACGACTTGAGCATCCTGAACGCCCTGCTCCATCAGCCACTCGGCCATCGGTTGATAGGCCTCCCTGGTGATCAGAAATCCTCCGAGGATGACCACCGGCTGGTTCGGATCAACGGAGTTCATGAGGAAAAAATGAAACCCAAATACGCTGGAAAATAAGCATGGACTACGTAAACCGCACACATAGCGCAACAGCGTGCGAATTGGCTAACCGTAGGTGCCTGAATAGACACCAGGGAGGGCAATAGAAGCCCTTGCGGTTGGCGGCGCTGGTGCATGGCTTCATCGGTAAAGCCCACCGATATCCCAGCTGGCAGTTCACACAAACGTCAAAACGATTGCGTTCTTTCGTCGCCACATGGGGTTTTGTGCTGAGTCCACCAACCAACACCCCAATAAACCAACAAGCCAACATCCCAGACCAGCCTTGTGCTTTGCTCAAGTGAGCAAACTCTTCGAAACAGAGCAGGGAGCTGCATTGATCATGGCAAAGAGATTCCGCCCAAGCTCAAACAGGAATCACATTGGTTCAGGCGCAGCCAAGCATGGAACTCACCGCTGATCTTCAGCATTCGTGAATGAAGGGAGTTTCTAAACAGTCAGGGTTATCCCTTGTCAACGCTCCAGCCAGCACCAGTGGAGGAGAACCAGGACCGATGAAACTCTCTGAATTTAACAACGGCGATCAACTGCAGATTAATCGTGTCAAAGCACCTGGCGAAAAAGTTCCCACGAGGAGCCATGCCCTGACGATCATCAGCTCACAGCACACCAAACAACATCGGTATTGCCCCCGATTTAATTCGGGATGGAGACATTGATGAATGGATTGTGCTCTCCCTCAACGGCAGCTGGAACAAAGAAAGAAAGTAGCCTTAAAACCCGGTACTGAATCCCCATCAGATCAGCGGGCTTCCGATTGATTGAGCCAACGGACAACTCAAAAAAAGAAAATGAGTCACCGAAACTCAAGAAAAGTGGAATGAGGAAGGGTTAAAAGGTATATCTGGAGCTGGAGAAACGAACTCTATGCCTCAGGTCTGAAGGAGCGAATAGAACTGGGACTTCATTCGTTATTCAGTTTTCACTATACATAAAGAAAAAGGAGAGCCAGGTCATAAAGGTGTAATGATCAGTAATGGCTGCTAAACCTAAGGAATGCCTGTGGATGCTGTTCCCTACTGACAGAAGATAGTGATGTTAAGGACTTTACAGTTAGGAACGATTGCAGTGCTTGCCCTGGTGACGATTGTTGTGGTTGGAGTCGATCAAGGAAGACAACCAAGCAGCGATCGACCAGCCGAAAGCAAGGGACAACTGGAACGCCTGAGACATGAGCATCTTGACGATGCAGTACCACTAAGGAAATGACCTACACCTCGAAAAAGCCGTACATCTGATGGATCCCAAGGGCTAAATAGAGGGCGATAAAAGCTGATGGCGACTTACCCAGGCTGTCTACTATTACTGAGGAGGATCTAAATGTAGATGCTGGTGACCAAAGGGCAAGCAAAGAAACAGGTGAGCAATAAAAAAGATAGAAACGTAGAGTTAAAGCAGATCAATAATGATTCTCATACCAAATCGCATCGATTGAGACCGGATTCATCGAGTGCTCTCAGTCAGGAGAGACCAGCGCAGGTCGATAATTTGCATTCAAAGCCTCTTGAGTTCGGCACTGAGAGAAAGCCAAAGCATCACTCCTAAAGAGCTGTGACAGGTCAAGGTGACTAGGCCGAATGATGACTCGGCCTGGAGGCGCTTCAAAACCTCGTCAAAACGATCCAATACTCGCTGCCAGCCAAAACCACCAGCTGTTCAGCAACCACTCATAGCAGGAAACTGGAACAAACCTGCGTCGACCACACCCTGCTCCATCGACCCATCACCCATGGGCGTGAAAACCTCTGCAGTGATATGGAAACCACCCAGAATCACAACAGACTGATATTGGTCTATGGGAGCTATGACTCCGATCGCACCCAAAAACGCCATGATCCTTAGAGTGCAGGACAATGCGATGTCAACGGAAAAAGTTGCTGACTATCCACGTCCTCCAAGGCTTGAGGTAAGCCCTGATCATGTTCTGGTGAAGGTGGGCGGAGAAGTCCTCTTCGACGGCAGTGGATGTCAGCGAGTGCTTGAGACCTTTCACCCACCCACGTATTACCTTTCTCCAACAAGCACCAACCAGAAAATCTTAATTCCCGCTAGTGGTCGCAGCTTCTGCGAATGGAAGGGAGTTGCCGATTATTTCGATATAAAGGCTGGTGGACAACGCATACACCGGGCAGTATGGCGGTACACCAATCCAACAGATTCATTCCGATCAATTGCAGGATGGTATGCTCTTTACCCAGGATTGATGGACGGTTGTTGGCTTAATGGGGAAGAGGTAACCGCTCAGCCAGGAGGATTCTACGGAGGCTGGATTACATCAGCAGTGGAAGGTCCCTTTAAAGGGGATCCTAGTCATCCAGAACTCATCTAATCAACTCGATGTGTTGACAAAGGATTAGATATTGCAACAAAAGACCTAGGAATCAATATCACGCGTCGTTCAACCATTGCTGTTTAACTTGCTCGTATAAAAGACGTTGCCTAGAAGTTGTGACCAGGCTGTCAAGACAAAGCCTATAACCTGATTGCGGATCACAGAAAATTTTCTGGGAGGTTTCAGCAATCCACTCGATAAACCTGGATGCACCAGATTCTGGTAATTTGAGTGTTTCAGTATATCTTTCTGCCTCAAGATCGCGCAAGGACGGCAAGATCTCTCGATAGTCAGAAAGTTGCAAGAGAAGAAACTGTTCAGCCAACCAACAATCTTTCAATGAAAGGCATGTTCGTTTTTCACAAATTTCAGGATCAGCACAAGTAATATACCTTAATCGACCAAGATAAGGAATAGATTGAAGATGATCAACCTGATCAATATCACAGTAGCCAATGGTAACCAATTCAGGATGGTTAATAATTTCAGCCACATAAAGTGCTGCTTGCAAATCGCCGTCATCAATGGCATCAGTCAACCAATTCACAATCGAAGGAATTGCCATATCAAGCAAATGAATATTCCTACATTAGGTAGTCACGGATGACCCCAACACTCAATTGAACTACAGGGACGTGTCTTATCGTCAAAACTAAGCTAAGACACTAAAAGCACTACTATTGCACAAAAAGAGAGCCGAACAGATTAATTAGAGTAATTGAAATCATTGAATACCTGAAGTAACTGACATACTCCTAAAGATTTGCTAGGCTAAAAATAACGTCTTTTAAATCATGACACATACAATTGGAATTGTGGCAACTCTTGTTTTTCTAGGCATAGGGGCTTCCAGCAATGCTGGTTCAGTGACAGGAACGGGCTTCGACAAATCAGCAATAATTGACAATCTCAAAACGAATGTGCCACAGGGCGCGAAGGTTACAGAAAAAAACTGCGAAAAAGTGGGAGTTCCTTCTGGAGGCGACAACAAATATCGCTGCACACTAAACTGGGAGTAATCATACTAAAAGCTGCAAAACTAAACAATGACTAAGTCCTAGTACCAAAAAAAGAGACTCGACAAAAAAGATGAAAAGATTGTCTTTAGGGCTCAACCCAACAAAAGCGAATATACAAACAGGGAGCTTAGATCTCTAAACGCCAAAAAAGAAGCATTGTACCTCTTACGGAATTGGTTGGGCACAATAAGCTAGAATGTTGTTAGTATCAAGATAGGTTCCAAGTTGAACATGAATACAGACATAATTAACCCATGGACGAACTAATTCGACTGTTAAGAGAAGATCCGAGGGATATCAGTATCCCTGAACTCATTGTGGAAACTGAAAATAAATCTAACGTTGATCTCAGCAAAACTAGTGAACTTCTAACAGGTGTTTGGGAGCTTCGCTGGAGCAGCGCCACGCAACCTTGGCTTAAGCAGGCAAACTGGCTGGAAAATATCCAAGTGCTCGACCCTGCGAGCTCTCGAGGTATGAATCTGTTGCGCCTTGCCGGACCATTAGGAACGGTAGCAGCAGTAACCGTTGAAGCCGAACTAACAACTGACAACACAAACCGAATCGGCGTGAGATTTCGAAAAGGAGGCTGGAGAGGGCCTGCATTGCCGGGTGGACGGCGACTCGAATTGCTGAAGACAGTCAACCAATCGTTTCCGGCATGGCTGGACATCACCGCACTTTCGAATGAATTGCGAATATGCCGAGGCAATGCAGGAACGACATTCGCCCTTCTCAAAAGACATGACATGGCTGTCTCTAAATTTTTTCCTCCAACCACAGAGCGAGGATGAGATCTTCTCAAAATGATTTAGAGGGTTTTGGCGGTGATTGAAGCAATAAACAGCCCGTTCTACCGCAAGGGCTTCGATGATTTATACGTTTAACGTACTTACTTAACGCCGAATACCTAAACGTACTTATCTATATGCTATCCCAGCCAATCAGTAGCAGCAGAGGATATGCTGTATAACTAATGTCCCCGCTCCTCCAGCAGCTCCTTCAAGCTCATCGTCAGATAGAGATTACCTCAATTGAATCTCGTTTTCAGGGATTAAGAATTCCGCTGCTTTTGTGATGTCCATTGCTTCCTTAGGGGAGGCTACCGGCTTGCATGTGTTTTGCAATACGGTATCGGATCAATCTTTTTCAATGAAGGCTGTGAGTGGCTCTTCTGACATAGATATCAGGACTGTACAGCAATCATAGCAACGGCCTACTGCTGAGTCTTTGGCTGATAATTACTGCGATCAGTGATACCAGACATTGAATACAAAGTCGTGCTCTTATTGATGTAATTCATGCAAAAATACATGACAGTTTCAGGAGAGTCTGAGCCGTGGGTGACTAGTGAAAACAGCGTTTCGTGTATGGAACGCACCAGAAGATACCATCACTCCCGCCTACCACACCTTCTAATTCAGAGTCCCTGAGCTCAGTAATTTTTTGCCCCCTTAATTCATAACCATGTTCTTTAGCTATATCTACAACATCTTCAGATGACTTAGCTGCTTTTAGTTTCTCCTGAAGGCTGGTGTCGCCTTTGGCTTTGTCTAGAAAGGCTTTGAGTTGCTCATCTGACATGAGTATCAAGACTGTTCAGCAGTTATAGCCAAGAGCTGGCCTAGATGTACCCCACTTAAAACAATGGTTCATCGATAAGCCAGTGGTGATGAAGTTTTAATGAATGAACCAACTCCCTTCCCAAGCTGAAACGGATGATGAGCAAGCAGCTGACGCCAGAGCTCGACGACTTTGCCAGCTGCTCGGAGGGACAGATGGAGATTCATGAATGCTGTAGATACCTTAGATGGGTATAGCGCCAAACTGGAATTCAATCTGCTCATGAGCACAAAAGTAGCACGGCAGACCTCGACGACAAAGACAATTAGATTCTAGAAAACATTATTAAGAACTAAAAATTCTGGCCAGATAATCAATGACAAGTACATAAAGTTAATTCCATGAAACAACAAATTCTGGATTACGACATAAGCAAGTACCAATTTCAAGAGTGGGCGTGCAAGGTTCTTGGCGTGACTAGTCTAGAAAATGTACATGCATCGAGTAAAGTTAAACTATTAAACAAAAGCCCCACATCAAACCAACTGACTAATTCATTTAATGAGATCGCTGAGAGTTATCGATCATTTATATCCGACATCATCATCGGAAAGTTAGGAAGTATTAACTCATACCAGAGTCCTCCTTCATTTCGCTTTCACTACTGCGGACGAGGGAGCAGTGTATTTCATAAGGATCGTGACTTTGGTGTTGAAGACGGAAGAATGAATGTTTGGGTTCCCCTTACCAAAGTATGGGGAAGCAATAGTCTCTGGGTTGAAAGCGAAGTTGATGCCAAGGACTTCAAGCCATTAACATTAAGCCCGGGGCAAGTATTAATTTTTGATGGCGTCAATCGTGGCCATGGATCAAAGATAAATACTACAAGTCAAAGCCGTATTAGTTTTGACTTCCGCTTTATGCCAGGACCAGGTCCTGCAATGCCAACAGCATATTGACTAAAAATGACTTAAAGAATAAATATGTCTATCTATAGTCGCCATCGAATCAATGAATGCTTGCAAGATGGTCAATCACCGCAAATCCTTATTCTCCCTCACTCCTTCTACTTTAGAATCTTAAATAGTACCTAGCAGATTCATTCCGCAAAGCATAGCTGATCAACAACAGCCACTACGGTTCAAAGAATTTGATTTGGCAGTCATGAACAATCAATCTTTGCGCAAGTATATTCAACATTAAATCAAAAATTTTAAAGTTATCAATAGACTTATCGTTTGCAACTCATTACTCAACAGACTAAACTTCAAAAGCAATAAGATCATCCTTCACAGTATTAATCGCCTTGACGAATGAATGAGCAAGCGCTCACTTAAACAACAGAGAACTTTCACGTCATTTCATGCGACTCAAATACACCACCCCACGTTATCCACAATATCGGCATACATCAGAGCCGACAATCAGCTCTGATGATCTTCTTCTCAAGTAGTGTGGCAGTTTTTACTAGGGCCCCGAAATGGAAGCGGACAATCGTGACATTTGCATCACAAGGACCTATCATTTGAAGGTTGCAGGGTCCCAATGCAAGAAGACCAGCTCAAAAAATTTCTGACCCATGTCAAAGGCAATAAAGCTCTTCAAGACGAACTAAAAAGCGGGAAGAATGCGCAGCATTTTTTAGATGTTGCTGAAAAGAATGGATATCAACTCCCAATGGATGGAATCGCTGAACTGAGTGCTGCGGAACTGGAAATCATTGCTGGTGGTGGTAATGGTTGTGCTTGTCGCACAAGAGGTCAATGCATC
Organism: Synechococcus sp. UW179A; assembly: GCF_900473965.1. Classification (NCBI taxonomy): domain Bacteria; kingdom Bacillati; phylum Cyanobacteriota; class Cyanophyceae; order Synechococcales; family Synechococcaceae; genus Synechococcus; species Synechococcus sp. UW179A. The sequence continues at coordinate 166,199 of NZ_UCNJ01000012.1, read as the reverse complement.
CTGACTGGTGCCGCTTACCCGCATTAATAGCTGTACAAAAGCATAAAAACCAGCAAATGATAAACTCACCATGCTTCTTATTCAAAATTATACTCTCAATCCAGTATTCTCACAGCTTAAAAATAAACGCCTTTTCAAAACTTTTCGACAATTAAACCTATTTTTAGAAAGAGAATTTACAATGATTACCTGAAAAAATCTTGTTAAAATTTGCCATTTCTAATAAATACCCTTTAGTGAATCGATCAAATTGATACAATTCCTGATTTTCAAACCAAAGTTTGTATTTGGCCAAAATTTCATCGCCATCAAATTTAGACAGATTGCCTTTCAGAGCTTCAAAGCACATATAGTTCGCCACCCCTGCTCCGTACCCCAATGAAAAACTACTGATCCTGTCAGCGCTGTCTTCGATCAAACTTTTTGATAGCGGGGGCACTACCTGTGCAGTTGCACTAGACGCGCAAGAAGTTGCAACCGTGAGGACAACTGCAATGGTTTTAAACTTCTCAAGGCACTTAAGATTTTCAAGAAACATGGTGTGAATGGATGACGGAAGAGCCATGGCAACAGACACAAGATTACACCGTGTCGACCTGTTTTACTTTAAGTGCACACACCGCTAGAGAATGCAGCCAGGAGCACTTCCTTGATATTAATTAGACCATCAACACCCATCTTTAATTACTCCTGATAAGTGGATTCACACAGCTTCTTCTTCAGTATGATCAATCCTCTAAATAGACTTTTACCCTAATCTTAAAAACCCTCTTATATGGAAAAACAATCCAGAATCGCCAAAGCCCCCATGCCAATAGCCAACCAAATCCACCTGCGATAAGACCAACCAAAAATGAATAACCAACCAAAAAGTGACCAGTATATTCCAGGTGAAATAAAGCAACAAGAAATGCAGAACAAACAGCCACTAAATAAGTTGGAATTTTAGGGTGAAGTTTACGTTGTTCAGACATCGTTTTTTGCTTCTTTCCGGTTGGCAGCGATCATCTTGGGTCAGTCGGTACAAGCTTCCATTCAGCCCCTTCAGGGATCTCAGGGCCAACATTGATGTCTGCGGGCTCTTCAAATAAAACACGCCAATCAGCGACACGGCAGGCGACATAATCACCCCTCTCGATGCGGATACCTCCAAGGATCGATGGAGCTCCATAAAAGCCACTGATCCACTCGGATTCGACTCCTAAGCCTCCCCTAAACCAGACCCAACAACGACAGTTGGGTTGTGTGGTGGATTGCTTGGCTGCCACATGGGATCCCCATAAGTACGAAAGATAGGCGACTGATGGCCATCAAATCTGTTGCTTTCTAGTGGGTTCACTTGCCAACCAACCCATCAACGTATAGAACGTATGTACCAAAAAGAGGCTATGGATAGCAACCAAACAGCGACTTCGCGCTCAATGCGGTCTACGCGTTCCGAATTTCCTGCGCCTGGCCTGCTTGACGCGAGACCAGGAAACTTTGTGATCATCAGAGCTACGCAGCCTATTGCTGAGCTCGCCAATGATGACTGGTGGATGGGACAAATCATCTGGTGTGAGAGCAGAGCACGACACCTCAGTGTCGATGCTCTCTTACAAGTGGCCAATGTTGACGACGGCTCCTTGCGCTGGGTGAATGCGAGTGAAGTGACCCACGTTCTTCACGCGCTTGATGGCATTGGGGCTGAACAGTGATTCGGCTGAGTCTTTCAGCAGAAAGCAAACGGTCATTTCCACATTGGTACTCAACGCGTCGAGAAGCAATGAGCGATTCGACCGATGCCAGAGCTGGCATCGCTGATAGATAGTGATCGCATCAACGGGATTCGGAGGCGTTCAATGAGTAACGACGGTCCAACTGAGCACCAATTAGAAGCTGCCTGACTGGCCCGACAAGCCATACAGCCAGACGCTTCGACCCGCCCTACTCGGCCGACTGAGTAATGGGTTTGAGCAACATTTAGACAAGCCGTCTTCCTCTCACGGAGGGCGGCTTTTCTTGTAGGTATGCCTTGGCACGGGGGATGGCAAGGCACCCATCAAAACACAAAAAAGTAGCTACTGATGCGATTTAGGCCTCCGCCAAAAACGAGGTCAAGAACAAGAAATCAAAGTCACGTGGTCCTATGGCAAGCCTCGCTCATCCGATTGACCCCGGAATCCCAGAAAACCCTGTTATCGCCATTGAAAAAGCAGTAACCTAGCCTCCTTATTTGGCCTTGATTCTCAAGCCTGAATTGCAAGCCACTTTGTTAGCCTTGTGAAGGGCTAGCAACGTCAAACAAGCTGGATTAATCAGCTTATTATTAGACTAAAACGGTTCAAACCCATTGACAATAATCCAGAGTGATACTTTAAGTCCTTCTCAAATTCAACTACAAAAGTCGCCATAAATTGCATTATGAGAAGCCAGTCAATTCGTTCATGCAGACAGAATGCACCATTGTGTCGTTACGCAAAAGCGATCCAACATGCTTGTATATGCTGTCAAGACGAAACCGCAAATCAACCTGGTTCAAGCATTCATATTGCCAAATCAGCATCTCGTCGGCTTTTACAAGCAGATCAGAATCAAGCCTTTAGGTCAAACAGGTTGCATCTGACAAATGGCATCCAATCAAAGTTACTCTCGCAAAAGGAATCACGCATCATCATCATCCTCATAGTCACTAAATGAAATCAAATATTCATTATTGTCGTTCTTTTCAATCACCCATGCGAACACCCAACCGTTCCCCTCACCCGTATAAACAGTTCCCGACCATGATTCATCTTCGTCTTCGACTTCCAGAATATCGTCCTCGGAGATCCGTGCAGCTTTAGGGAAAAGCTTCATGAACACCATTCCAGCCAGCATCGATGCCTGGTCATCGCTCATATAACTCAACTCATCCTGCGAGAACTGCTTACCGTCGTTGGCAAAATCAGCCTCAAGCAATGTTCCCTTGAGAGGAATGTTCTTAGCCTGACCTAAGCCAACCTGAATTCGCGCTTCATGGTCCGGACATCTTTCAGCCAGTGCGATGCGCTCTTTGGAGTCCGCGTCGAGGCTCCTGACTTTGGCGGCGAATTGTTCGAATTCCATGCTGTAAATAGTGGCTGAACCTCGGTCACTTGTCATTGGTACGCACCAAACGCATGCCATCAAGCTGTGGCTGAAATGCCCTGTGATCCCAGGACAAATCTGACCTGGCACTCAACACAGAAGGCAGTAGGTTTTTTGAACACAGACTCTTTGATGAAAGCTGTTGGTCGGCTGATCATCACCTTCACCTTGACGGAACACTCCACCCCAAAAAGGAACACCTCGGTTATCCACGCGACAAGGCCATGACCGTTGAAGTCGCAATTGCGATGCTGCAGCAAGAAGGCCGATGGCTGCTGCAATTACGCGATGAGAACCCGAGGATCGTCGCGCCAGGGTGCTGGGGGCTGTTCGGTGGACACCTTGAGCCCGGAGAAACCGCGCTCAACGCTTTGCGACGAGAACTCAACGAGGAGATCGGTTGGTGTCCAGATCAATTGAAGGCCTGGTTCCGACATCAGGATGAGCAGCGCGTCGTTCACGTGTTCACAGGCAAGCTCAGCATGCCTCTTGAACAGCTGCAGCTGCATGAAGGCCAGGATATGACCTTGGCCAGTCCTGAACAGATCCGCTGCGGTCGGATCTGGAGCAGCAAATTGAACCAGGAACGTCCACTTGCATCAGCTCTGTCCATGCTGGTGAACAAGCTCGATGAAATCACTCAGGCGGATTGAAACAGCAGCACAAGACCAAGAGCGATCACAGCCAGCAGAATCCAGAACCAGAAACCACCTGAACGGGTTCCGGACGATCGGACTGATCGACCTCTCCCGCTGGATCGTTGTACCTGTTGGTCCGCGGGGACTCCACAGTGAGAACACACGAGGCGGCCACCAAGCGATCGATCAGCGCGAAAGCTGGTGGAACCGCAACGGGCACAACGACGATCAAACATCAACACAACTTCTCGTTAGGGCCAGAATCAACCGATGGAGCTTGATCAGGCAAGAGACACCGATCCAGCCTGGCTGGACTGTCAGGCCATTGAGGCCTGGATTAATGGTCATCAGGTTGTCAAAGACCTCACGCTGCGTCTCCGAAGAGGAGAGTCAACGGCCTTGCTCGGTCCCAATGGTGCTGGCAAGACCACACTCGTGAAATTGATCAGCCGCACTCTGTACCCGGTGGTCAAACCTGGATCGCATCTGCGCCTATTCGGATCTGAGACGGTCAATCTCTGGACATTGCGCCAACGACTCGGAGTCGTAAGCAACGAGGTAGAAGAACGCATCCCCGCTTCGCTCACGGGCCGGGAGCTATTACTGGCAGCTTTCTTTGGTGCCATCGGTCTCGGCAGAGACAGAATCCCCACACCGGAACAGAGGTCACGCACTGAAGCATTGCTCAAGAGCATGGATCTTGACGGTCTGGCTGACGAAAACTACGGACAGCTGTCTGAAGGCCAACGACGAAGGCTACTGATTGCCAGAGCTCTTGTGCACGAACCGGAAGTGCTTGTCCTAGATGAACCAACCAATGCTCTTGATCTGCGCGCAAGACACACATTGTTGAGAACCTTGCAGGATCTGTGTCAGCAAGGCACCACTCTGGTGCTGGTGACGCACCAGGTGGATGCCATCATCCCAGAGATCCAGAGAGTTGTAGGCCTGCAGGACTGTCTCGTCAGCCTTGATGGCTCAGCGGAAGAAACACTCACCGGACCCAGGCTTTCCAAGCTGTTCGACACTCCACTGACCGTTGTGCAGGCCGGGGGGTATAGACAGGTCTTGCCAGGATGACTGTGTTCAATCTTCTGCTCCCGAGGCTGATGTGCTTCTGATCCTCCCGGCCATCAGCATGGCCTTAGGCGGTCTGCTCGGTAGTCGCATCAGACCTGGCAAACGCTTTCGAGGGATTATTGCCCATCTTGTGGGCGGTCTGGTCCTAGGCATTGCGGCTGCGGATCTGATGCCGGCTGCCAGCGATAGCGGTCATCCACTGGCTCTGGCCATAGGTTTCTGCCTCGGCTTCTCCCTTTTGCTGGTGATTAATGCGGTCCTAGCGGACCCCGATGACCGCGCTGAATACGGTCGACCTCGACCGATGTTGCTGCTGATGTTGCCCTTTCTCGTTGACAGCCTGATCGACGGGCTTGTGGTGGGGATTAGCAGCAGTGCGGCAGAACAGCAGTGGGTGATTCCCGTGGCCGTTGCCCTTGAAATGGGACTAGCGACTCTCGGACTCGGGACTTTGCTTGGACGTGGCGCCGGTCGCTGGCGAAGCGGAGTCTCAGGTGTCTTGATGGCTCTCACCTATGTGATCGGTCTCAGCATCAGCTTGGTGATCACCAATGGGTTGCAGGGACCTGCACTGACCGGCACACTCGCATTCGGTACCGCTGCTCTGATCTACCTGGTGGTGGAAGAGGTGATGAAGGAAGCCCATGCACGCGGAGAAGATGATTCGGGTCCGGTCAATGTGGCTTTTTTCATTGGTCTGCTTTGCATTTGGCTTTTGGACTCCGTCACCTCCTGAGCTGTGATCTGCCTCAAATCACAGCACTGGATCCGCACTGCAACATTTGCGGTGATGCTCGCAACTCAGGCTCTTTCTGGTTCTGCCCAGCCTCAACAACTCGACCAATCATCAAAGTCCGTCACCCCCTTACTGCGGGAGCTACTTCGAAAAGCAGCCTGCAAATCTGCGCAACCTCTCCGAGATCGCTATCAAGCCTCAGCTGTTCTTCAGCATTGCCTGAATAAAGCAAGCACCATCACCGATCCGCTGAGACGTCTTCTGAGCGAGCTTGAAGCGGAACTGACCACACTCAATTTGCAGCTCGAGAGAGTTGAGCAGCGAACCAGTGAGCTGGAGAGCCTCTCTTTTAGCCCAACCACTCACTTGAGAGGAGTGAGCACATTCATCCAAGGTGGCAACTTCTTTTCCGGAACAGAGGGAGATCTTTTGAACTCTGTCCGCAGCGGCTACGGAGCGCTGCAATCCGGATACGACCAGAAATTGTCTCTGCGCACCAGCTTTACCGGCAAAGACCTGCTCAATATCAGGTTGCGGGCTGGAAATTTCGATACAACCAACGACAGTTTCGGAGGGGGTGGACCCAGCAAACTCTCCGAATTGGAAGTGGCCTTCCAACAAAACCGCACTCCCGACCTGATCGGGATCAATCGTGCCTGGTATCAGTTTCCGCTTGGACAGAACTGGACGTTCACGCTGGGCAGCAGGGTGAACCAGACCGTAATGCTGGGGATACGACCCAGCGTTTATCCCAAGGACACAGTGCTGGACCTGTTCACACAATCTGGTGCCTCGGGGGCTTACAGCAGCAATCTCGGAGCTGGTGGCGGCGTGATCTGGCAAAAGGGTCCAATCAGCATGAGTGCGAATTACATCGCCGGCAAGGGCCATGAGGGGTCCGGTGGTTCCGGTCTGATTGGTGAGGAATCCGGCAGCAGCAGCACATTGCAGCTCGGATATGCCAAGCAGAACTGGGGCGTGGCCGCGGCATTGGTGGCGATCGAGAATGGTTTCGGAATCATTGATTACGCCAGTCCCTATACCCTGCGCAGCTACAAACAACCTGGAATGACCACAAGCACCGCACTCAGCGGTTACTGGCAACCACCTGTTGATGACTGGGTTCCCTCCGTGAGTCTCGGCTGGGGATGGAACAGCACGCGCTACCGCAAAGGAGTTGAACGCAATGGACTCGTCGCCATTTCCCAGTCATGGACTGTGGCTGTTCAGTGGAGCGATCTGTTCAACACTGGAACAGCCATGGGAGCAGCCGTCGGTCAGCCGATCATTGCCACAGCATTGGTTGGTGGAAAAAGCCCCGACGATGCTGGCTATGTGATGGAGTGGTGGACGATGCTGCCTGTGAGCGATTCCATCACTGTCACGCCAGCCGTGTTCTTTCTAAGCAGACCTCTGGGCGCTGATACCCCCGAAGGCCAGCAGCTACGCCAGCTTGGGGCTCTTGTAAAAACCACTCTGCGCTTTTAGTTGATAGGCGAGGCGATGTCATAACCTCGCCTCGCCTGCAGGCTGAAGCCTTGAACAGCAACGCCAGAATCGACGCCCTTCAGTTGATGCTGACCGATCTGCGCACGCGCAACGAGCCGATCCGGCACAAGGCGGCCTTTCGCGGCTGTCAGCCAGAATTTCAGGCACTGGTCACCAAGCTGATTGAACAGCTCGAAGCTGAGCTGATGGAAGAGAAACAACGTTTTAGAAGCGCTCAACGCGGCTGATTGTTGTAAGCAGCAGGGGCGATTACCAGAAACAACACCCACCAGATCAAAATAATTACTGCAACTGGGATGGTGACCCACAAACGATGCAGCACCAACCAACTGCCTGAGATGGCGAACACTCCCGTGAGGATGATCGTCCATGGCTGACACCACCAGGGTTTTTCGGCCCAGAGATCAGGTTGAGGAGTATCAGACACAGCAGGTTCTCAAGCGCTCCTTAGCAACGGAGCAATACACCAGTGGTTCATAGCAATGTCTTCACGGCTGTTAGGCACATCCCCCATGAAGTTCCAGATGCTCGAGACGAGGGCTCAGAGCTCGCTACGCAGAAGCAGCTGATCATCAGCGCACAACTGACGAAAAGATCCTTTCAAGCAATCGATCCGGAGACAGTGATTCATACCTCCAAGATAAATTTGTTCAATCGCTATTAAATATACATCCATAACAAGAAAGGCTAATGAGCATATCTCAATAACGTTACTTTCAGAATTTCCTTCTCCTTTAAGCAATCTTTTCCGCTTTGCCATTATTTATTAAATTAATACTAAGCAATACAAGGCACCTTAGGATAAAATACTGTTAAAAACAAACATTATTGAAACCCAGCCTGCTCCGCTGGAAATGACACTTGCCTTTAACCCAAACAAGGACAGCCGCTGAAGCAGAAGCACAAACCAGACTCATTCGAACTGTTCCATCACTTTGTTTCAAGTCTGGCCGGCGCCATGAAGCTGGCTAGGTTTCAAGTCCATCGATCGCCTGAGGCTTCTCAACATCTTGAGCATCACAAAATGGCTGGAAGCGCGCGCTCAGCTTGCTGAACTGATCGAATCCATGGAGGAAGAGGCCTTGGCCTCCGACCTCGACAGCGATCAGCTCTGGCCTCCAGGCCGTAGCGAGCTAACACCCATGGACCGCATCAATGCACTGCGGCAAGAGGTTGAGCAGTTGTGCATCGAACTCCCGGAACTTCCACATTCAAACTGAAGCTGACCTGCAGGAACACGGAGCGAATGGTTACCGACTCCAATAAAAGACCCTGCTCACGACACGAAGCGGATAGGGTTTCATTCCACCAACCCACTGAAGATGACCGTCAATCGCTCAATTGATGTGCTGGTTTTCGGGCTGGAGCTGCTGCTGAAGTTCGTTTCAAGGCCGCGGCTTCAATGCAAAACAACCCACACACATCAGCGGTAAAGATGTGGGATTGATGATTTCTGCGGACGAATTAAAGAAGGCTCAATCCGCAATTTCAGATAAAGAACTGGAAGGCGCGGCAGGCGGCGTATGGACGAATAGCACCTGTAGGCGAAATGCACCTTTAACAAATACCATACACACTCAAAGCCCAGGATTGACAGGGACTTTTTATTACTTCAGTTAAACCCAAAGACCAACAATTCAGACTCCAATACCTGGCATTCACTAGTAATTGTATTCAGCCAAGTGCGGGGTTAATGCTGCCTACAAGTTTAGATATGGATGGCTTGCATGTGAACTGAATAATCACTATGCGTATTCACTACATACTTCAGCAAACTCTGGAATCTACTGCCTCGCTCTTAATCCCGCTCTAGCCGAGCTCTCTGCAGAATGTGGGTCACGAGGACAACGTTGACCCATCGGATGACACCCCTATCCACATCAGCGATCTGGAAGGTGGTGTATCGATGGATCACGAGTCGCTCCACCAATGTGGCGGACGTGGCCCAAGTAGCAGTCCTCGTCTTGTATTTTACAAGTCAGGTAGTTGCATTTCATGCACTGAGTTATCTCTGGATTCACTTCTTGGAAGAGGGGGGTTTCCCTGAGCTATTCGTAGATGGCTACCAAAAAGACGAATTCTTGAACTTTTGATTTGTTTTTCTTAGATTTGGTTTGAATCAGATATCTGGATGATGGCCAAAAACGTGTTAATTCTGGTCCTTGCCATTCTGGCAGTGACGGGTGGTGGCATTGCCCTAATGCTTGGCGAAATACGTCAAGGTGATTTACCTACGGATGGGGATGTGCCTGTCACTGACTGAGATTGTCTTCCTCAGCCTCGATGGCCACGTTGTTCATTTTGAATAGCTCCAGCATCCACTCAGGCTCATCGCCAGTTAGGGCGTAGTCGTTCTCTTCGTTGTGCAGGCCAGCGTTTTTAGCAATGTTCTTTCGAATGTGAAATGCCCAGCGGTCAGCATCTGCAAAGATCTCATCGAGATTGCACTCCTCTAAGCAGGCTTCGAAGAATTCCTCAGGAGTCAGGATCTCAGGTTCTTCGAAAGGAGCTACCGCTTTTCGTATTGGCTTTGGCAGCGTTATGACTTCGTGCTCTTCTTCTTCGGTGAACGTGACCTCACTAACTGAAGGGTCACAGCCTTTGATCAAGCCTGCTGCTGAGTTCACTACTGACGCTGCTGACTCAGAGTTCTAATCACTGGGCATTCAGCGCCATCGAAACATAAGACTTTGCTCCCGCAGAAACCGTCCGAAAAGGTCCTGAAACCGAACCTCGACGGACGGTCGCCCCACTTCCATGCGTGATCCAGCGGGAATAGAACGAAAAAGTCCCACTCGGAGACACCCATGACTCAAGAACAACTCAAGGCATTCATCGCCAAAGTTCAAACCGATACTTCACTACAGGAACAGCTCAAAGCAGAAGGTGCAGACCCTGTTGCTATTGCCAAAGCTGCTGGTTTCGCGATTAGCACAGAAGACTTAAAAGCAAATCCCCAAGACTTGTCTCAGAGAGACCTTGAAAGTGCAGCTGGTGGAGCTAACTCCTGCGATATCTTAACTGCTATCGTCTGGGATTCGTATATGGGAACCTGTTTTATTTGTAATAAGCACTAAATATGTGTAGTGAATGTGATGTGTGAGCCTACTCATCAAAGCCCCTGTCGCAGGGTTTTTTATTTCTTCAATCACCCCAAAAGACCATAAATCAGCCTTCAATACCTGGCACGATTGACCGCAGTAATTGTAAGCCAAAGACGCTTCAAGATATCGTTGCTATAACTGATTAAGACTCCCGATACCCATGTCCCTAGAACAGCTCAAGGCATTCCTCGCCAAAGTTAAAGGCGATTCCAATCTTCAGGAGAAACTAAAAGCAGCTAAGTCATCTGAAGATATTGTAGGCATTGCTAAAGAACATGGTCATGAATTCACTGCTGATAAGATGACTGAACTCAGTGAAGAGGAACTAGAAGGCGTGTCTGGAGGTCAGTGCTGGAAGAAAACTAACAACTAACTAAATGGCTGAGAAAACTGGAGGGTTGTTTGCTAACTGGCAGGAGATAAGTAAACTCAATCGTGTGGGACGAGAGTATAGTATTGGTATTCACCTCGGCTTCAAAACTTACACACTCAAAGCCTCTGCATTGCCAGGAGCTTCTTATTTCTTCAATCACACCCAGAAGCCCTTAAATCAGCCTTCAATACCTGGCACGATTGAGCGCAGTAATTATTAGCCAAAGACACTTCAAGGTATTGTTGCTATAACCGCTAGATACTCCCGATACCCATGTCAGAAGAACAACTCAAGGCATTCCTCGAAAAAGTCAAAGCAGACACCAGCCTTCAGGAGAAGCTCAAGGCTGAGCGTGTTGATGTTGTAGCTATTGCTAAGGCTGCTGGTTTCTCTATCACGCCTGACGACATAAATTCACTTCGAGAAAACATTTCTGAAAAAGAGCTAGAGGCTATCCTTGGTGGTGCCGGATCTGCTAATCCTCAGGGCGGGGATCCATGGTGCACTTGGGATTACCCCATTTGCATAAATAATAAATAACACAAAGCAAACTTTAATGCCTGGCACGATTGAGCGCAGTAAATATTATCCAAAGCCTCTGCAGCAGACCATTGCTATAAGTTCTGAACAGACCTTATACCCATGTCCCTAGAGCAACTCAAGGCATTCCTCGAAAAAGTCAAAGGAGACTCCAGCCTTCAGGACAAATTAAAAGCAGCTAAGTCACCTGAAGATGTTGTGGGCATCGCTAAAGAACACGGCTTCGAATTCACTGCTGATAAGATTACTGAACTCAGTGATGAGGAACTAGAAAGCGTGGCTGGAGGACTTATGAAGGATACTCATAAACGCACTGGTGGCTTCGGCTCACACTGTGGGGCAGGTTGTTGCTGGTAAAAATCTGGTGTCCATAATTTTTTCCCCTCGGCTTCAAAACTTACACACACAAAGCCTCTGCATTGACAGTGGCTTTTTATTGATTTAATCACCCCAAACAGCCCACAAATCAGCCTTCATTACCTGGCACGATTGAGCGCAGTAATTAATAGCCAAAGACGCTACATCTTTTCATTGCTATAACTGCTGAACAGACCTCATACCCATGTCAGAAGAGCAACTCAAGGCATTCCTTGAAAAGGTTCAAGGCGACACCAGCCTTCAGGAACAGCTCAAGGCAGAAGGGGCTGACCCTGTTGCTATTGCCAAGGCTGCTGGTTTTGAAATCCCTTCAGGACACGCGCCAAAAGATCTTTTGCGCCACGCTTCTGAAGAAGAGCTGGAAGGCGTTAGCGAACTATCAGACGAAGAGCTGGAAGGCGTTAGCGGAGGTGGTGAAATATGTGTATATAATAATAGTCTATAAAATATAAAAATATAATAGTAGATACGTAGGCAAAAAATATTGAAAAAGCTTCACGCCAACCCTCAGGCTACACACACTCACAGCCCCTGCAACCGCAGGGGCTTTTTATTTCTTCAAACACCCCCAAAAGACCATGAATCAGCCTTCAATACCTGGCACGATTGAGCGATGTAATTATTAACCATAGGCACTTAAAAGCATTGTTGCTATAACCGTTAAAGACTCCAGAAACCCATGTCAGAAGATCAACTCAAGGCTTTCATCGCCAAAGTTCAAGCCGATACCTCATTGCAGGAACAGCTCAAAGCAGAAGGCGCTGACCCTGTTGCTATTGCAAAGGCTGCAGGGTTTTCGATCACCACAGAAGACCTAAAAGAGGATCACCAAACCCTGTCTGATCAAACCCTGTCTGATAAAGAGCTAGAGGGTGCGGCTGGGGGTGCCTGGGCAACTGAAGACTCTCCCTGCTCCGGTGTCTGTGCCTGACTGAACTGCACTGCCTTGCTGCAGACAAGACTTGTGAATGTATTCTTGCCGATTGCCGATAACTACGGCCACAGCCTACACACTCAAAGCCCTAAGGGGTTTTTTATTGCTTCAAACACCCCAAAAAGATCATCAATCAGCCTTCATTACCTGGCACGATTGAGCGCAGTAATTAATAGCCAAAGACGCTACATCTTTTCATTGCTATAACTGCTGAACAGACCTCATACCCATGTCAGAAGAGCAACTCAAGGCATTCCTTGAATAGGTTCAAGGCGACACCAGCCTTCAGGAGAAGCTGAAAGCTGCTTCGGATGCTGATGCTTTGGTTTCTCTTGCCAAAGAGGAGGGTTTTAGTATCTCTGCTGATGACTTGAAGAACGCTCAATCAGATCTTTCAGACGAAGAACTTGACAGCGTAGCTGGTGGTTGGAGCCCTGGTACCGGTGGGGGGTTCTTGTCAATCCCTGGCTCGGGGCCCTGCTGTCGGTCTACCTACGGAGAGCACGGATCCTGCTGATTGTTAGTCTATAAAATAAGCCTACTCATCAAAGCCCCAAGGGTTTTTTATTTCTTCAATCACCCCAAACAGCCCACAAATCAGCCTCCAATACCTGGCACGATTGAGCGCAGTTGAGCAGTAATCAGGCTGGTCAAAGCGTTGCCCTACTAGGTGTTGACTTAGTTCTGAGCTATTCACCAGAAGCTCACCAGAACTTCTTGGGTGCTGCACCAGAGCTGTGTAGTGGGGTTCACCAGTAGGGCTGTGATCTTGAAGGAGTCGAGGGGGCAACGCCTCCAAACATTCACTCCTTAGAACCATGACACAAGAACAACTCACAGCTTTCATCGCTAACGCCAAAGGCAACACCAATCTTCAGGAGCAGCTCAAAGCAGCGGCTGATACCAATGCTGTTGCTGCGATTGCGAAAGATGCAGGATTTAGCATCTCTGCTGATGATTCGAAGAAAGCTCAATCAGAGATTTCTGATGAGGAGTTGGAAGGTGCGGCTGGCGGCTTTGGAACATGCTTTATTGGGCGAAACACGACAGACGGAAAGGTAAGAATTACCTGGCACTGGGTGTAGCAACATGCTTTTTGAAAAGAGAAGGAAAATGAGTTTTGAACCTGTCAGATCTGGGAACCTACCGAAAGAACTGTCGGGGAATAAAGGCTTCCACCCTTCCAATCACGCCTACTCATCAAAGCCCCTGCGCAGGGGTTTTTTATTGCTTCAATCACCCCAAACAGCCCATCAATCAGCCTTCAATACCTGGCACGATTCAGCACTTTAATTGTTAGTCAAAGACACTTCAAGTTATTGTTGCTATAACCGTTAAAGACTCCTGAAACCCATGTCAGAAGAGCAACTCAAAGCCTTCCTGGAGAAGGTCAAAGCAGACACCAGCCTTCAGGAACAGCTCAAAGCAGAAGGAGCTGATGTTGTAGACATTGCCAAAGAAGCAGGATTTATGATTTCTGCTGATGACTTGAAGAAGGCTCAATCTGAGGAAGTTTCTGAAGAAGAGCTGGAAGGCGCGGCTGGTGGAATAATCAGACCAAGCATGAGATCTACATGCTAATAGATCACTGTAGAAGTTTCTCTAAGTTTACTCATCAAAGCCCCTGCCGCCGCAGGGGCTTTTACTTCTTCAATCTCGCCAATAAGCTCATAAATCAGCCTTAAATACCTGGCACGATTGAGCGCTATAAGTATTGGCCAAAGACGCTGCAGCAGACCGTTGCTATAACTGCTGAACAGACCTGCTACTCATGTCAGAAGAGCAACTCAAGGCGTTCCTAGAGAAGGTCAAAGCTGACACCAGCCTGCAGGAGAAGCTCAAAGCAGAAGAAGCTGATGTTGTTGCTATTGCAAAGGCTGCAGGGTTTTCGATCACCACAGAAGACCTAAACTCTCATAGACAAAATCTGACTGATGATGAGCTTGAGGGTGCGGCTGGGGGGGCTCTTGCCACACGGCTTACACAAAAGAACCTGAGGGCTTGTGGGTGCTGATGGCTGCTGAGGTAGCCTACACACTCAAAGCCCCTGCAATCGCAAGGGTTTTTTATTGCCCTGATCTTTGGTGTACACCTAATTAATTATTACTTTTTCTAATCATTTAGTATGTGACTAGGTATATCCAACGGACTTAAAGTGTCCGAATTATTCAGTGACCACAACCCTGTTCTCCGGCAAGTTTGCTGTTGACGGGCTTCCTTATACATCTGTCTCGTCAATTATTAAAACTGATACCAAGATCGTTCAAGGCAAGAAGTCCAGAGCAGCAGCAGGCAAAGCCGCCAACCGTAGTAAGCATCTATCAGCAACAGCTAGAGGGACTGCCGTTCACAGCGCAGTTCGCAACTTCATTCGTACTGGTGAATGCGACCTTGAGCCTTGCTACTTCGATTATTTCTCAGGCATTCAAGACTGGCTCTCACGTTTAGATCTTGAACCTTATTGGGCAGAGGGTCCAATGCTTGATCGGTATCAGCATCTTCAGCAAGGACCGTCGGCTGCTGTGTGGTGTGACAAGTATCGCTACATAGGCATCCCTGATTTTGTTGGAAGGCTAGGCGGTATCCCTGTCGTTATGGAATTCAAAACCTCTGACTATTTATACAGAGATACCTATGACTTCCGCCAGTTCAAGCAGTACTCAGAGGGGGTGCGTCATCACAACGCTGCAATGCAAGTGGCGGCTTATGCCAATGCTTGGAACCAAACAACCGGAGATGATATTCATACAGGAGTAGTCATCAACAGCACACCAGATTCCTGTCAGTTATTTATTTTTGAAGCAGACGTAATGAAGAAAAAGCTAACTGCTTTTCACAAGCTATGTAAGGAGTACAGAAAGATCCATGGCTAACATCCAACGCAACGACCCAGGCTCTGTCTCGCTAGGTAGAGCAGTCCGCCAAGCGCAGGCTGGCGGATATGACTTGAAGGATCGCATCATCTCTGAAACTCTATGAATACTCTAAGAAAACTCTCACCTGAATCAGTTGAACTGATGGAATACTTTATTGATAGGAAACAACTATGAAACAAATATTGGACGATTATATCGCGGTATGCTCTCACTCCCTGTCCGATGAGGAGAGGATAAATCTCCTGGTGTCGACAGCGAAGCGAATCGCACCGATGGCGACACTAAGCGACGAGGAGTGGGCAGTGCTAGCACGACACACCATCGCCAAAGAATCATCCACAGAAGGATGGGACGGAGTGACTATCTAAACAAATAGCACCAGCAGTGCTTTAACAACAGAGGAGGTTTTATCTATTCCTCCTCTTTCTTTATGCCTACATCCCAGGGTACCAAAGTCCCAATTTCTCCTCTTCTTTATAATCTTGCTGGGTCCACTGAACACCTCCAGTTACACCCTTCAACTCGTCGTCAGTCAACTCTTCCTTGAGTTCAGGAGACTCCTTCTCATTCTTGTCGTCCTTGATGTTCTTGTGATCTTCCATGGTGTTAATAAAAGAGTTTCTAAAACTGTAAAAGGTCTTACTCTTGCCCTCCTCTTTCTTTATGTCATGGTTCCGGTCTCGGAATCCATGGGAATATAGGATAATCATTATTTCTAGTCACCCAACAACTCCTTAAATAATTATTGTTATTCTTAGTATTTTGATAATAATTGGCTATGCATATAATTATGCATGAGTTTGATTTCGATGACTGGCCTTTTCCACATAGGGCATTACATCACAAGCGTAGACCTCGCATTTACTGAAGCGCTGAAAATATTGGAAATGGAACTTGCATTGGCAAAGTTTGCCGATAAGTTTTCATCAACAGTTTTATGGGATCAAGCAAACGGTGAGATAGGCCAATCAAATGCCAGTTTTCCTTCAGGATGGAATGGAGAAGATACTTTTCCTGGTGGAGGCGCATCACAAGAACCATGGTCAACGACAGGAATAGCAGCAATCGCATTATCTAAAGCTAGCCAAAACGATATAGACTTTTTAGACAAAGTTAAAGATGAAAATCTTAATAGTTATATCCACGAACATCTGAGTAACTGGCTTAAAAAAGAGATTCCATTAAGAACATTTGGAATAACAACAGAGTTTGACGTAGGTTCAGAAATGCAAACAGGCAGTGCTGACACAATAGATTATTTTCTTCAGCAAACGATAGATCAATATCATCAAAAACTTCCAAATGCATTGATATTAAGTAATCATGGAGGGGGCTATGCTGTAGGAAGCAATATTGATGGTCCTCGCTGGGACAATGACAAGCAAGAGGTAGCATTATTTCCATCTGGAAACAGCTTTCCCTCTGTCGGCAAGGTTTTGTCGAAGCACTATTCAGAAGACAATCCACTTGACTTACTCTTTTATGACTCTTGTTTAATGAGCAATATTGAAACCATATCTGCAGTATCGGATGTAACGAGGTATTTTTTGGCATCCGAAAGTGTCAGCCTTTCGGGTGAAACAAATTTTTATAAGTCACTCAGAGATTTTCAAGCTGGTCTTGATATCAATGGAACTTACTCTGAAGCCGCTGAGTCATTGGGCAGAAATTTTGTGAGCAAATATGGTGTAGATGGTCATACAATGTCGCTTTCTGACACCTCTTATTTACCCGAATTACATGCGGCTTGCTCAGAATTTGTTGATGCATTTGTTGGCTCTAATGATGAATTTATTTCTGACTTCCTCATAAATCTTGAGGCGCAAGGCACAAAATTTTCTTTTTACAATCAAGACCTAGGCAATATGGCTGTAATTGCGAAAGAATCTAATAATGCATCAGATGATCTTCAACTAGCGTGCGATTCGATTTTGGATGCTTTACGGGATGTGATTATCGTCAATAATAATGATTATATGCCTAGGGGGGATCAATCTGATTCTGAAAAAGGTAGCGGCTTGACTGTCACATTTCCAACGACTACAAAGCATTGGTATGATAGTAGAACTAGGTTTTACTCCGATATTGCCTCTTCTTTCGACAGAGAGACAGGGTGGTCTGATTTACTAGAAAGAATTACTCCACTACTGCCAAAACCAAATTCACCAAAGTGGAAAATGAGTTTTCCTGGTGAGCATGGTGCTGTCGAAAACTTTGGACAGATCTTTAGTCACTCTTATCTTGACGATGATACAATTATATTTATTGATTATACTGATAATTCAAAGATAGAAGTGTTCCTGGATGCAGACCAAAATTCCGTATTCACAGGGGAAGACAGACTGATTGGCCGAGCAAGCGTGGGGGTTGATTTTGATGAATTCAGTCATTGGGATTTTTTCAATCTTGAAGCCCCGGTTTTCCCGAATTCTTGGGCAACCCCTGAAGGTTCTGAAATGAGTGAACACTTTGGCAACATCGAGTTTATTGAGCCAGTGCCAATCCTGTATGGTAATGCACTAGAAGTTAATGCTCTAAAATTTACTGATGTCTTCGGTAATCATATTGCTGACATAGCATTGACAGAAGCTATTACCATTGGAGAGACACGTTATTGAACGATAGGATAATTTTTCCATATTCGCTTATCAAGCGAGCGTTAACTGACAACATTGACTAAGATTATTTTTATGTCCAATCAGCTTGCTCGTTTAAGCCCACCATTTACTTGTCCTTGAATTTTGCAGCTTGATCACCTTTAATCATTTCTTCGTCAGTCAACTCTTCCTTGAGTTCAGGTGACTCCTTCTCATTCTTGTAGTCCTTGATGTTCTTGTGATCTTCCATGGTATTAATTGGAGAATTTCTTAAACCGAAAGAGGGATTTTACTCTTGCCCTCCTCTTTCTTTATGCCTTATTCTTATCATTTTCATGGCAGCCAACATCCGCCCATGCGATGTAGACGAGCACGCCTCCATCAACACTCTTCAACTCCTCTTCAGTCAATTCTTCCTTGAGTTCCGGTGACTCCTTCTCTTTCTTGGGGTCCTTGATGTTCTTGGGGTCTTCCATGGTGTTGATATGAGAAGTTCTTAAACCGAAGGATGGATTTTACTCTTGCCCTCCTCTTTCTTTATGTCATGGATCCGCAATCCGGCACCGATGCGTCCGGTAAGGCAGGGGCGCTGTTGGCGGGAGGACGAGGTTGGTATTGAACACTTCCTCCGCTACAGCCAGGAACGCCGGTAACTACTCCAGCACCTCCAGACAGACCCTTCAACTCGTCTTCAGTCAATTCTTCCTTAAGACTGCCCAGTGGGTTTCCAGGAACGTCGGTAACTACTCCATCGCCACCACTGACACCCTTTAATTCGTCTTCAGTCAACTCAACCTTGATGTTCTTGGTGTCTTCCATGGTGTTAATAAAAGAGTTTCTAAAACTGTAAAAGGTCTTACTCTTGCCCTCCTATTTCTTTATGCCTTCATTTCCCAAAGCAGTTAATCTTTATCAAGATAAATTAGGTGTTCCGGAGATATCTTTGCATTTGGCCTTGTAGTACTGCCAGACATGCTTTCTAACTCGTCTTCAGTCAACTATCCCTTAAGTTCTGGTGACTCCTTCTCTTTCTTGTCGTCCATGGTGTTCTTAGAGTCTTCCATGGTGTTGCTTCAAGGGCTTCCTCAGTATTAGCAGTCACCTCGCGTCAGTGGGCACGAGTTTCCATAAAGCTCCTTCTGGAACCTCGGGTCCAACCTTCATGTCCGCCGGCTCTGAGAACACCACACGCCATTCAGCCACCCGACAGGGCACATAGTCACCTCTCTCGATACGGATGCCACCGAGTGTCGAAGGTGCTCCATACCAACCACTTGCCCAGTAGGAATCTTCATTTAATCCACCTCGGAACCAAACCCAGCAACGGCAGTTGGGTTGTGTGGTGGATTGCTTAGCTGCCACAAAGGTTCCCTGTGAGCACTGAGGGTAGAGGTGAATGCATCAACCTTCAGGAACGATGTGAGTCACGAGGTCGGCGTTGACCCATTGGATGACTCCCGTGTCCACGTCAGCAATCTGGAACAGGTTGTGAATGCTTGGGTCCCTGGCTGCTCCAGCCTCCGGGCGAGCCATACCCAGTCAGTCAGGCGGTTCTGACCCATTCACCAGAAGCGCACCAGAACTTCATGGGGTCTACACCAGAGCTGTGTAGTGGGGTTCACCAGAAGGGCTGTGATCTTGAAGGAGTCGAGGGGGCAACACCCCCAACACAACTCACACACTTATCTCCTTTAAAACAATGACTGCTTTCAACACTGACTACAACGACACTGAACTACTTGATCAAGAGCTGGAAGCTGTGGTTGGTGGCGGTCGCGAACGAGCCGAACTCTTCCGCCGTCTCTTCACTACCTCATACGACGATTGGGACGAGCCTGAAAGATTGGCAGAGTGGAAAGCAATGCACAAGAAGTACTTAGAGTTGGCTTAAGTGAACCCAGATAGCGAAACATCATGCCTCAATCCTGCCAATCAAAAACTGACGGCTAATGCATCTAAGCGTGATGTGACAGGAATGACCTGATGGCGGATTGCGTTAAGTAAATCCCATTCCATGAACAATTAGCTTCACTGGTTATTGCTATCGATCTCCCGACTAAATATTTACCTACCCCGCCACGAGCGGGGTTTTTTATTGCCCTGGCTCCTTCGGAACGATGTGGGTCACCAGATCAGCATTCACCCAGCAGATCACGCCTGAATCCACATCAGCAATCTGGAACAGGTTGTGCATCGACGGGTCACGAGCACCTCCTCCGCAGTGGAGAACCGATCCCATCCACCAGTCCTGCCTGGGTGTCTCGCCAGTCAGGTATTCACACCTCACACAGACGGTCATCCCTGGTTTGGCGTCCAGGAACAAGGGTCGCTCCCCTTGCTGTTCGTAGATTCCATGATCAATCGACATGGCCGGTAGTACAAACGTATTGAGGCTAGCCCTTGGCTGAGCTTTCGTCATCGGCAGGTAGCAGTCCAGCGTTTTTCTTCATTTCAGTGATTGGTACAACGAATGCTTTCCCTGTATTGATTCGAACAGCCTTCATTGGCTGTTCTAAGTTGAACAACTTAGGCGCTACTTGTTCGACTTATGATTTGACTTTTGCTTTTAAATTGGTCTATAAAGTTCATCTCGCCCTTTCTTAGGCTTGAAGTTTTATGGCTGACCTTTATCTCGTCGCGCTAGATAGCCGCCCAAAGTGGCGCTGGCCTAATGAATTCATTCGAATGTTCTTTCGTCGGCATCTGGCAAGATCCTGCTATGCAGGTTATTCAGCCCTCAAGCATGAAAACACAACTGCAATAGCATTTTTTGTAAACACCTTCCTTGCTAACAAAGATGCTTCACGCATCTTAGAGGGTGTGGCAGCATTGAAGGGGTGGAGTGCGGAAGAGTGTGACAGCAAATTCGAGCAATTTTTTCTCAATGATTACCGCGAAGGCCAATGGAGTCTCGATACGTTGCGTAAGCAAGAGAGGGAAGAAAATAGAAGTCTCTTTGATGAGTTGGCCCGTGCCCTCGATCATCTAGCCTCGCTTTAGTCATCACCCTCACCCGTCAATAGCTACTTTACTCTTTTTGAAAAGCTCCAGCATCCATTCAGGCTCAACGCCAGTTAGGGCGTAGTCGTTCTCTTCGTTGTGCAGGCCAGCGTTTTTAGCAATGTTCTTTCGAATGTGAAATGCCCAGCGGTCAGCATCTGCAAAGATCTCATCGAGATTGCACTCCTCTAAGCAGGCTTCGAAGAATTCCTCAGGAGTCAGGATCTCAGGTTCTTCGAAAGGAGCTACCGCTTTTCGTATTGGCTTTGGCAGCGTTATGACTTCGTGCTCTTCTTCTTCGGTGAACGTGACCTCACTAACTGAAGGTTCGCATCAGTTCATTAAGCTTGCTGCTGAGTTCATCACAGATACTGCTAACTCAGAGTTTTAATCATTGGGCATTCATCGGCATAACATCATCAATTACGCCGTCACTGATGTAAGTCCCCTCGACTGATATCACTTCACTGCCCGCCCTTAGCCGCCCTTAGACACGGTGGTTTTTTTATTGCCTGTGAAGTTTGGGGTACACCTAGGCCGACAGCTGCTATAACTGCTGAACAGACCTCAGCCACATGTCAGAAGAGCAACTGAAAGCCTTCCTGGAAAAAGTTAAATCTGATACCGAATTACAGGAAAAGCTCAAGGCAGCAACCTCACCAGAAGCTGGTCTTGAAATCGCCAAAAAAGCAGGCTTTTCAATTACCTCAGAAGATATTCAATCAATGCAATTTGCAACGGTGTCAGACGAGGAGCTGGAAGGTGCAGCTGGTGGGGGGACGGCAGCTGGTGGGAAGACGTTTTGGATTTCGTGGTGTGTGAGTTGCAATTGTTAGTGTGCTGCTTTTTTGTGGCTTGGTGTACTCTTTTGTTGCGCTTTTAGTGTGGAGCCTACTCCCTCAAAGCCCCTGCATTGACAAGGGATTTTATTGCTTCAATAGTCTAACTAACACCATAAATCAGCCTTCAATACCTGGCACAATTGAGCGCAGTTGAGCATTAATCAGGCTGGTCAAAGCGTTGCCCAGATAGGTTTTGACTTAGTTCTGAGCTGTTCACCAGAAGCTCACCAGAACTTCTTGGGTGCTGCACCAGAGCTGTGTAGTGGAGTTCACCAGTAGAGCTGTGATCTTGAAGGAGTCCAGAGGGCATCCCCCCCCAACACAACTCACACACTTATCCACTTTAAAACAATGACTACTTTCAACACTGAACTACTTGATCAAGAGCTGGAAGCTGTGACAGGTGGCGGTCGCAAACGATTCGAAGCCTGGCACCGATGGCTGGCTGAGAACGAAAACGACGAGCCTGAAACATTAGCAGAAGTGGAATTAAATACACGCGAATTTTTTCTTAGAAATCCTCTTATGTGAGCCTACTCATTGCAAAGCCCCTGCATCCGTAGGGGCTTTTTTATTGCTTCAATCACTCCAAACAGCCCACAAATCAGCCTTCAATACCTGGCACGATTGAGCGCAGTAAGTATTAACCAAAGACGGTGCAGCAGACCGTTGCTATGACTACTCAACAGACCTGATACGCATGTCCCTAGAACAACTCAAGGCATTCCTCGCCAAGGTCAAATCTGACACGAGCCTTCAGGAGAAGCTAAAAGAAGCTAAGTCACCTGAAGATGTTGTAGTCATTGCTAAAGAGCACGGACATGAATTTACTGCTGATAAGATCAACCAGCTCAGTGATGAGGAGCTGGAAGGCGTGACTGGAGGAGCAGGGAGTGTGGCTTGCATAATCAATCCATTAAACTAACGGGGCTTTTTATTGCTTCAACAGTCTGACTAAGTCCACAAATCAGCCTCCAATGCCTGGCACGATTGAGCGCAATAGTTATCAACTAAAGACTCTGCTGCAGACCGTTGCTACGACTGCTGAACAGACCTAATACCCATGTCAGAAGAGCAACTCAAGGCATTCCTCGAAAAGGTCAAAGGCGATACCAGTCTTCAGGAGAAGCTTAAAGCCGCTGCTGATTCAGATGCAGTTCTTACGATTGCAACAGAAGCGGGGTTTAGTATTTCAGCTGACGATTTGAAGAAAGCCAAACCAAAAC
This sequence comes from Synechococcus sp. UW179A, assembly GCF_900473965.1. Taxonomy (NCBI): domain Bacteria; kingdom Bacillati; phylum Cyanobacteriota; class Cyanophyceae; order Synechococcales; family Synechococcaceae; genus Synechococcus; species Synechococcus sp. UW179A. The sequence goes on along the minus strand of NZ_UCNJ01000012.1, from coordinate 143,258 downwards.
TTTCTGAAGAGGAGCTGGAAGACGTCGCTGGTGGTTGGGACTGTCCTGTGTGCTGGACAGCTAAGGTGCTTGTAGGAACTCTAGCTATATAAAGTTAGAAGTCTGCAGTTAATCTACTCACCTAGCCTCTGCCGACACAGGGGCTTTTTATTGCTTCAATCACCCCAAAAAGACCACAAATAAGACTTCAATACCTGGCAGGATTGAGCGCAGTTGAGCAGTAATCAGTCAGGTGAAAGCATTTTCCAAAAGATGGGGACTCAATCCTGAGCCAATCACCAGAAGCTCACTAGAACTTCGCGGATTACACACCAAAGCTGTGTAGTGGGGTTCACCAGAAGGGATGTGATCTTGAAGAAGTCGAGGGGGCAACACCCCCAACTCAACTCAAACACCCAACGCATATTCAAAACCATGACTGAACTCAACACGCAAGACCAAATCCTCGAACCGACTGACGACCAACTCGAGACAGCCCAAGGAGGCATTTATATCAGCGAAGAAGAGCCATTGAAAAAGGTGTTCTTTAATACTTTTTTCCCGACTCTTCTAAATGCTTAGACAGCAGTCAATTGCAAAAAAAGACCCCGCTAAATGCGGGGTCTTTGCTGCCATCCCTACAGATACGGTGCGGCCAATCGACCGCTGCTATAACTTCTGAATAGAGCTGATAGCCATGTCCCTAGAACAACTCAAGGCATTCCTCGCCAAGGTCAAAGGTGATTCCAATCTTCAAGAGAAACTAAAAGCAGCGAAGTCACCTGAAGATGTTGTAGGCATTGCTAAAGAACATGGTCATGAATTCACTGCTGATAAGATCAGCCAACTCAGTAAAGAGGAGCTGGAAGGTGTGGCTGGGGGTGGCATTAGTCACCTTGACCACACCTGCTAAAGCGTATCAAAAATTAGTCTACTCATCAAAACCTCTGCTGCTGCAATGGCTTTGACTGCTTCTATAGCCTAACCAATCCCATAAATAAGCCTTCAATACCTGGCACGATTGAGCGCAGTAAATATAATCCAAAACCTCTACAGCAGACCGTTGCAATAAAGAAAGGCAGCTTGTCTGACTTACGAAATGTTGTTGCTCATCTTCTAGTTTTAAGGGTTCTGCCTGGACTTTGCTCTTCTCAAAGCTACGAAAGCAGCACTCCCGACAAACAAAGCAATTACAAGTAGAGGAACTGCTACGAACAGTCCAAGTATTAATGTGTAATCAGGCAATGTTACAGGCTGCAGAGCAATAACACCATCACGTGTCCACCTCAAAAGGAGCTGAACCCATAGCGACAGAGAAATAATTAAACCAACCCAAAAGAACACTGTCTGGGTTGTTGTTAGCAACTTTGGCTTGTCGGACATCAGAAAAGTGTATATGGAAGGATACGTATCACAAGATCAGCGTTGACCCAGAGGATCACGCCTGAACCCACATCGGCGATCTGGAAGAGGCTCCAGCTTCAAAGGCTGCGGACAAGACCAACACCATCAAAGACAAGGGCAAGCCTGCACGCGAATGATAGTTAACTGTCGTTCTAAACCTCTGATCAGGAAATAATCTTGAGTTAATCCAGCTTTGGCTGGTGACCTCAATACCTCCGCTATGGAGACACTGTTTTCAATCCTGCTGGGAGTAGCACTTACCTAGGCTTTAACCAGGGTGATCGTCTTTATGAGTCACCGAAGCAGGCGTTCTTGGCGGTGGTATTAAGAATGGCCTTTACCTGTTGAGATGCGAGGCAGCAATACCAGCCTGGTATTCAGCGCTCAGCACGACAATTCATTTTGTAGATTCTGAGGACTAGGTAAGCGCAAGACAAGCTCACGAACAGAACAAGAAGGTTCCCGCTTGTCATGACGAAGCAACAAGTAAAAATATCCTCTCGAAAAATATTCGGATCACAAGACGATGCATCATCCACAACCTTGGATGGCAACTCTTTCACCCGTCTGACCAATGCCCGTGCGTGCAAATCCATAGCTGAGCCCGAGCTGGCCTACGGGGTCGCAGTCATGTGATGTGGGCTGCATTTACTGCAGCAGGATTTTGCGAAAGTCACCTCTGCGCTACCGCCGCAAAAGCACTTAGTGCTAAACCTAGTGCAAGATTGATCCCCCAAAAAATGATCTGCACTAAATAGATCCGATGACGAGCCAACGAGCGCACCAACTGGAAACAACGTCGATTTAATCGACAAAAGTCTTAGCCATAACAAGACATTCTGGTACTGTGATCTGGTTTCCCAATCTATTTCCCCTGATCATAAAAAAGGAGCGGATTCGTCTTTACCCTGCACTTAATCAACAGAATCAAGACGAGCTGGCCTCCATTCGGCTGCAAATATGGCTAACGCAATAATCAGAATTGAAAAATAGGCACTGAGCGGCAAGTGGTCCTGCAAGAAAAAAACACCTAAGAAAACACCCACAATAGGGACAAGATAGTTAGCAAATCCAGCAAAAGTAGCTCCTGCCACGCTAACAAGGCGCACGTACAAAACGTAGACAACACCACCAGCTAGAACGCCTTGAGCTAATAAAGCAATTACTGCGCTGGTCTGTAAGGGGTGATGCACTAAAGGTTGCCTCATTAGCAGTAAAACTGCGCCCAACTCAACGCTTCCACAAAAAAGGATATTTCTAGCGGTAAGAACAGGAGAGCCGACCTGGGGCAAACGACGAATCAGCACAAGGCTAACGGCAAAGCTCATAGCAGCAGCAAGGATGGCTAGGCTCCCAAGAGCGCTTCCCGTACCAGTAGATTGACTGAACTGCGGCCAGAGAAGAACAACAACGCCAACGAAACCGAGGATGATTCCAATGAATTTGCCTTTGGTAACAGGCTCATCTCTCACAAATATCAAAACTAATACAAGCGTGAATATTGCTACAAGTGACATTAGGATTGCAGCAACAGCACTATTAACATGCTGCTGTCCCCATGCCACTAAAAAGAAAGGCAATGTCGCTTCAAAAAAACCAACAAGAACGATCTGCAGCCAATAGCGAGAACCAGAGCCTTTGTTGGTCTTTGAATCTCGTGACACTGGTTTTAAAACCATGAAAAAACTGAGTGTTAAAAATCCAATTGCCGCCCGCAGCCATGCCACCGATTCGGCCGTAAAGACCTGCAGCGCAAAGTGGTTAAAAAGAAATTGCGACCCCCAGATTAAGGCGATCAGAAAGAGGAGACCATAGCGATAGGACAACCCCTGTTTTTTTTCTCTATGCAATGCCGTTGCCACTCAATTAGCCGCAACATAGGCGCCAACAGAAAACTCGCTTAAAAACTTAAAGAGGTCACATTCAACTTAATCAAACTCAAGGTGGCATACAGGTCAAAGCGGCCTAAGGCAAATTCACGCTAATAAAAATTGTCGACTTACAAGGGGATTCATCACAGACCAAAGACAAAAGTTTCTACCCAAAAATGTACAAAACACAGCGAACAAAACACATAATTCTCTCAATGGCATGTCGATGACTTTTACCATCAAGGATGGTCAAGTGGTCTGCCACAGGCATTGAATTCTTTCAGACTTTAAGTGTGGCGACTACACAAAGGCTGATTTCGCCATCGTGTCGAGATGCCAAGCAAGGACCGCCCACTTGTTGATCGCCATGCACCGAAGAACGGTATCGATGGGCTGATGAACACTCAGGAGCAAAGGGTCTGCCGCTTCAAGAACGACATGCCAACGCAGCAAGCTCAATGGGTAGAGGTCGAGACGCGGTCAGTGACAGACAGCGGTCAGCCAGTCATCCGCAGGTTGCTCAGGCATAACGCCATTGAGGCATGGGAGACCATGCAGAAGTCAGGCGGGTGGAAGCGTTGCTCGCCTAGGTGGTGATTCAGACCACTGCTATGAATGCTGAACAGACCTAATACCCATGCCCCTAGAAGAACTCAAAGCATTCCTAAAAAAAGTTAAAGGCGACTCCAGCCTTCAGGAGAAGCTCAAAGCTGCAGCGTTCCCTGATGCAGTTCATGCAATTTCGAAAGAGGCTTGGTTTATAATTTCTGCTGACGACTTCACTAACCTCTACCGCTCAAACCATCCAGAACTTGCAGACAACGAGCTGGAAGGTGCAGCTGGTGGATACCATTGACCACTGAATACCGGCTGGTGGTGCACTACAGTACAAGTGCATCAACAACCAAATCGTTCTGCCGATAGTGACTCATAACTGCACAAAAGAAGTAATTCGCAATATGGGCAAAATGTTAAACATGAAAGGTCAAATCTTTGAGATTTTTATTTCTTCAAACACACGCATAGGCCCTAAAATTAGATGTCTAATCACTGGCACAATTGAGTAAAAAATTTGCACAAAGATGCTGCAGTTCATCATTACCGTCGATACTAAACAGGCCTTATGCCGATAAATCTAGAACAACTAAAACAAAAACTTCCAAGAGAAAGTCAAAAGCAATTCCAACCTTCAAGAGAAACTGGAAGCAGCTAAATCCAAAATTATATTGTTGCTATTGGCAACGACCATATCCACAAATCTAGTACTGACATACTGAGTCTCCTCAGCGAAGATGAGCCTGAGGAAGTTCCTAGCGAACAGGCCAGTTAAACCAGAAACCACCTCCAATGCCAAAAAATTTAAGCTTAAATGTCGAAATTTTCAGAAGCTTTTAATTGGTTCAAATCAGATACACAAGCCCTTAAATAATTATTCAATTTATGAAACTAGTTGATTATTAACCTCGCCTAGTGCGGTTTGTATTGACTGCTCAGAACTGTGACCAAGATCACAGCATCCCTTGAGGTAGATCATCAATTTAGCTATTGATTCTGGAGATAGTGAGTGCATCGAGGCGGGCGCTACTGCACCCCCTGCCCTAACCACCGTACACAATGAATCAACACCAAAACACTCAAAACCAAGAGTTGAGCCTTGGAGTTAGCGAGGTTGCACATAACCGCCCATTGATCGCCACAAAGTTTTTTCTAAAACACGGCCTTCGCGTTGGAGCTATCGGTTGCATAGTCGCGACTTCCCTTAGCACTGCCCTTGCATGCAATGAACCCCATCTGCATCAAAAGACACGCTCAGCGGGATTTCTGCGCGACTGTGGTGGGCAAACGCCGGCATCAGTTGTCTCAATCAATTCAGGTTGCCCGAATGTTCAGCGTGGCTTAGTTAGCAGCGGATCAAAAGTCATTTTTCTGCAGGGCGTGAACCGCACATTTTCAGGCCAAAGAGGTTTTTGGTACGAGGTTCGTGTCGTTCAAAACCAATCCACTCAAAATGCATCTGCTAATGCAAGAGAAGGTGCAATTGGTTGGCTGAGGGCGAACAAATTCTAATGAGATATTCCACCAGACAAGCTCATAGATCTTTTTCGGCAGTCATCAACTCCGACTCGCTGGCGTTTGTGCCGAGGTGCTGCGGGTATGCAACCCAGCTATTGCCCAATGAACTGGCAGATCTCCCGATCATTCAGACCTCCGATCAGCCGCCTTCGCGTAACGGCTAAATGCAATTACAAGTGTCTTGCAGGTCAAAGATCTCAACATCCATCGGCAAGACGTCCTCTTGATCGCTGGCAGGTCTCTCCCTCAGGCGGCTGTGATGGATACAGCGGGGATAGTGGTCAGCCATCCGGCCAGAGTTTTCGAAAGTTCTGAATCAAGCGAGTCGCTGGAGCAGCTCTCAGTTTGCAGAGCTCATACAACGATTCATCGGTCCAATGCCCCTTGCCCCAACGCTCGAAACTCAGGCTGCAATGAGAGCTCAGCGAGGTCGTCATAACCCCCAACAACCTCTCCATCAATGAAGATCTGAGGAAAGGTGTTCATACCGCTGCGTTGCCGGAATGCCTCGAAGCGGTCGTCAGTTTCGATGGTTTCCAGGCGATGGGGAATGGAAAGCCTTTCCAATAATTGCCTGGCCCGAAGACTCCATGGACACCCGGGAAGCACCGCCAGCTCGACACGCTCGCCCAACCGAGCAGGCTCCTGAATGGGCTGCTGAATGGTCTGAGCAGTGGGCAGACCGCTGAGACCGAGAAGCAGCTGTGCACCCTTCAAAACAACAGTGCCTGGCTCAAGATGTCCTCCCCACACCTGACAGGCGCCGTCTGAAAGGCTGAGGTGAAGATGAACTCCTGAGGGGGAGAAGGTTCCATTCAGCGTGATGACCTCGAGTTCCCCGCTCATCCGTGTGGGCTGTTGCTGTCCAGGACAGCGAAACGTGGCCTGGGAGAGATTGCCGACCACCCCGAGAACAAATCCACTGAGCTGTTGCTGCATCGCCAGCTCAGACAGAGCCAGATGGAGGTCCTGACCGGGTTCCAGCTCAAGGGGCAGGGTCTCCATCCAGACAGAACAAGAAACCGCGTCAGGTTACGCCACAGCACCAGGCGCCCATTCGGTACATTTTAGATACTAAATAAACACGAAGACGTGTCATTCCTGGGAAGTTTGCTGCAAGAGCTGCAGGAACAGCTGCAGCATGAATCAATCGAGGTCACAGCGGCCCAAGTTGCTGAAGCTGCAGAGTCGGAACGACTCAACGTCACCCTTGCGGGCGGGGTCATGCACCGCCTCAAGCAGCAAGCTCTTGCCGAGGGTCGCAGCTGCAGCAGCCTTGCCAACTTTCTGATCGAAGACGGATTACGCCGACACGGAACTCTCAGATGAAGCCATGGATCCTCCAGTGTTTGCCATCACTGCAGCAGGCGATCAGTGATCGACTTGACCTCCCCGCTTCTCTGCATCTGCAACAGCTCCACATCAATGGGAGTGCGCAAGACACTGTTCATAGGGACCACGAATCCATAGGTCTGACTGGCTAGCGCAAAGGGCGCCATCTTGAAAGGCGCTTCAGGTTTCTGCTGAAGGTAATAACGAAGAGGGGCTTCATCAAACAGCACGGCCGCAACCTCTCCTTTCAACAACAGATCAATGGCCTTCTCAAGACTTGCGGATTCCCGGGCCCTGGCGCCATAAATTTTTGCCCAGGTTCCACTGGTGGTCCCGGCCACAACTGAAACAGTCTTGCCGCGCAGATCGGAGCGGTCCTGAATGGCTGAGGGTTCCAGTTTCGACAACGACACCGTGAATGCAGAAGCCAGACCTGCCGTGATCGATGACAGCGCCAGAAGCGACATCAGCATCCAGATACCAGCAATGATGCGACCGGTTCTTGTGGTGGGAGATCGATCTCCATAGCCGACCGTTGTAAGCGTTACCAGGGCAAACCACATGCCATTACCGACTCCATGCAGGTATTGGCGGGGGAAGTGCTCTGTATTGCGGCGACGCTCAGCAAGCCAGATGAGATTGCCGACTACAAACAGAAGGATCATCAAACCACCAAGTGACGACAAGGCCGCCCAGCCGAAGAAGGGTTTGAACCTTGCCCAAAGCCCAGGAGGCTTCACGGGAATCATCAACCCCTCCATGCCTTGGAAGTAAGGCTGAGTGAAATCAATCCTGGGGTTGGCCAGTCGGTCGGGGGTGATGCTGATCGGACCGACCGCAAGATCCACATCGCCGTTTTCAACGGCTTTCAGATTGGCCTCCGTATTGGGTAGGTAAAAGACTTCGTAGGGTTGGTTGAGGCGGTTTGCCACTTCTTCCCAGACCTGAGTGCTGATCCCCTGAACTGGTTCACCCTTCGGCATCACGAAAGGTGGTGCACCACTCACTCCAACTCGGAGAGGCTCTGCTACTGCCATTCCTGGAACAGCAACGCTGATCAAACCGGCGAGCAACAAAGAAATCCTGGGAACTCTGATCACGCGTTTCACCCGTTGTTCTCAAGACGCTTAACGATCACGCCCATGGCGATGAGCGATCCCAGCAGGGCAAGCAACAAAGCGAGAGTCATCAGAAGTCAATCGACTTATGCATTCTGAGGTTGCCACCCCAGAAGCTGAAAGGCCATTTCCAGATCGCCGATGAAGGGTGGAACATTTTTTTGAAACACTTCCTTGGTTTAGAAGCAAAATGGTGCAAATCTCAGCAGATCACCCCACTGTTGACTGCCATCAACGCCGAAAAGAACAGCGATCAGGCTGATGGCGAGCCAACAGCCCATGCACCCAACAACGTCGCGCATTGTCGTTGGCAATGGCGAGACGAAGAGCTGGTTTTGCTGGCGCAGAAAGCCATCTGGCGACCATCCGGCGAGGAACTCTTTGTAGCCGATCTGCATCTTGGTAAGGCAGAGGTTTTCCAAGCCTGTGGAATCCCACTTCCAAGTGATGACGACAGAAGCACATTGCTGCGGCTCGAGAAGCTCTGTCAACAGTGGAAGCCAACACGTGTGATCGTGCTTGGAGATTTGATCCATGGCCCACTCGGGCTCACCGAGCGCCTACGGGCAGACCTCAGGACCCTGCACAACCGCTTGAATGCTGAGGTGCTCCTGATCGGAGGCAACCATGACCGCCACCTGCATCCAGATGCTTTTCCCCAGCATCCAGCATTCAGGCTCGGAGAATTGTGGCTTAGCCATGAACCAGAACAGCCCATGGATGGGCGTGCTGGCCTGAATCTCTGCGGACATATCCACCCCACAACCACCCTGAGCCAGGGATCGGATCGACTCAAGCTTCCCTGCTTCGCCTACGACAACGTGGAACAGCGAATGCTCATTCCTGCCTTCGGAGAGTTGACGGGAGGGCATGACTGCCGTCACCGTTACCGCAAATGGCTGGTGGCCGAGGGCACCATTGTTCCTTGGCTCGACAACGCGCAGGCATCCAATGGATCCAAGGTGAAATGGTGACGCGGACCCGTTCCACCACTGCTGCGCCTCCACGCCAGAAGCGTATTCGGCGCAGTCGTTCCCGTCCGAAACGACTGCGAAAACGCTGGTTGGTTCTGGGTCTTCCACTTGGTGTCTTTGCAACCTTTGTCGCATTGGCCCCAGGCACTCCAGAACCTGATGCCATCGCGACACTGGAGGAGGGAGCCAGTGGTGACGCTCTTGGAGCCTTCCGCTATCAGTCGGACGATGAGGTCTACGCACTCGATTTCGATCCAAGAAAAGTGCGTTTGGGACTGCTCGAGGGCTGGGATCGGGAACAGGACGCCTTTGAGGATTCCGCGGCTCTGGCCTACGTATCAGGACCGATGTACGAACGCCACATCGACAATGGCGGACAGGAGATCACAGTTCCACTTGGGGATCTGAAATTCGGACAGAAGGTCTGGCAGGGCAGAAACCGCACAGCATCCCGACAGCGAGCATTCGTCGGCATCAAGCGAAATGGAGGAGTGGACTTCGGCTACGGGGAACTCACTCCAGAACGTGCTGAGATCTATGACATGTTCGTTGGTGGTTTGCACAGCGTCTACAACGATCTAATTGCAGCGCCGGACAGCTACAAGGGTGCTTACAGCATCAGCATGGGCCAGCGCATTCGCTACTACCTGCCAAGGATCCGGATGGTCTATGGACTACGCAGCGATGGCCGAATGGAAATGTTGATGAGCAGGGATGGCCTCACCCTGGAGCAAACGAGGGAGCTGGCCCGTCGCCGAGGGCTCGTCGCCGCCTACATGCCTGATCACGCCTCTAAGAGTCGCCTGATCATTCCAGGAGTGAAAGGTTTTACAGAGGAAGACGCCAACTGGATCAGCGGTGGAGCGACTAGTTTTGTCCACGTGCCCTACTTGCTGCGCCTGAGTGAGCGCCGCTTCCATCTGCAAGGTGGCTTGGTAGGAAACCTCGCCGAAAGCTTGCACTCAAAGGTGAAATGTCAGGGTCCTCTGGACTGTGCCCAAGTTGCTGGTCATCGCCTGATGGACAGGGCCCTTGCAGGGCTGAATCGCGTCATGGAGCAAGGCGTAGAGCCCGTTGCTCGATTGATCTGGAAACCGAAACGCCAACTCCTAAAGCCAGGCTTTTCGCAGGACGAACAAGAGGGCAAAGCGGAACGTTCACCGTTACCCGAACCACCCATCACTGCTGACCCACTCGTGCTGCTTGAACAGCCGCGGCCAAGCGAAGAATCGGACGCTGAGGGACCCGAATCAGCATTTCCGTCCTACGAACGCGATCTTCCTCCAGACCTCCCGCCACCCGTTCTGCTCACACCGGAACCATTTCCCAATGAAGACTCCCCGGTGCTCCCATCCCCTGCATCCGATCAACTAGAGCCAATCACTGAATCCACCGCAGATACAGAGACTGTTGAAGACCAGAAGCCAAACCTGACTCAGACTGATCCCTTAATAGGGGCACCACCGCCGCCCTTGCTGCCACCGCCAGCGCCTTAAGATCAGCATCACGCGTGAAACTGCACTCAATGATTGAAAAACAAGAACTAGCGAAGAGCAAGTAACATTAAAACTAAAGACAAAAAATATTTCTCAAAAAGCAACTTTAACCAAGCTTCTTCTTACAGCCTGAACGAAGAGAGCAGGCATCTATCCCCTCGCTGGGTGCCAGTTCTTTGAGTTCTTTTATTACCCCTTGATCTTAAATGTGGCAGTCAAACTCCATGAGACTGTAGCCCAACATAAGGACAAAGGTTCCGCTGACCTTGCCAAAAGGAAATAAGCTGATGGCTTCTCAATGTCATAAATCTGATGAATGTTTTTCATTTTTATAGCAATAGTCTTGGAACTACTTTGCCCAATATCGCATTGAACGTCGATACTCAGCAAGATCAACTATGTGGCAACAACTAACCATGGCAGTCATCAGATTTAAGGCAATACCAATGATGTCACATCAATCAGATCCTGAAAAAATAGTATCGAAGCCTGGAGCTAATGACTAATGAGTTCGGCAGATATCTTGAACTCTCAGAGTGACTGGCAATGCCCTTACCGCTGAAAGAGTCCGTTGCAATCTCCAGTCGCGGGTGTCTTGAAGCAAATGTTTTCCGGAGACCAGTAGCCGACAGCAGGGAAGCGAAGGCCCTGGCGACGAGCTTCGGCATTGACTGCTTCGACACCGCGGGCGGTCACCAGCACATGGCCAGGCGCTTCCACCTGATCGAGGAATGCCTGTTCAGCCATCTCCTTTTGAGGAGAGGCTGATATCGGACTGGCGATCAGCGCGAGCAAAGACCCGAAAAACACGAAACAAGCGGTGCGTACAGACATCATTCAGCGGCGGTAAATCAAGCAAAAAGAAATCAGTTGGTGGTCACGACCACAGGAGTCCCGACGTCTACCTGTTGAAACAGTGTGACCACATCTTTGTTCAACATGCGGATACATCCCAGGCTGACTGCCGAACGCAGCTTCACCCAATTGGGCCAGGCCGTTCCGTGAATCGCGTATTCGCCTGATCCAACTTGGAAATAGGCCATGTAGCGAACACCCACCGGGTTCTTGGGACCCGGTGCAATCACCTTGCCTCCCTTGTGATAGACGGGTGCCTCCTCCTTGCGTGTGATGGCGTAGCTGCCTGCAGGGGTTGGAGATTCAGGAGCACCGATGGCAACGGGGAAACGCTCCACCACCTTTCCGTTATCGAACAGGGTGAGATAACGATCCTTGAGGCTGATTTCAATGGCCTTCTCTGCCCGTGCAGGCATTTGGAGCAGACCGAGAGTCAGCAAAGCCAACCCTGCAGAACCAGCCATCCGCCTCAATCGAAAAACCATGCCTCGGGACTCACATTCCGCGACATTGTGACCCAAGAACGGATCCGGCTACCGTCGCACCACTGTTGCTCTGACCTGTGACTCACTTCCAGGCGTTCCATTCCGCACTCAGAAGTCTTCCCGCCCGGGGGATTGCCGCTGCCGTTCTCGGTGTCTTTTGCGGGATGACTCAAAGAGCTGAAGCAGGGTTCTCTCCTGAACAGCTGGCTGCCTTTGAGATCACGGAAATGAAAGCCACCGTGACCACAGCCCTCCCGGCACAGAAGGTGATCGAGGTAATCGATCCCCATGGTCACAAGGAAATCCTCACCGTGGGGATCGATCTCGAGCCCCTTGCTCTAAAGCAAGGTGATGAGGTTTCACTTTCCATTCTCGACGGCCTTGTTGTCGAACTGGAAGCCAGTACCAACCAAGACCTGAGTTTCAACCGCGAAGACATCATTCTTCCCTCGGACATGGGAAAGCTAAAGAAGGGCATGCGTGTGGCGCTGGCCTCTGGAACAGCTGAGGTCATCAGCATCGATCGGCAAGACAACAGCATTGATCTGCTGGGACCCCTCGGTGGCATTAACAACCTGGATGTGGTGATCACCGATGGAGCAGACCCCTTTGATCGCATCAAAGTTGGTGACACCGTCGATTTCCGACTGATCCAGCCCCTGGCTGTAAATGTGCGCAAATTGCCCGGCTCGACCACAGGTCAGGCCCTCAAGGGCTATCAGGTGAATGGAGAGCCGTTGCTGGTGAGCCCTCTGGCTGCCCAGGAGGTCAGCCTGAAAAGCGAGCTGCTTGAGGCCTTCGAACTCGCTCAGCTCACCGCCACCATCGAACAGCTGGTTCCTGGTCAGAAGCTGCTCAGGGTGAAGGGAGCTCGAGGGCACAGCATGCTGATTACATCAGCGATCGACCCGAACGCAGCGGGGCTCAAGGTCGGAGATCAGGTGAACATTGAAATGCTGCAAGGACTGGTGGTGGATCTGCGCAGCTCTCAGCAGAATCAGCTGACTCTGCAGAGAGAAGACCGCAAGCTGGGTCGTGATTTCGGACCGGTGCCTGCAGGTGCTCGGGTGGCCATGGCCAGTGGAACAGCAGAAGTTGTGCGCCTCTCTCGCACCGATCACAAGGTGACCTTGAGAGGCCCACTGGGCAAGATCCATAAGCTCGACATCCGCCCTGAGCTGGAAGATGAGGTTTTTGCCGGTTTGAGCGTTGGCGACATGGTCGACTTCCGTCTGATCAAACCAATTGCCATCCGTATCCAGCCAGTCGCCCAGCGTTAGCTCTGAGCTGATGCCAGTGCCCTAACGACATCTCCGCGAGTGAGAACCCCCACAGGACGGCGGTCCGTATCTACAACAATCAGACGTTGGGTGCCCTTTTCATGCAGCATCGAAGCAGCCTTGGGTAGTGGCAGGCCGACTTCGCAACTGTGGCTGTCACGGTGCATCAGGTCACCAACACTGTTGCCCAGCACCTGATGCACCTGGCGATCCCAGTTCAACGGATTGCGCAGGTAAATCACACTGTCGAGCAACATCACATAAGGACCAACATCCACACCGCTCTCGCGGACCATCAGATCCTGTTCGGTCAGTTCTCCGATCAGAACGCCCTCCCCGTCAACCACAGGCAGGCCACTCACATGGTGATCGTTGAGCAGACTGACAGCATCCTGCAGAGGGGTCTCCGCCGTCACCGTCAGCACCGGAGCGGACATCACCTCCCCGACCGTCTGCTGGAGCACCATGGGTCCTGATCAACTGCACGCATTCTGAGCCTTGATCTCTCCCTGGCGATTGTGGGCCGATCGACTCACGCTCCTGCGCGCCATCCTCGGAGCTCCGCTGCTGGTGCTGCTGGCTTCAGAACAGCAAAGCTGGGCTTGGTTGTTACTGCTGATCGGAGCCTTGAGCGACTGGGCTGACGGATGGATGGCGCGCAAAGCTGATGGAGGCAGCAGTTGGGGAGCAAAACTCGATCCCCTTGCTGACAAGTTGTTAATCAGCGCTCCATTGATCTGGTTGGCAGCCGAGCGACAACTGCCCCTGTGGGCTGTATGGCTGCTGCTGGCGCGAGAATTACTGATCTCCGGATGGCGTTCGGGTAGCTCCAGCGGAGCTCCAGCCTCTTGGCTGGGGAAATCGAAAACCACCGTTCAATTTCTGAGCCTATTTCTGATGCTTTGGCCCCCGAGCTGGACATCAGTCCAGATCACTCAGGTCCTGCATGCACTGGGTTGGTGGCTGTTCTGGCCAGGCCTGGTGCTTGCCCTCTGGTCAGCCATCGCTTACCTCAGCCCCCGATCAGCGCTTGGTCGGCACTGAAGTCGGGTGCCGATGTTGGAGCCAGCGCATAGTCGCGCTTGTAGCTGTCTGCCATGCAGCCATGGGCGTCAAAGCGTGGGGTCCAGGCAAGCTCTCGCTCAACGCGGCTGATATCAGTCAGAAAGTGGCTGAGTCTCAACGGAAAGCCTTTGCGGGCCTTCGGATCAAGTCCACTGGGATCGAAGCTGCGCAAGTCAAGGCTGCCAGGCTGACGACCACAGGCCAGAGCTGCTGCCTCGATCAGGCCCAGGAATGTGATCCCTCTCTTGGCAGAGCAGTTGTAGATGCGATTGCAAGAGGCATCCACCTCAAGGCAGCGCGCCATGGCTTCAGCGAGGTCCTCCACATGGCCGATCTGGGTGATGGTCGTTCCATCTCCAGGCAGGGGGATGGGACGCTCATTGACGATGCGATCGAAGAACCAACGCTCCACTGGGTTGTAGTTGCCCGGTCCGAGGATGTAAGTGGGTCTGAAGCTCGTGAAAGCAATCCCTTCTCGCATCAGCCATCGCTCGGTTTCACCCTTGCCAACATGACGACTTGCAGGATCAAGGGGACTGTCTTCATCCAGTGGCCAGATATGGCTGCCTGCATAGACACCTGCTGAACTCACGTAGAGAAAACGATGGCTGGGCGCACCCGTGCGCTCCACCACTCGCTGACTATCAGACAACGTGCGCCCGGAACTATCGACAATCACATCAAAAGCACGGCCCTTGAGCTGATCCAAGGACTGATCGTCTCCACGATCTCCATTCACCGCCTCAACACCTTCAGGAACGGGCTGACGTCCGCGCGTGAACAGGGTGAGCCTGTGACCCTGCTGAAGCAAACGGCTTACCAGGGGCTTGCCGACAAAACGGGTTCCCCCCATTAACAGGATTTGCACGATCACCCAGGCAGACCAAGGGTTATTGAAGCGCGCCCAACCCACCCATGCAGGATGGGAGTCTGTCCATTGCAACGGCCATGCAGATCATTCCAGCCATCGACCTGCTGGGTGGGGCCTGCGTGCGTTTACACCAAGGGGATTACGACCAGGTCACCCGCTTCAGCGATGACCCGGTATCCCAGGCTTTGAGCTGGCAAGACCAAGGGGCTCGCCGTCTGCACCTCGTGGATCTCGACGGTGCTCGCAGCGGTCAGCCGATCAACGATGCTGCTGTTCGCTCAATCACAGAGGCGCTTTCGATCCCTGTTCAGCTCGGTGGCGGCGTGCGTTCGGCTGAACGCGCCGAGGAACTTCTGGGGTGCGGTCTCGAACGCGTCATTCTCGGTACGGTCGCGTTGGAGCAACCAGAACTTGTCGTGGAGCTGGCGGACCGCCATCCCGGCAAGATCATCGTCGGCATTGATGCCCGCCACGGCAAAGTCGCCACAAGGGGATGGCTGGAAAACAGCGATACGGAAGCCACTGCACTGGCCGCAAGCTTCAGTGAATCTGCGATTGCAGCCATCATCAGTACCGACATCAGCACCGATGGAACCCTGGCGGGACCCAACCTCAAAGCCCTGAGGCAGATGGCCGAGGCCAGCGCTGTTCCTGTGATCGCCTCAGGCGGAGTGGGCTGCATGGCTGACTTGCTTGCCCTGTTAGCACTGGAGCCCCTCGGCGTTGAGGCTGTGATTGTTGGACGAGCTCTCTACGACGGCCGCATTGACCTGCGAGAGGCGCTCATGGGGCTGGGCGATGGACGACTTCAGGACCCACCAACAGGACTGTTGAACGACATGGCCTGAAAGCATCATCCAGCCGGGTCTAACCTGAAATCGTTACGACGACTGCCGTGGAGTCGCTGGTCCAGTCATTTCTGCCGAAGGGATCCAGCGACAAGCGCACGCTTCAGGATGCCTTCGATCATTGCCGCCATCTAGGTATGCGACTCAGCCGACAGCGGCGAATGGTGCTCGACCTGCTGTGGAGCGAAGCCAGTCACCTCAGCGCAAGAGACATCTTTGAGAAAATCAACCAGCAAGGCCGGCGAATCGGCCATACCTCCGTCTATCAAAACCTTGAAGCACTTCAAAGTGCGGGTGTGATCGAGTGCCTCGATCGAGCCAGTGGTCGGCTGTATGGGTATCGCAACGATCCCCATAGCCATCTCACCTGCCTAGAGACAGGTGCGATCGAAGACCTGGATGTGAAACTTCCAGACGATCTTCTAAGAGAAATCGAACGCCGGACCGGATTCAACATCGAGTCGTACACCCTGCAGCTGAACGGCCGTCCGAGAATTGCCACTGGAGCATCCTCGCCAGTGCCGTTACCTTGACGCTCATCAGCACAGTTTCAGGGCACCGTGACCGACCAGGACCGGGAGATTCTCCTTTTCGCTCCCGATCTTCTCGGTGAAAGCCTTGCTGCGGAACTCTCCACTGAACAGCTGACAGTTCGGGTCAGACGTTCGGCGGATCAGCTTCAGGGGCAACCTTCACTTGTGATTTGGTCACTGCCGACGGAGACTCAGTCTCTGATTCTGGAGCGGGAGATCCTGCAGCTGCAACAACGCTGGGCACCTGCACCCATGTTGCTGCTGTTACCCGCCGACTACAGACGTGATCCGCAGGCACTGCTCTCCTTGAACTGCGATGGCATTCTCCAGGACCCAGACCTTGCAGGACTCAGGGAGGCGGTCCAGACCCTCCTGAGTGGAGGCAGAGTGCTGAAGATCAAGCCCCATTCAGCTCACGCCTCAAGCAACGACCAGGACCTGAGCATTGCGCAGTGGCTTCTGGTCAGTGGCCTGCAGCAGATCGGTCGAGATCTCCAAGTCATCGAAGCGCTACTCGATCCCCCGCCTGAGCATCTTGTGATGCGACTGATGCTGGAGGGTCGTTGTCGTGAACTGCGCAGTGCCAGAAACCTCCTTCTTTGGCTCTGGGGACCGCTTCACACCGGCCTGGCTGAGGCGGTACCGCTAGGTGATCAGAGCAAAACACTTGAACTCACTCTGAGCGACAGACAACCGGCGGCCGTCTGGGATGCCATTCAGCAACGACTCGAAGGTGCTGTAAGCAGTGGACTCGGAAACGGCACAGGCCAGTTGCTGGCCATAGAGGGGCTTCATCCGGAACGACGCCGCGACCTCTTACTCGCTCTTCTGCAGCAATTGCATGAGGTTCTTTTACGTCTGCGCGACGATGAGCTTGTCTGCACGCGTGACCAGAAAGCACTGAGTGCTCGCTGGCACTCCTTGCAGACAGAAGTGAAGCAGCAAGCTTTGCGCAGCGTCGCTGGCAACTATGTGCGGCTTCCGCAGGGCGAAAGTCTTGTTGCCGTGGCCGACCAACTGGTGGATCGGACGGATCTCCGACAATCGGATGATGAGCTGCCAGACCCACAGACCATGCTGGCGTCCCTGGTGCTGGATCAACCGGTCCTCGTCGATGGTCAGCTGCTTCCCTCAGACGATCCCAGAGCTCTGCTGCAGCTGGAGACCCTGATCAGCAACTGGCTTGTGCGCACAGCAGAGCTGATTGGTTCCGAACTGCTCGGAGTCTGCGGCGAATGGCCCGAACTGCGCCGATATCTGCTGCAGCAGAATCTGGTTTCCACACGCGAGCTGGAACGTCTGCGCAACCAACTCAACAGTCAGTCGCGCTGGCAGGACTGGATCGAACGTCCGATCCGCTTGTACGAGAGTCGGCGATTGCTGTTCAGCCTCAAAACAGGACGCATCGAACCGTTGCTTTTGACCGAGCCAAGGGATCAGGAGCTCAGGCGTCTGCGCTGGTGGCAACAGCAGGTCGCTCTGATCGTGGAAGCCCGAGATGCCATCGCACCACAGGTTCAGGCCTTGGTGAAACGTCTTGGTGACTTGATGGTGGTAGTGCTGACCCAGGTGGTAGGTCGGGCGATCGGTCTGATCGGACGTGGCATTGCTCAAGGCATGGGTCGAAGTCTCGGGCGCAGCTGATTCTCAGCGGCGAGGGGTGACCAGGGCTCAGAATGGCCGGACTGTATCGGTGCCATGACCGCGTTTCTGATCCGTTCCATCGTCGCGGTACTGGCCTTGATGCTGATGGCGTTACCGGCTCAGGCCATACGGGAAACAGACAGCTACGACGGCAATATTTTCGCGCTGTATGCCGGTAATGGATCTCTGGTTCCCCCTGCTGTCACCCTGGCTGATTCACAACAAGCGGGACGCACAAGCGTCATCGTTTACTACCTCGATGACAGCAGAACAAGCAAAGCCTTCTCTCCAGCTGTGTCGGAACTTCAAAGGCTCTGGGGAAACAGCGTTGACCTTCTGCCTTTGACCACTGACGCTCTGCAGGGGAGAACCACCAACGACCTCACTGATCCTGCGCATTACTGGCACGGAATTGTTCCGCAGGTGGTGGTGATCGACGGAGATGGCCAGCTGTTGCTCGACGAGGAGGGGCAAGTCCCTCTCGAGCAGATCAACGCTGCCATCAGTCAGGCAACCGGACTTCCCGCCCCGCAGGGAGAAAGTATGAGCCTCAGTTTCAACGAGCTCAACACGGAAGTGATCTCACGTTGAACGTTCACGCGGACGCCTTACGCTGCGCGCCATTGAGACCGGCCGACAGCCGACGTTGACATGTGTGTTCTGCTTGTGATTCTGCTCCTAATCGGACTGGGAGTGTTCTGGATCGAAGCGCGGCATCGGTTGAGGCCGGCATCTCCTCTGACACTTCGCCAGCACGATTGGAGCGTTGCAAGCAATGGCAATGATCTTGAACTGGAGGGATGGATCGAAATCTCCAACCCCCATGCGCGCATGGAGGTGATGGTGCCTGAGCTACAGATCAACCCTGTTCTGATCGGCAGCTCAAACCTGCGCGATGTAACGGTCAAAACCCGGATCACACCACACCATCCTGACGAAGACACTCGGGCAGACGGCTACTGGCCGGCCTACATCGTGAAAGGTCACAAAACCACTCGCATCAAGGTCAACGTCAGCCTCAGCGGTCAGACAGGCGAGGTGATTGCCAATCGGGTCGATACGGTCTGGATCGATGTCAACTGGGTGAACTACGGCCCCTTCGGACGTCTCAACCGTCGCCAGGGCGTGGTTGTGCCCCTACGCAGACCTGCTGTGGTGCAGCCAAGCCAAGCTGAATTCCGCGCTGGAGAGAACTGCAAGGTGCTTCCCTTGAAAACGCACTTGCTGGGACCTCTCGATAACACCATTGAGGTACTTCGTGACTATGCGGGCGAGCTCGTGCAACCAGGTGACATTCTCACGATCGGGGAAACCCCTGTCGCGGTGATTCAGGGGAGATACAACCATCCCTCCATGGTCGAACCGACCTGGATCGCTCGCTTGCTCTGCCGAGTGTTCCACCCCACTAGCAGCCTCGCTACCGCCTGCGGGTTGCAAACACTGATCGATCAGGTCGGACCGACCCGAGTCCTCCTCGCTTGGTCGATTGGCTTGGCGCTGAAAAGTGTTGGTTTTAAAGGCTGGTTCTATCGACTCGCCGGCGATCAAGCGCGCCTGATTGATGACATCACCGGAACAACACCCCCTTACGACCAAACCATCGTGCTTGGCCCAGCAGAGCCGGTCCGCCTTTGCCAGGATGCCGCAGACGCTCTGGGCGTCTGCGTTGCAATCGTTGATGTCAACGATCTTGGTCGGGTGAAGGTCCTGGCCTCGAGCAACGGCTGTGATGAAGCGCTGCTACATCGCGCTCTACGACCCAACCCAGCGGGGAATGCCAACGAGCGCACTCCACTGGTGCTGGTCAGGCCGGCTTGACCTCACACAACGAAAGGCGGCGATAGATTTAAACAGTGGTGGAGGGCTGCCGTGGCAACATCAGCCGGATTCCGGCTCAGGGTTGAGCCCTTAAAAGCCGGTCATTTGGCCCAGATTGCGTCGGCTTCCGATGCCTGTTCCAGCATCGAGAACAGCGCTCTGCAGAGCTTGCTGGTTCAGTCCTGGTTTAGCCGTCTCGAACAGTGTCTTCCTGACCCTCTCAACGCGCGACTCACGCGGGTGCTCGCTCTGATTGAGTCGTCCTCTGAATCAGCGGACCAGATCGAATCCCTGCTACTAATGCGCTCCAGCAACCGTCGCAACAGTTGCTGGCATCTCGACGTTCTCTCCATTGCTTCACCTCTTCACTTCAGTCGCCAGCAAGGCCTGCGATTGCTGATCCAGCAGGCACTAAGCGATGACATCGCCCGCTGTCGTAGCTGGCTCGTGCGCTGCGACCCCACGGACCGGCCGCAACTGGATCTCCTGCGAGAGCTTGGATTTCAGCCTCTGCGCCAGGCGCGCATCTGGAATCCGCCGGTCACAGTTTCGCCATCACCCCCTGACGCAGAGAGCAATCTGCAGCTGTCAGAAGGACTCAGCTGGAATCCTCTCAACCAAAACAATGCACGACAGCTGTTGGCCCTTGAGCAGGCCAGCATCAGTCCACAGCACAGACAGATCCTTGATCGCCAGTGGTGCGACCTGCTCGACCTGCGCGGCGGCGGGTCAACTGTTTTGACAGTGGAGAGAGATGAAAGCAGTCAGGTGATTGCAGGGCTGATCAAGCGTCCATGGGGGATGGATTCACCCCGTCTTGAAGTGCTGCGGGGTCCGGCGTGGGATGAACGCATCGGCATTGGATTACCCGCAGCGTTATCTCAACTACTCAGTCAGCCGATTCCCCCAACACTTCTCGTTGCGGAAGAAGACCACCAGCTGAAGTCCGTACTCGCAAGAGAGGGATGGCAGGAAGGATCTCAAGAAATGATGCTGGGGCGAAGCATCTGGAGGCGTGTGCACCAGCGCAGCCTGGGTGGGCTCCGGCCACTTGAATCCATGCTTGGTCGCCTGCAGCCTCAACAACCTCCATTGCCCACCCCGAGCCTGGCCCCGAGGCGTTGAGTTGAACTCACGTCCCCGCGCGCGATCTGCTCTCAGCCTTGATGTAGGGCGTCGAAGAATCGGACTGGCAGGCTGTGACGGCCTTGGATTGACTGTCACACCACTCCAGGCGTTGAAACGTGGTGACTTCGGCAACGATCTCAGTCAAATCAAGACACTCTGCGACGATCGCCGGGTAGAAGCATTGGTCGTGGGACTTCCTCTGGATGACAGCGGCAACCCAACCATGCAAGCCAAATACTGTCATCGCTACGGAGTCCGCCTGGCCCGTGCCCTGTCACTTCCGATGGCCCTTGTGAACGAGCACAGCAGCAGCTGGGCAGCTGGAGAGCGCCATCAGCTGCATGGTGATCGCACTGGCCGACTGGACAGCGCAGCGGCAGCACTTCTGCTTGAACAGTGGCTAGCCGATGGACCTGAAGCGCAACCAGTCCAGATGGCGCCTGAGGATCGTGGCGAAACGGATGCTGATGCAAGATCCTGTATTTCAATTCCTCCAGCGCCATGAGTTCAAGCGGACCTGCATCCAGCGGTGAGGTGCCCACCGTTCTCGTCAAGGACCGTGACGGACATGACCTGCTCTGTTTTCTTGAGCAACTCATTCCACTCGATGACAAGGATTACGCCCTGCTCACGCCGGTTGACACGCCTGTATGTCTGTTCCGGCTGCGAGACGGGGATGATCCGGAGCTGATCGAAAGCATCACCAGTAGCGAACCGATCCTTTCAGTCGCTGACGTCGTGCTTCAGGAACACGATCTCACCCTGGTTCGCTCAGCGGTGACTCTGACCGTCAACGGTGAGCTTGATGAACCAGACCCCGAAGATCTCGACGATGAGGACGTTGATGATGAATCCGAGACCTACGAGCTGTTGGTGAGTTTTCTGGTGGATGAACAGGAATACGGCCTGTACATCCCTCTGGATCCATTTTTTGTTGTGGCAAGGATGGACGACGGTGCAGCATTGCTGGTCGAGGGTGATGAGTTCGACCGCGTTCAACCAAGAATTGAAGCCGAGCTGGATGAACAGGGACTGCCTGAGTGATGCAGCGTCACTGGCTAATACCGGATTGGGATCCGGGGCTGACCCTGGCCCACTTGCCCCTGGAACCACTAATCGGGAGGGGAATCAGGGTTCTATTACTCGATGTGGACCGCACCCTTCTTCCAGGGCGTGATGTGGAACTTCCCGCTCCAATGCGTCGTTGGGCTGACGAAGCATCGCGTTTGCTGCACATCCATCTGATCAGCAACAACCCCTCGCGTCAGAGAATCCAGGCAGTGGCGGATCAGCTCAATGTGACGTACACCTGCTCGGCAGCAAAGCCTCGAAGAGGAGCGATTCGCCGTGTGATCAACAAGCTTCCAAATGTGCCCGCAGAGATCGCCATGGTGGGGGATCGCGTGTTCACCGATGTTCTTGCCGGCAACAGACTGGGGCTTTACACCGTGTTAGTGAGACCACCTCGCTTCGACGGCACACCGTGCAGTCACGATCGTGTTCAAAGGCTGGAACGGCATCTCGCCAGATTTTTTGGAGCAGTGGGTCAATGACGCTCAGGGTTGTGAAAGTGGGTACCAGCCTGCTGAGACAACGCCAAGAAACGTCCACGGCTGAGGCGATTGCAGGGTTATCCAGGACACTGGCGGAAAGCATGGGCCGCGGCGATCGAACGGTATTGGTGTCATCTGGAGCCGTTGGTCTCGGCTGCCAACGGCTCGGAATGACCCAGCGTCCCCTCAGCCTTCCAGGCCTGCAGGCTGCCGCATCAGTGGGCCAGGGATATTTAATGAGCCTCTATGAAAAAGCATTCTCCTGCCACTCCATTCCCGTAGCGCAGGTGCTTCTCACTCGAGCGGACCTTGCAGACCGCTTGAGCTACCACAATGCATCCGCCACATTGAATCAACTGCTCGAGTGGGGAGTGCTTCCTGTGGTGAATGGCAACGACACGGTGTCATCGGACGAGCTGAAATTCGGTGACAACGACACCCTCTCAGCTCTCGTAGCTGCTGCAGTCAAGGCAGATGAGCTGATTCTGCTCACTGATGTGGACAGCCTTTACTCAGCAGACCCTCGCAGTGATCTCAATGCCACTCCAATTAAGGATGTGCATGATCACGAGCAGATCGGAGAGCTCGAAGAAGGTGCAGGCAGCGGCGGCCAGTGGGGGACTGGGGGAATGGCCACAAAGCTTGCGGCTGCTCGAATCGCCACAGCAAGCGGCGTCACAGTGCATCTGGGCGATGGCCGAAAATCTGAGCCACTGCAGAACATTCTGCGCGGAGGGCGAGGCGGCACTGTTTTCCATCCCCATCCTCAACCGCTTGGCAATCGCAAGAGCTGGCTAGCCCATGCACTGAAACCAACAGGTTCGTTGCACCTTGATCCAGGAGCTTGTCGAGCACTGCTGAACAAGGGAGCTTCGCTTCTGCTTGTTGGTGTCACCGAGCTGGAGGGACAGTTCGATGCAAACCAGGCTGTGCTCCTGCTTAATGAGAACGGCCAGGAAGTGGCTAGAGGGCTGGCAACGATGAGCAGCGAGAAGTTGAGCGATCTCTTGACCGAGCAGTCATCGAATCAGACAACCACTGGCAATTCACCTGTCGTGGTCCATCGCGACGCCATGGTGTTGATGATGCCGACAACACACCAGGGCTCAAATTCATGAATAGTGCATTTAAATGAGAATTTTAAAGGGGAAGGCATCTCAAGCCCCCCAAATTCACTGATCAATCCGGCATAAACTCAAATAATTTAGCATAATTCAAAGACCTATTTGTTTGCGGAAAGTCCCATATAATACCCAAATCCGTTGGCACAAATCATACTAAGCAAGAGAAATGGGATAATAATATTGGCGTAATCGTGGGCCAGCCAAGACGTCAACAGAAATGCCCCGACAGACGCTGCAGCGAACAAACTAATAATCGGATCCTGTTTTGCTGACATAACAAGATTAACAACCATCGCTAGATTAGCGATAGACTCGCTACGCAGTGGTATCAGCGTCTACCACAACCAACAACATCAGAAGCAATACATCACCTAACCAACCCACCTTCAGTCGCTTATAACCCATTCAATCCAACTCCGATCAATGCGCAAACTAACGAAAAAGGATAAACTCCTTCAAACAGATGAACGGATTCGCACCGAACCGACAGCGAAGGACTACTTAATTGCAGGCAAAATCAAATAGATATAAAGAAGAAGGCCTGAATACAAAACTCCAAGAATCAGAATCCACTTGGACATAACTGCTTGTTGAGATGGTCCAGCATAGCCAACAGGCTAACCAACCTTTTTCTCAACTAAACAAATACGACCAAAAGACAACAACGGAGCGAAAGAATATTGACAAAAAATCCAAACCTAGAAACGAAACAACAACAACACTTGCCTCAAGCCGCAAGGCCTAAGAATTCAGCACTCAAGAATTTAAACCTCAAAACTAAAGCACGAAAGTACTTGCTTGCTCCTTGAAGCATTGGCAGAATTGAGAGTAGACAAAAAATCGAAAATCCCTTCATAAAGCATTACCTAGTCGCGGTGTTCGGCAAATGCAGTCAACCAGTATCGCCTATTTACACTCACGAAAAGTCGTGATTTCGGAACCGTTGGGGGCGCATCATCAACCTCTTAGCCGGCTAAATTAACTGGAACTTCTCACTGGATTCTCAAAGGCTGTCAGTAGCGAACGCGTTGCCAACCAGCCTGAGAATTTCAGCTGTGAAAACGATGTTCAGTCAATCGGTACGTCTCCATGCGCTTCAGCGAGTTGATCGCCATTCTTGAGCAGGGCGAATGCGGCGTTCTGAAGGTTTCCAGAGGCCAAGATCCTGAACTGCGTGGGGCTGCTTCTCTTGAATGCGCACAACCCGATCAGCTCAGCTTCCTTGAACAAGGCAATGCCCTGATCACAAGCCTTGAGACCAGTGCAGTGGGTGCACTACTCCTGCCTGATCAGGAGGAGCTGAAGACATTTGCCGAGCAAAGAAAACTGGCCTGGGCCGTCTGTCGCGATCCAAGACTGGCTTTCGCAGAAGCACTGGAACAATTGCATCCCCGTCCTGTTCAAAACGCCGGCATTCATCCCAGCGCCGTGATCTCCGATCGCGTGCAGATTGGCGCTGGTGTCAGCGTCTGCGCCAACGTGACGATTGGGGATGACACTCGGATCGGAGCTCAAACCGTGATCCATCCAGGAGTGGTGATCTACGGCAATGTGGAAATCGGTGAAGGGTGCGAATTGCATGCCAATGCCGTTCTTCACCCCGGATGCCGCATCGGCAAAGGTTGCGTTGTTCACTCCAACGCAGTCGTGGGATCCGAGGGGTTTGGCTTTGTGCCAACGGCCAAGGGTTGGCGCAAGATGCCCCAGACCGGATTGGTGGTTCTCGAAGATGGAGTCGAGATCGGCTGCGGGAGCACGATTGATCGTCCCTCCGTGGGTGAAACGCGGATTGGAGCCGGCAGCAAAGTCGACAACCTGGTCCAGATCGGCCACGGCGTGGTGACAGGACGGGGCTGCGCCCTGGCCTCACAGGTGGGTATTGCCGGTGGAGCGCGTCTCGGTCATGGGGTAATTCTTGCCGGACAGGTGGGCGTCGCCAATCGTGCAGTGATCGGCGACAGAGCCATCGCGAGCTCCAAGAGCGGCATCCATGGCGAGATCGCCTCAGGGGAAGTGGTGAGTGGTTATCCAGCCATTCCCAATAGGCTCTGGCTGCGCTGTTCTGCGGCCTTCAGCAAATTGCCGGAAATGACCAAACAACTTCGACAGCTCCAGCGTCAGGCTGCACCACCGGCCTCTCGCCCTGAAGGATCAGAGACCGCTCAGTAATCTCCCCCCAGCACTGTCCGGGCTCGGCAACATGGATCAGAATCGAGTCGTTCTTCTTCCTGGTGACGGCATCGGTCCGGAAATCACCGCCGTTGTCCGAGAGCTGCTTGAAGTCGTCGCCTCTCGTTTCGACTTCAACCTGACGTTCGATCAACAGCTGATCGGTGGAGCCGCCATCGACGCCACTGGAGAACCGTTGCCGGCAAGCACGCTGGAGACATGCCGTTCAGCGGATGCCGTGTTGCTTGCCGCGATCGGCAGTCCACGTTTTGATGCATTACCGAGAGACAAGCGACCGGAAAGCGGACTGCTGGCGCTGCGTTCAGGCATGCAGCTTTTCGCCAATCTCCGCCCGGTGAAGATTGTGCCCGCCTTGATCGATGCCAGCACTCTTCGGCCGGAAGTCATTGAAGGAGTCGATCTGATGGTTGTCCGTGAACTGACAGGTGGCATCTACTTCGGCCAACCAAAAGGTCGAATCGAAGCTGATGGAGAAGAACGGGGCTTCAACACCATGACCTACTCGAATTCAGAGGTGGATCGGATCGCCAAGGTGGCTTTCGAGCTGGCGGGTGAGCGGAGGGGCCAACTCTGCTCTGTTGACAAGGCCAACGTTCTTGATGTCAGCCAGCTATGGAGAGACCGCGTGGATGCCTTGTCGAACAACTACAGCAACGTGGAGGTGAGTCACATGTACGTGGACAACGCTGCGATGCAGCTCGTGCGAGCTCCACGTCAGTTCGATGTCCTGCTCACAGGCAATCTTTTCGGCGACATACTCAGCGATGAGGCAGCCATGCTTACGGGATCCATCGGCATGCTGCCCTCAGCCTCCCTGGGAAGTGACGGGCCGGGGCTCTTTGAACCGGTGCATGGATCAGCCCCGGACATCGCTGGCCAAGACAAAGCCAACCCCATGGCCATGGTTCTCTCCGCAGCGATGATGCTGAGAACAGGCTTGAAGCAGCCCAGCGCTGCTGACGCACTGGAAAAGGCTGTGGATCAAGTGCTGGCCAAGGGCTTCCGCACCGGCGATTTAATGGCGGAAGGTTGTACACCACTGGGTTGCAGGGCGATGGGCGAAGAGCTGCTCAAGGCACTCTGAGCGGATTAGATCAAGCAAAATTCGGAATCGGTCCGTTGACCTGCCAAACTCTTCGGGCCAGATCTGCCTCCGTCGATGTCGAAGCGTCACCCCGTCGTGGCTGTCACCGGTTCCTCAGGTGCCGGCACCAGCACCGTGAAGCGTG
Organism: Synechococcus sp. UW179A; assembly: GCF_900473965.1. Lineage (NCBI taxonomy): Bacteria > Bacillati > Cyanobacteriota > Cyanophyceae > Synechococcales > Synechococcaceae > Synechococcus > Synechococcus sp. UW179A. Next base: position 116,388 of record NZ_UCNJ01000012.1, on the reverse strand, counting down.
CCTTCGAGCACATCTTCGCCCGTGAAAGCATCACACCGGCTGTCGTTGAAGGTGACAGCTATCACCGCTTCGAGCGCATGGCCATGAAAGATGCCATGGCTGATGCTCTGGCCAAGGGTGAGAACTTCTCCCACTTCGGCCCTGAAGCCAACCTGTTTGACAAGCTTGAGGAACTCTTCCGCGTCTACGGCGAAACAGGAGGCGGGCAGAAGCGCTACTACCTGCACAGTCCAGAAGAAGCCGCCGAACACAATTCACGCCTAGGAGTCGATCTAAACCCCGGCCAGTTCACACCCTGGGAAGACATTCCAACTGGCACGGACCTGTTGTTTTACGAAGGTCTTCACGGTGGAGTAAAAGGTGATGCCTACGACGTTGCATCACTCGCCGATCTTTTGGTGGGTGTGGTGCCGATCACCAATCTCGAATGGATTCAGAAGATCCACCGTGACAATGCCGAGCGGGGCTATTCAGCGGAAGCAATTGTGGACACCATCCTGCGCAGGATGCCTGACTACATCAATCACATCTGTCCACAGTTCAGTCGCACCGATATCAATTTCCAGAGAGTCCCAACGGTCGATACCTCCAACCCCTTCATCTGCAGGAACATTCCCAGCCCAGATGAAAGCTTTGTGATCATTCACTTCCGCAAGGGGGCTCGAGAGAAATGGGGGATTGACTTCAACGATCTTCTGAACATGATCCACGACTCGTTCATGTCCAGTCCCACCAGCATCGTGGTGAACGGAGGCAAGATGGGATTTGCTATGGAGCTGATCCTCACACCAATCATCCACCGCATGATTGAAGAGAAGAAAAAGCTGAACTGATTGCTTCATCAAGAGTCCCAATCAGTCCTATCGTGGGCTCATCTGAATGTTCAGGTGAGCCTATTTCTGTTTCACCTCCCTCCTTCGTGATCGCGGGAGCCGGCGGAAACGCCAGCCTCACTCCACGCTGGGACCGAGTGGACAGCAGACGCCTGATCGCTTTGGCCCGAAGCATTTATTTCCAGCATCTGAGCGAATCAACCCATTCACTCGAACCCTACGGGGTTGTGGTGAATATCCATCTCACAGAGGGGCGTGTTGTTCTCGATGCACCAACGCTGTTGCCCGATGAACAATTCATCAGTGCAGAACTAATCAGTCGCAGGCTCCGGCGATCACGCCATCCAAAAGAACGGCTCAGAGGGCAGGGGTCTTGAACCCACTCCTGTGGATCGTGCTGCTGACAGGAGCCTGTGTTGGCAGCTTCATTAACGTCGTCGTCTGGCGGCTACCGAGAGAAGAGTCCGTTGTGTGGCCGGGCAGTCGCTGTCCTCATTGCGGCCATTCCGTGCAATGGCACGACAACATCCCCGTGATCGGCTGGCTGGCTTTGAGAGGACGCTGCCGCAACTGCGATCAACCCATTTCAGCGCGTTACCCGCTAATTGAAGCTCTCACTGCAGGCTTGTGGCTGAGTGCAACGTGGGCCACCGGCTTCAGCGCTGGCACGTTGTCAACGAACTCCATAACGAGTCTGTTCACGCTGGTAGGCGGAGTCGTGCTGATCAGCCTGTTGATGCCGCTGGTGCTGATCGACATTGATCACCTCTGGCTGCCGGAACCCATCTGCCGCGGAGGAGTGATCGCGGGACTACTGGCCACTGGACTTGTGACAGCCTTTGCAGAGCAGCAGACGGCCGGAAGTCTTCTGTTCAATCATCTGTTGGCCTCAGCAGCGGGATTACTGGCCCTGGAAGCTCTCAGCGCTTTGGCGGAACGCTTGGTGGGTCAACCTGCACTGGGGCTAGGTGACGCCAAACTGGCAGCCATGGCCGGAGCCTGGCTGGGACTGACTGGACTTGGAGTGGCGATGGGGATCGCTGTGATTTCAGGGGCATTGTTCGGAGTCATCGGCAGGATCACAGGCCGCCTGAAACCCAGAGAACCTTTTCCATTCGGTCCTTTTATTGCCATAGGGATCTGGCTGGTCTGGTTAATGGGCCCCCGATGGTGGTGGAGTCAGTGGGTAGCACTGATAGGACCATAAAAAAGCCCGTTCATCCTGGAGTGACAGGTCAACGAGCCTTGAATCTTTTTCATCCCATAAGGGAATGAACCCAGACCTGAGTTCGCTCAGCCTGATTTTGATCAGACCGCAGCACCGCCGCCAGCTCCTGCAATGTCAAAAGCTCCTCCTGCTTTGACATTGGCAAGCAAGGTTCCGTCGAGGAACTGTTGATCAAGCAGAATCAATGCCGCCGGGCTGGAGTCGGCCAGGCGCAATCGTTTCAGAACAAAGCGAGCTTCAGATTCTTCCTGCAGTTGCTCACCCACAAACCAATCAAGCATGGCCGTGGCAGTTCTGTCGCCTTCCTGCTCAGAGAGCGTGTAGATGTTATTGATTGACTTAGTGACGGTCTTTTCCATCTCATAAACTTTGTCAAAAAGCGCTTTAACAGACTGCCACTCTCTCTCAGGCGAATCGATCGTTGGCAGCTGAACATTGCATTCACTATCAACAAGATAGGCAATAAACTTAGAGGCGTGACCTCGCTCTTCAGTACTCTTATTAAGCATATAACTAGAGAAACCAATCAGATCTCTTTCACGCAACCAAATCGACATCGCCAGATATGTATGACTAGCCTGAAACTCAAGCGCAAGATGTTCATTGATTGCCGAAGTATGCGATGCCATAAAAAGAAAGCTGATAATTTTTTATAGACATGCCGTTCCCAGCGAGCCCTAGAGCAAAGATTAAAAAGGCCCAAAGCACATCACGCCTGCAACAAATGATACTCGAGGCGACGCCTGATTCAACTCACGATTAGTGATCAGCCGTAACCGAATGAACCAACAAAATGAGCCGTCGTTGATATGACTCAAGACACCCAGTGGAACTGGCAACTGAAAATGCAACTATCATGGAGCGCCTTCATTCCTTAAAGGGGAGCGGATTGGTCACCAGATGACTACCTCCGCCAAATCCCTCGCAGGAGAATCAAACTCAAAAGACACTGAATAAAGTGTTCATAAGATTTGATCACTTGAGAAAGAGATCACCACATCGGTGAAATCACCGCCACTTGATCCAGGCATGGCAGCGAACCCGAATTGATTCGGGCCCAGCGCCTTGAAGCGAACAATGCCATCAGCATTGGCCTCATTCCAGGCAAACCAAGTGTCTGCACCTGAAATAACATAAGGCGCTAAATAGACACCACTCAAGGAACCACTCAATGCATAGTCACGCGTAAGCGAAGAATTCCCATCGAGATTTAGACCATTCAGCCCATCCACTAAATTGCCTGAATTCAACGCAACAGATTGATAATTCGCATCTCCTGGCCTGACGGCATTACCGAGCGCGTCGATCACCGTTCCTTCTGTATCAAGAACCTGGTAGAAACCAATCAGAGAATCGCCACCTGCCTGGCCACTCATGCCAAGCGAACCCGTAAGACGCTGCGCTGTGGTGAGCGAGGAGAGATTCAAAACCGGCGCAATCTCCTGCCCTATTCCAGTGAGCGAGTCTGGCCCTTGCCAATTTTGCGCAAGCTGCAAGGAGTAATAAAGGTTAGCTTGATAGTTTTGATTCACCCCAGAGTTCAGCCTTGAATTTTGAATAGCTCCGGCCCTCAAAATCGCCAAGGTTTCTGGAGCTGAAATGGACGCATTTTGCGCACGGATCAGCCCTGCCATTCCAGCAATCACTGGCGAAGCCATCGATGTGCCAGCAAGATATCCATAATTTCCATCACCCACATCTCCAGTTCCCACAGGCAATGTACTAAGAATCTCGGTCCGAGATGTGTTTGCATATATCGGGTCCCCAAGCGCATTCACTCCAACAATCACACTGCTTCCGTCACCGCCTGGAGCACTGATGGAAATGGACTGACCATAGTTGCTATAACTAGACTTGAAGTTTTGAGCATTAGAGGAACCTACTGAAGCAATATTTCCAAAGATTTGGCTGAATACAGCTGGCTGTGAGGTATACGCATCAAAGTTACCGACACTATCCCATTTATTTCGATCAAAATATTCCGTCCCATCATTGCCAGAAGCCATCGCAACAAAGACATCATTCTCATAAGCATGCTGCAAGGCCGACTTAAAACGTCCAACCTCAGGATCCTGACTATTCAAAAAGTCCTGTGGGGTTAATTTAAAAGCCCCACCCAGTGACATATTGATCACTTTGGCGCCGTTATCCACGGCGTAATAGATGGCATCTAAAAGATCAGAGTTTTCGTATGTAGGTTTTCCACCAAAAACATCAAGCACCATCAGTTGCGTATTCCAGGCAACTCCCGAAACACCAATCTGATTATTTCCCTGAGCGCCTGCAATTCCGGCAACATGCGTTCCATGACTTTCATCAATATTCATTTCCGGCGAGTCGTTGACAAAATTCCAGCCGTGAATATCGTCTACTTTTCCATTACCATCATCATCGTCACCATTACCTGGGATCTCACGGGAATTGATCCACAGATTATTAATAAGATCGGGATGCTTAACATCAACTCCCGTATCAATAATAGCGATCGGCAAATCTGCATCAACAGCTAGCTTCCACGCTTCCGGAGCGCCAATGTCAACATTAGGCGCTGCTAGCCATTGACCACCTCGATCTCTCCAATCACCGACAATACCAGTGTTAAACAGATGCCATTGCTGATCAAGAAGCACATCATCACTCAAGAGAGTTGTATCATTAAAAGTCTTTCCATCCAAGGACAATTCAAATTTAGCGTCTCTTAGATCTTGACTCAGACCTTGCGCAAACCCAACTTGAGGCACAATTCGCAGCCAGTATTCGCCTGGCTCTAATTGCGCGAATACATTTTCCGGTTCACTTCCAGGATTCGTAGAACTATTGAGAACAGTTGGTTGATCAAATGGGTAAACAGTGAAATAAGGCCCTCCAGTCTCTGGATCAATTTGTCCAATATAAAGATCATAATCACCTGGCAATTGCGACAAAGTGATATTTAAGTTTACTGCATCAAGAACCGAAAATTTAACAAAAACAGAACCTGCGCCGTCGCTGGGGTGAATACTCTGCAGTTCCCCAAGTGATGTGCTGAATGTTTTTAATTCACCTGACTGAATCTGAATTGATTCGGAGCCCATTAACCCAATCCGAGGTCGATCAATCTTCAATATGCGCAGAGAAGGTTAAGGAACGGTTAAGAGCTTGTTTTTGACTTTGGGCAGCCTGAGAACAGGCATCGATCCATCAGATCCGATGACAAGTCAAGAAGCGACTATGCAGTGAGATTCGATTTTGATCATCAAAGAGTTGATATTGGTTTGAATAAAAGAACCCAGTTAGGTACAAACATCCTCGGCAGGCATTTGAGGAACTGACACGATCACGCAAGCCTGCTCCTTACCAATTCCTGCCTCACTTTGAAAGTGAAATTATGTCGTCCTTGGCATCGCACTTGGCATCTCAAAAACTTGGGGAATTCCTTGGTACTGTTTGAAGCAGCTGTTTTGGCTGGCCCGCTGCAAACAACTACGATCACTAGTTGATCTAGAGGTCTGAAGGGATATGAGCCTGTTCGACTGGTTCGCTGATCGTCGCAAGGGTCAGTCCGTGGTCAAGGTCGCGCAGGAGCCCGAGGAGGGGGATGGTCTCTGGAGCAAATGCCCTGAATGCTCCCAGGTGGTCTATCGCAAAGACCTTCTGGCCAATGCAAGCGTCTGCGGCAACTGCAGCTATCACCACCGCATCTTCAGTGCTGAGCGAATCGCGATCATTGCCGACGAAGGCAGCTTTGAACCGCTTGACGACGACCTGACTCCCACCGACCCATTGGGGTTCAAAGATCGACGTGCCTATGCCGATCGCCTGCGTGAAACCCAAGCCAGCACAGGACTTCGTGATGGTGTGATCACCGGACTCTGCCGGGTGGACGACATACCCATGGCCCTTGCCGTGATGGATTTCCGTTTCATGGGGGGATCCATGGGTTCCGTGGTGGGGGAAAAAATCACCCGTCTCATTGAGGCGGCCACAGCCAAGCGCCTGCCCCTGCTGATCGTCTGTGCCTCAGGAGGTGCACGCATGCAGGAAGGGATGCTGAGCCTGATGCAAATGGCCAAGATTTCCGGTGCTCTGGAACGCCATCGCGAAGCCGGTGTGCTTTACATGCCACTGCTGACGCACCCCACAACCGGAGGCGTCACGGCGAGCTTCGCCATGCTCGGCGATTTGATCCTGGCCGAACCGAAGGCTCTGATCGGCTTTGCAGGTCGGAGAGTCATTGAACAGACCCTGCGGGAGAAGCTTCCCGACAACTTTCAGACGGCCGAATACCTTCAAGACCATGGTTTCGTTGACACAATCGTTCCGCGAACCCAGCTAAAAACCACCTTGGCAACGCTTTTAACCCTGCATGGCTGTCGTCCTGAGGTCCCAGTCCAGGCATGAACGAAAATCTGCCCAAACGAGTTCAACAGTGTCTGACATCAGCACTGTTGGCTTTGCTGATCGTGGTGCTGGCGCAGCCTGTTTTCGCTGGTCCTGTTGATTGGCGTGAAGTGCCATCAACCAGCGAAGGGCAGCAGTGGTGGGACGCGGGAAGCGTCCGCAGAACGAGAGATGGCAATGTCTCTGTTCTCAGCCGATACAGCCTGAAAACAGACGACGAGTCGCCTGCCTTGGGGACGCTTGTGGTGATGGAGATCGATTGTGATCAGTCGCTTTACCGAGACACTCAGAAGAACGGCCTGCCTCGTTTTAGAGCTGACTGGGAAGCGCCGGCCAAAGATGATTTGATCACCGAAGTCATCAACGCCGTTTGCAGTTCCGAACTGACCTAACCGCTTCCTGCTCACGCTCGCCCAGTTCCCCATGGCTCCCAATCCGACAGCACAACGCCCGATTGGTGTTGCCATAGCCGGTCTCGGCTTCGGCGAAGCGGTGCATCTACCCGCTCTACAGAGCGTTCCTGAGCTGGAGCCGGTCGCTCTCTGGCATCCCCGTCAGGATCGGCTGGACCAGGCCTGCAGCAACTCAGGGCTGAATGGCCACAGCAGCTGGGACTCACTCCTCGAGGATTCCCAAGTCGATGCGGTGATCATTGCCACACCACCGGCCCCCCGGTATGAGCTTGCGAAGCGAGCTCTGAAAGCAGGCAAGCATCTGCTGCTAGAGAAACCGGTCGCCCTGAACGCCGGGGAGGTGGCGGATCTGCAGCGCGAAGCCATCGGCAGAGGTCTCAGCGTTGCCGTTGACTTCGAGTACAGAGCAGTTCCATTGTTTCAACAGACGGCACGCCTTCTCGCGCAGGGTGCCGTGGGAACTCCCTGGCTCGTGAAACTGGACTGGTTAATGAGCAGCCGGGCCAATCCGCAACGAGCCTGGAACTGGTATTCGCAGGCACACCAAGGGGGAGGCGTTCTCGGAGCTCTAGGGACCCATGCCTTTGACACATTGGCCTGGTTGATCGGTTCTGTGGGAGAACCACGGGCCATGACACGCACCGCCATTGAACGGCGACCAGATTCCGAAGGCAGCATGCGACCCGTCGACGCTGACGACATTGCCCTGATCAATGTCGAATTAGCGACTCACCAGGGCGGGGCTGTAGCCGCTCAAATGGCACTGTCTTCGGTCGCCCGCAATGGTCGTGGCTGCTGGATTGAGATCTACGGATCCGAAGGCAGTCTGGTTCTCGGAAGTGAAAACCAGAAGGATTATGTGCATGGTTTTTCCCTCACCCTGCAGAGAGATGGAGAAGCTCCTCGCAACGTCCAGCCGGATGAGGATCTGCGCTTCGGCACCACATGGAGTGATGGACGCGTGGCCCCTGTCGCTCGTCTGCAGCGCTGGTGGGCGGAAAGCATCGATAGCGGCCATCCAATGGTGCCCGGCCTCGCTGAGGGCCTGGCGAGTCAGCAAGCCTGTGACAGGACTTTGTCGTCATGCTGATTGCCGGAGCGCTTAATGCGCGGTCAACTTTGTATCAACCGCAACCAGTTTGCGTGCCTTTGAAAAGGCTGCGCATTGTTTAGATCGCTTTAATAAAAATAAATATATTTTGATCAATGCTTAAAAAAGCAACCTGCTTTGCAGCCCTGCTTCTGATGGCGGCCTGCTCCTCTGGATCGGTCAGTGATTCAGACAGCAAGACAGACAGTAAGGAAAAACTCTCTGCGGACAGAAGTGAGGTCGAAGCCTACGAACAGAACGACACCACCCTTTCTGGAGAACAGAACAACAAAGATTTCGTCAACAAACTTGACGACACTGACCTTGTCAGCGCTCTGAGGGATGGTGGTCATGTCATCTACCTCCGGCACACGAAAACCGTCAAGGATTGGGGTGATCAGGTCAGCCCTGCACTGAATCTTGCCGATTGCAACACCCAGCGGCGCCTGAGTACCGAAGGCAAGGCTGATGCCAAAGTCATCGGTGAAGGCATCAAGGCCGCAAACATCCCCGTCGGAGATGTCATCTCAAGCGACTACTGCCGTGCCTACAACACTGCTGATTTAGCTTTCGGCAGATACACCAAGAATTCAAATCTGAATTTCCTGCCCTGTGTGGAGTGCACTCCCGAGGATTACAAGGAATATGCCGCACGTGTTGCTCCTTTGATGTCCGCGCTGCCTGAGACCGGGAAAAACACGGTCCTCGTTGGACACGACGATCCTTTCCAGGGAGTGACGATGCCGGTCGTCCCCACCAATGGAATTTATCCAGCACCCATGGGTGTGGCCTACGTGGTTAAGCCCCTCGGGGATGACAAGTTCGAGCTGGTCGCCAAGATCCTTCCCAATCAGTGGGAGCCTCTCTCTCAGCTTTGATCTGGCCTGATCACGGTTGAGGCTTCCAACACCGAAGGGCTGGCTCCTCAAAGAGCCAGCCCTTTTTTGCACCTCAGGCCAGCAAAAAACACCTTGTCCAAGTCGCGCGACCAGACAGCAGGCGATCAGCTGGAGCCGCAAGTTGAGATCAGGTTGATTTCCCTAGCCCAGTTAGCTGCAAGCGGCAAGCCAACAAGGGCTTCAAAATCAAATGTTGCAATAACTACGTAACAAATCTCACTTAAGGGTGTAAACAGAGAGGTCTGGGTGTCCTTCAGGGCCCCGAGACTCTCTCAATTCCGAAGAATCAAATGACACTGTCTGATTATTCCTCCGAACTGATTGCAACCGCGCAATCCCTCGCCTCACCTGGCAAGGGAATTCTCGCTGTGGATGAATCCACCAAGACCATTGGCAAGCGCCTGGGCTCCATCGGAGTTGAGAACACCGAAGCCAATCGTCAGGCTTATCGCGGGATGCTTTTCACCACAGCCGGTCTCGGAGACTTCATCAGCGGAGCCATTCTCTACGAAGAGACCCTCTTCCAAAACCATGCCGACGGCGAGTCGATGGTGAGCAAGCTTGGCAAGCTGGGCATCATTCCTGGCATCAAGGTCGACAAAGGCCTGCGCCCGCTCGCAGGCGCAGGCTCGGTCGAAACCCTTTGCACCGGACTGGACGGACTGGTCGAGCGTGCCGCTGACTATTACGCCCAAGGTGCGCGTTTCGCCAAATGGCGTGCTGTCTTGCAGATCACTTCAGACGGCTGCCCCTCGCCTTTGTCTGTCCGCGAGAACGCCTGGGGACTGGCTCGCTATGCCCGCTCAGTCCAGGAATCCGGCCTTGTTCCAATTGTGGAGCCCGAGATCCTGATGGATGGTGATCACACCATCGAAACCACGGCCCGAATTCAAGAGCACGTGATCCAAGAGGTGTACCACGCCTGTCAGGCCAACGGTGTTCTGCTGGAGGGGACCCTGCTGAAGCCTTCGATGACCGTGCAGGGTGCCGATTGCTCCGACAAGGCTGATCCAGCAAAAGTCGCTGCCATGACTGTGCGTACGCTTGAGCGCAGCGTCCCCGCAAGCGTCCCCGGCATTGTCTTCCTGTCCGGTGGCCTGAGCGAAGAAGCTGCTTCGGTTTACCTCAACAACATGAACACCATCGAGCGCAAGGCGAAGTGGAATCTGGGCTTCTCCTACGGAAGAGCACTCCAGCACTCCTGCCTGAAGGGATGGGCAGGCACGAATCTCGAAGCTGGCCAGAAAGCCCTGCTTGCACGAGCACAAGCCAACTCCGAGGCCTCACTCGGCCGCTACGTGCCTGGCTCACAGCCCTCCTCCGATGAGCAGCTCTTCGTAGCTGGCTACACCTACTGATTCACCATCACGCACAACCTGACGCCACTTGCGCCACAGGCGTGCGTGACAAATTGAACACTACTCAGGTAAAGTCTCGGCCCTACGGACCTTTTAGTCCGATAGGGCTTTTTTTTGGACTTTCTCTATGGCGCTCGTTCCGCTTCGGCTTTTGCTCGACCACGCTGCCGAAAACGGCTACGGCATCCCTGCATTCAATGTCAACAACCTTGAGCAGGTGCAGGCAATTATGGAAGCGGCCGACGAGACCGACAGTCCGGTCATCCTGCAGGCTTCCCGTGGCGCACGCAGCTATGCGGGCGAAATTTTTCTACGCCACCTGATCCTGGCCGCAACCGAAACCTATCCCCACATCCCAGTGGTGATGCACCAGGACCATGGCAATGCTCCTGACACTTGCTATTCGGCAGCGATTAATGGATTCACTTCCGTGATGATGGATGGATCGTTGGAAGCTGACGCCAAAACACCAGCCAGTTACGACTACAACGTTGCAGTTACGAAGCAAGTTGTTGATTTCGCCCACTCCGTTGGCGTGAGTGTCGAAGGAGAGCTGGGCTGCCTTGGCTCACTGGAGACCGGAAAAGGCGAGGCTGAAGATGGCCATGGCTTCGAGGGCGAACTCTCCAAGGACATGTTGCTCACCGATCCAGCAGAAGCCGCAGATTTCGTGGCCAAAACCAAGTGTGACGCTCTGGCCATCGCGATCGGGACCAGCCATGGTGCTTACAAATTCACCCGCAAACCCACGGGTGAAGTGCTGGCCATCAGCCGAATCGCCGAGATTCACAAGGCCATACCCAACACGCACCTTGTGATGCACGGATCTTCTTCAGTTCCCCAGGAGTGGCTGGAGATGATTAACAAGCATGGCGGTTCAATCCCAGAAACCTATGGAGTTCCTGTTGAGGAAATCCAGGAAGGGATTCGCAACGGTGTTCGCAAAGTGAACATCGATACCGACAATCGCCTTGCTTTCACTGCAGCCGTGCGCGAAGCCGCGATCGCTGATCCAGCCAATTTTGATCCCCGCCATTTCAACAAGCCTGCTCGCAAATACATGAAGCAGGTCTGCCTCGACCGCTATCAGCAGTTCTGGGCAGCAGGCAATGCCAGCAAGATTCAACAGCAGAGCATCACCTACTACGCAGGCCTCTACGCCAAGGGTGCACTGGATCCCAAAGCGGCCGTTGCTGTCTGATCAACTTGTGATCACACAACTTGCATCACAAGGGGCCATCAGGCCCCTTTTTTTTGGCCGTTCATCGATCGCCTCAAAGCTTCAAAAACAACTAAAAACTCCATCAATTGTTATTAATTTGATGCAAGTGTAATTCCAAAAACAAACAATCTAATGCATTTTATCTACTCAACATCCTTAAAAAGCTCCTCTTGAAAAACCAAAAAACAAAGAATTAAACCAAGATGCTCACAAAACCTGACTCAATGAAAAGAGCAATCAACGATTAACAAATCCCAGAGACCGTCGCGAGCAGAGCTCTACCATAGAAATCCCTGATCAATCTCGAATGGACGGCATCGAAAATTCAATCTCGCCTGCTCAGCGGCGATCATTCGAACGATTAATCAATTTCACAGATGCAGTCGTTGCAATTGCAATTACCCTTCAACTACTTCCACTAGTAGATATCAAAGCGGCGAATGGAGAATCAATGTGGAAACTAATCAGCGACAACTCATCTCAGATCTTAGCTTTTTGGTTTAGCTTTTTAATCCTTTCCGTACTCTGGATTAAGCACAATCAGGTCTTCAATTCGATGAGGGCTTTTGATGGAACAATTTTCTGGTTGAATTCATTTTGGATGGCATTGATTGTCTTTCTACCCTGGCCCACAGCACTCTACGGCTCTTTAAATGATGGTCAGCTGACTGAACCCAATGGGATTGGCCTTTTTTACTGGTGGACTCTCGCACTGATCAGCGGCATTGGAGGGCTTGTAGCAATCCATGCATGGAACAAGCCAGAGCTGCTAGAGCCGTCAGTACTCCTGGAGCGGAGTGAAAACTCAGGACTTAAAAAATATCGTGGTGCAAGCTTCGTTACCGCATTTCTATTATTTGGTCTTGTTGCTGAATTTTCGCCGCAGCTGGTTCCCTATTTGAGTATTGGGATTATTCCAATGGACTTGCTATTGAGAAAAAGTTCAGGACGCAAAAGCAGAAAGAATCATCTAAGCAACAGCCTCTGAAAGAAGCCCTTCAGGCCTGCAGTGTGAGTTGTCCTGATTGTGCATTGAGCAATGCTTCGCGTCCCAGAGGAAGTGCCATGTTCGGTAAACCATGGCCAAGAGGAAGATCCATCACCAGAGGCACGCCGAGATCACTCAGGCGTTCCTCAAGGATTTCCGCCATAGAGAAATCTCCAGGCAGAACGTCGTCTTCCTTCCAACGAAAGCGACCACATGCCACTCCAGCCAAACCTTTGAACAGACCTGCGCTGCGCCACTGGGTGAGCATTCGATCGACTCGATAGGGCGCTTCGCCCACATCCTCCAGCACCAGAATCGCTCCCTTAAGCGAGGGGAACCAACGGGTGCCAATCAAATGGGTGGCAACTGTGAGGTTGGTCACGACCAGTCGCCCCCGTGCCAAACGACCGCGTAATCCTCGTCCTTGGAGGGGTTGCGTCGGTCGTCCACTCAGCAGGTCAACCGTGCGCTGCCACTGTTCCTCCACTCCCCAGGCAGAGCCATGGATGGCTCCTAGCAGTCCGGCCTGCCACTGCGCGAGCAGCAGGGCACTGCTATCTGAAAATCCCAGAGACCAGAACGGTCGCTTGGGAAACCGCAGTCCAGACTCCAGCACACGCGCAGCACCCCAGCCACCTCCCACATAAACAACACCAGAGAGAGAGGGATCATTCCAGGCCTCCTCGATCGACGCACGTCGTTGAGCATCAGTGGCGGAAAACCATTGCCACTGGCCTTTAACGCTTTCTGGAATTTCAAGAACCCAGCCTTGGGCGGCGCATCGCTGCAGCAATGGCGTGAAATCTGTTTCAGGATCCATCCAGGTGCCTGGATTGATGGCTCTAAGCCGAGAACCAGGGCGAAGGGGAGGAACCGGCCGAGGAGGTTGACTTGAGTTGGAGGCGGCTTTGGTATGGCCTCCCGCAAAAGACACAGCAACTCCCGAGCCGGCGGAGAGAGCCAGCGCCAACAGAGAACGACGACGCATGGGTCAGGAGAGCAGCGCTTCCAGGATGGCTCGACCTGCAGTGCCACCGGTCTGTTGATCACAGGCGCGCTCAGGATGGGGCATCAATCCGAGCACCGAACCGGAGGCATTGGTGATGCCGGCGATATCGCCCACAGAGCCATTGGGGTTCACGCAGTACTGCAGGGCGATGGCGTCATCATCCTGAAGCTGCTTCAGCGTGTCATCGCTGCATTGGTAACGCCCTTCTCCGTGGGCAATTGGCAAGGAAAACTGACTGCCACGGCCACGGGAGCACAGCCATGGAGAGCGATCACTCACCACAGAAAGAGTGGTGTCTTCACAGATGAAATGAAGATCCCGGTTGCGGGTGAGCGCTCCAGGCAGAAGTCCAAGTTCTGTCAACACCTGGAAACCATTGCAGATGCCCAGCACCCGGCCTCCTGATGAGGCGAAACTGAGCAGTGATTCAAGGACTGGAGCAAACCTGGCAATCGCTCCACAGCGCAGATAGTCGCCGTAACTGAAGCCACCGGGAAGAACAACCGCATCAAGGCCACTCAGATCCCGTTCCTCATGCCAGAGATAACGCGTGGGCATCCCCAGGCAGCCCTCGGTAGCCCAACGCACATCACGGTCACAGTTCGATCCTGGGAAAACGACAACCCCGATGGTCATGGCTGGGTCAGCTCAAGAGTCCAGTTCTCGATCACAGGATTGGCGAGTAGCCGATCACTGAGCAGCTCAAGGTTTCGGCGTGCTTCAGCCTCATCCGATGCCTCCAGCTCCAGCTCAACAGCCTTACCGATGCGCAGTCGCTCCACACCATCCACACCAAGGCGGGACGCGGCAGCCCTGGCAGCCTCACCGGCTGGATCGAGAACCGATGGGCGCAGGTGCACCAGAACGCGGGCTTGGTAACGCGGCACGGGCTCCGAGCGGCAATTGTTAAATATTGACAGGCCAGGGGGCCGCTTTCTTTCCACGAAATGCAGGTTGAAAAAGACCCTTGCTGCGACGGCTAGTCCGTGCCCCATCCACTGGCTCCACTGATCCGCAATTTGAGCCAAGCCAGCCTGCTGGTTGCGTCGGGTCTTGGCATGGCAGCACCAGCCAGGCCAGCGTTCAGCGTGCCTGTTGAATGCAGGCAACAGCATCAGGAGTGGCAGAACTGTCGCTATGAAAGCGATCAACCGGGAAGGAGCTGGCAGCTGGCGTTCGAAAACAAGACCGTACGTTTTCACCATGACGGCAGCGGCCGCATGAAGATGCAGCTCAATGACCATGGCGACTGGACAGGCGTTCAGGCTCGTTGGATCGCGGAACGAACGCTTTGCTGGAATGACGTTTGTGCCCGAGGGGAGATCCCTTTGGATTGATCAACGCTCAAGCGAGGCATTAACGGCGCACTCAAAAGGGACTGCCGCCGATGGCAGCGTCAGCAGATGCGCGCAGAGGCTGGCCAAATCCTCAGGCTGTGTCATTTGCTCGGGAGGCATGGCCTTGACCCCTGCGGCCATCTGGGTATTGACCCAGCCAGGACAGACGGCGGTCACGCGAATGCCCTTCTCCCAACCCTCGTTGCGCATGGTCTGGCAGAGGCCCATCAGTGCGAATTTGCTAGCGGTATAACCGGCGAGGGTTCCTTTGCAGCGCTTGCCGCTCATCGAAACCAGCACCTGAATACGCCCCCGGCCAGACTCGACAAGTGCCGGCCAAGCAGCGCGGGTCAACCACCAGGGACCCATCACGTTCACCGTCCAGAGCTCATCCGGTTCAGACTGTTGCTCCGCACTGAACAGCAAGGGCGTATGACGCAGGATGCCGGCGCAGTGAATGAGCGTGTCAAGGCATCCAAACCGGCTCATAGTCGCATCGACGACCCGTTGGGCATTCTCTGGAACGCGAGCGTCATAAGGGCATGACATGAGGCGGGCGGGAGCTTGACCTGGATCCAGATCAGTTCCCAGCAAGCTCTCGGGATCCCGCACTGCCAGGCAGAGCTGATGCCCCTGCTTGATCAGCGTGCGAGCCACCGCAGCTCCAATTCCCCGGTTGGAACCCGTGATCACAACGGTTCTCATGGTTCATGGGAGGTCAGGATTGAAGCATGGTCCCATTGACGGGACAGCCTTAGCCGTCGTGGAGCCACCCCGCCGTGACCGACTGGAAACAAGCGTTCACAGGCTGGGGGCTGAGCTGGGAAGGATGGATCAACAACCGACGCGGTGAGTGGTGGTTGCTGGCGCAGCTGGCTCTGATCACCTGCCATCTGATACCCGGATGGCCCAAGCCTGCCTTCTTCGGGATCACCTGGCCTCATGCTGCTCAACTCATGGGCCTGATCACCCTGGCCATCGGTCTGAGCTTGGCCGTCCAGGGATTTCTAACGCTGGGGCCCAGCCTTTCTCCATTGCCAGATCCAAAACCGGGAGCCGTTCTGATCACAACAGGGGTCTACGCAAGCTGTAGGCATCCCCTCTATCGAGCGGTACTGGTCTGTTCTCTGGGAGTGGTGATCGCGTTAGCGAGCCTGTTCCATCTGCTGCTATTTCTCGCTCTGGTCTCTGTGCTTATAGGCAAGGCTCGACGCGAGGAACGCGCACTGCTTCGAGTGCTTCCCTCCTATGCGGACTACATGAAAACGACGGCAGCCATCGTTGCTCATTGCCCTGGCCTGGACTGGCGCCGACTCGAGGCCAGCTGAACAACCGTTTATTCATTTATCAAGCGATAATCATTTCCCTTAGGAAAGGCACGTTTTTCTGCCAACGGGATGCAAATCGCCAGAACTCGCCCACTGTTCAGCAGCCTGCTCTCAGGTCTGACCCTGGCCATGGTTCTGGCAGGGACAGGTCTGATGGCTGAAGCCAAACCGTTCAAACGCCAGTCCTTGATGGCCTTGCTTGAACCTGTAGCCCCAACGCCAGATCCTGTTCCCACCCTCGTTCTGGAACGCACCAATCGGCGGCTGCAAACAACCGGAGATCCCATTTGGAATCTCAAAATTGAGATTCCTGGCGAACCCATGCGTCGTTTTGATGCCCTCAGCGGCAGGGCAAACCGTCAGAACGCCAATCGTGACCAACTCGGAAGCCGTGCTCCCCTACCGATCGGGAATTACAGCGTGGGTGTTGTCGAACCGTTGACCGATGGCCACTACCCCGAACTTGGTCCTGTATGGATCAGCATCGAGCCGACATTCACTACCGGTCGCAGAGTGCTGGGGATTCATCTGGATCCCAGCGCAGGTCTTCAGAACGCCAACAGCGGCACGCTCGGCTGCATCGGACTGGTCAACAGGTCCGACATGCTCGAACTGGCTCAACTGATCGAAAGCAGCGGCACGAAACAACTGGTCGTCACCGACTAGCGCCAACTCAATCAGAGCGAAGACTGCAACTTGTGAAAGCCCTTGTCACTCTGAGGGGTAGTTCCGTTCTTTTATGGCATGAGCGATCCACTTGACATCGCTCTGTCAGCCGCGCCGTTGCAACGGCGTGTGCTGACGGCCTATGGCATTGGCGACGCAGGAACTGGCATGGCCACTGCCATTGTTGGATTCTACTTATTCCTGTTCTACACAGACATTGCAGGACTTCCTGCCTGGCTGGCAGGAACCGTCTTGATGGTAGTGCGGCTCTGGGATGTGCTTAGCGACCAGATGATTGGCTGGATTAGTGATCGAACCGTCAATCAGAAAGGACCGAGGATTCCCTGGATGCTCTGGAGCGCAGCTCCACTTGGCGTGTCCATGACGCTGATGTGGTGGGTCCCTCCCTTTATGGACCCTTGGCGGTTTCTATGGTTCGTACTCATCGCCAGTTTGTTTCAAGCGACCTACTCAGGAGTCAACCTGCCGTATTCGGCTCTTGCAACAGAACTCACCGTCAATGTGGACTGGCGCACACGCTTGAACAGCGTCAGGTTCACCGGTTCGGTGCTCGCCAGTTTGCTTGGACTTTTGCTGGGAGCTTTTCTGACCCATCGCGGCAGCTCCGGTTACCTGATGCTGGGTTTTGCAGCGGGTTTGATTTTGATCGCTGGGAGTTTGGCCAGCGCAGTTGGCCTTGCACCAGCAGCAGCACGCTGCCGAAGACCAAGTTCCAGAAGACGTCCTCTTTTGCCTCAATTGAGGCAACTTTTTGCCAACGGCTTTTTTCGACGCGTTGTGGCGATGTACCTGCTGCTTTGGGGGGCACTCCAGCTGATGCAGCCTGTCGCAATCATTTTTTTATCCGATTGTCTGCACCTACCCCACAGCTGGAGCACGGGCCTGCTGATCCCCTTTCAAGTCAGTGCCATGGCAGGAATCTGGATCTGGGATCAGGTGTCACAGCGTTGGAGTCGCCTGCGGGCTCTGCAGATCGGCGGAGTGGGATGGATCCTGATGTGTCTGATTGCCACTCTGCTACCCACATTCCCGGACGGATCAAACGTACTGAATGCCGTGAATCGAGGCCCTCTTGCTGCTCTTTTAATCAGCCTCACACTGCTGGGGATTAATGCAGCAACAGCCTATTTGCTGCCCTGGGCATTCCTTCCAGATGCCGTCGATGCTGAGACAGATCATCCAGCAGGATTGATCACCGCATTCATGGTGCAAGTCCAAAAACTTGGTAGCGCAGCTTCGGTCTTTGTTCTTGGTTTGATGTTGAGCTGGAGCGGCTACGAAGCCAGTCTGGGAACACAGCAACCGCTTTCGGCCCTGAGAATGATCCGCGTCGTGATGGGATGGATGCCAGCCATCTTGGTATTGGCCTGCTTGATCATCATGCGTGATTGGAATCGTATTCAAGCCCAACAGATCCCAGGCCAGAACCAAGTGCCGCAAAACATTTGAACTGAAAAGTGACACTTTGCGCACAATGGATAAACCTGACCCACAAAAAGGAGATTTTCCAACAAAAATGTGAACAATCTGAACTAATTAAGTTCAATCTGCTTGCAAGACAACGAGAAAGAAAAGAGCACAATTAGTCTAAGCTTTTCGTTTATATAGATACATTCAGCAATCAAGTCAGAAAGTACTGTCCATCTAATATTCGGCAACGCAAGAGCTCAAAGTGACAGTCCATTTGCCTTTTTCATCGCGCTGCTGAACGAAACCACTATTACCCTTAATCCACCAAATGACATCTTGATCGGAGCTAAAACGCGCTCCGCTAGCAGACATCACTTCAGGCAGAGTAAGACGACGACCATCAGGCAGCTGTAGTCGCACAAAGCTGAGTGAACGATCGTTGAGTGAGTAGTACGTCGCCCTGATTGTTTGACCACCCTCACATCGATAACGAAAGCTGTCTCCACGCTCAACAATTGGATCCAAATTGCTATTGGCCAGAGTTGATGGCACTGCTAACGCCATGACGAGCAACGCAATCAGAGTGACTGTGGAACGCATGAAATCATTGATAGGAGCATTCCCTTCAAGCGCTGCGAAGCATCAGCTTTAAAGCCGATGACAACCAGTTCAATTCCTGTACCACCAGAGGGCTTCCAGGCGTGATCAGGTGCGACTTCAAACCAACTGTCTAAACGAGGTCCCACCATCTGAATTTGCAATGGCAATGATTTGCCCACCAGCCAAACACGACCTTTAAGACGGATCACACCATGGTTCAGTACGAATTCAGGTAGCAGCTGCTCAAGCTCTTCGCGGGAAAATGAGCCTTCGCATCGAACCTGGCCACTGATGGCTTCAACATGGGTGTGCTCATGGTGCTCATGGTGCTCATGGTGCTCATGGTGCTCATGGTGCTCATGGCCAGTTTGATCAGACACTTCAACAGATGAGCATTGGTGCGAGTCGATTCCAAGCACCAAAGCTGGATCAACAACGCCGCGGCTGATAGCGAAAGTACCGGCTCCAGGTCTCACTTTTGAAGCAATTTGATGCTGCACCAACTCCAATTCGGATGAATCAAGCCGATCCGATCGTGTGATCAACACAAGGTCAGCAGCCTCAAGCTGATCCTTGAACAAGTCATCGATGGCGGTCAGGTGATCAAGGTTTGGATCTTCTTGTCGCTGACGCTCAAGAGCCTCGGGATTTCCAACAGGGCTTCCACCACTGAGAGCTTGACCATCCACAACAGTGACTACACCGTTCACATGCACACGTTTACGGATGGAAGGCCACTGAAGTGCTTGTAACAGAGGCCTGGGCAAAGCGAGACCACTTGTCTCTACGACGATTCCATCAAGCTGATCAGAGCGCTGGAGCAATTTCTCCATTGTGGGAAGGAAATCGTCCTGAACAGTGCAGCACAAGCAGCCGTTGTTGAGCTCTACTAGCCGACCGCTGACCTCTTCTTCAGGGCAAAAACCACAGCTGCGAATCAGATCTCCATCGAGACCGACCGTGCCAAATTCATTGACCATCACGGCCAAACGTTGACCACTGTTAATCAGAAGATGACGGAGAAGAGTTGTCTTGCCGGCACCAAGGAAACCGGTGATAACCGTGACAGGAAGTCGTAGAGACATCAGCGACATCCAAGCGATTCACGAGTACTGAGACCACTGCGGCTGTTAACACCCGTGGCTCTGCCGCACAACGCTTTCAGCTGAGGAAGGTCGATCACAGCATTGGTGAAATCCGTTCCTTCGATTTCAGCATCGTTGAAACGACTCTGCATCAGCATCGCGTTGGTGAAGTTGGCATCGCGCAGGTCAGCTCCGTCAAAGCGGCTTGAGAAGGCCACAACATCCTCAAGATCAGCTCCCCGCAGATCAGCACCCTGCAGCTGAGAGGTATTGATCACAGCACCACGCAAGTCGGTCTCGCTGAGATTCACCTCACGTAAGTCGGCTTTGAGGAATTCCTTCTCTTTGAGATCGCGTCCATGCATGTCGGCTGTGATGTCCTGAACAGCCCGTTGCCCCCGCAACTCTGGAGCCGTAATCGCTTCAGCAGCATCTCCAGCGAACACAAG
The DNA here is from genome assembly GCF_900473965.1 of Synechococcus sp. UW179A. Lineage (NCBI taxonomy): Bacteria > Bacillati > Cyanobacteriota > Cyanophyceae > Synechococcales > Synechococcaceae > Synechococcus > Synechococcus sp. UW179A. The sequence goes on along the minus strand of NZ_UCNJ01000012.1, from coordinate 96,072 downwards.
TGCAGTGACGACAAGCAGGCCACAGACAAACGAAGCGATCAAGCGGCGGGAGACAGATCGGAGAAAAGCAGACAAGACCATGGTGAGTGAACGCTCGACAGGTGCCTGGGAACAGCTGCCGTAACTTGAGCGGTCACGATATGGCAGACGACTGCCCAGCCACGCGTCATGGCCAAGACTCTCCGGGTGGTGGTACCGCCCCATCCCCTGATCGCCCACTGGCTGACCATGCTCAGGCATGAGGGAACTCCACCGGCTTTGTTCCGGACCGCCATGGAGGAGCTCGGACGCTGGCTCAGCTACGAAGCAATGCGTGACTGGCTGCCACATCGCAAGGATCTGGTGAAAACTCCACTTAGCAGCACGGAAGGAACCGTGGTTGAAACAGCGGTTCCATTACTGGCGGTTCCGATGGTCCCAGGTGGGCTCCACCTCTGGGAAGGTGCCCGCCAGGTGCTGCCCAGCGCCGAACTCTGCCTGGGAGGACTACCTGGAACCATTGAGGCTCAGGCCGGCGTGGTGATGTTTCTGGATCAGATCCGTCATGGTGATGAACTAATCGACCTGCTTCAGCGTCTCGACCAGCTGGGCGTAGAAGCGCCGCGGCTGCGTGTGATAACAGCACTCTCCGCCAGCCCTGGTCTGAAACGAATCGGTGAGTCGTACCCGGAGATCACAATCCACACAGCCTGCATCGATGCCGACCTCGATGAGCAAGAACGCATCCTTCCAGGTATCGGTGATCCCCTGCAAAGACTGGGAATCAGAACAGCTCAGCCGAACTAGGCTGGACACATTCAAAGGAAGCCCATGGCGCGGCAGCAGGACTCTGCATCAGGAACACTGGCCACACTGGTCAGTGGTGCCGTTCTGGGAGCGGCTGGATTCGGTTGGTGGCTGCTCTCAGAAGCTGATCGCCGTCGTCGCCTTCGCAACCAGCGCTCGATGCTTTACGCACCGCGCATGCAAGACGGGAGTGAAGCATTCAGTGCCGGAGATCGACCTGAGCCTGATTCCGATAGCCACCTTGAAGCGCGTGTCGAGCAGCTGAATTCGGCGATTGCAGATGTGCGCCGTCAACTTGAAGATCTCGGCTCCAGGCAGTAACAGAGCGGCCGGTAGGTTGACCGGAGTGATCCGCCGCAACGCGAGATAGTCCATGCTCCGCTCCGATGCCGTCACCAAGGGGATCCAGCGTTCCCCTAACAGGGCGATGTTGAGAGCCGTGGGCTTCGGAGACCAGGATTTCGGCAAACCGATCATTGGCATTGCTAACGGCTACAGCACAATCACGCCTTGCAACGTGGGCCTGAACGATTTGTCGAAACGTGCGGAAGCTGCAGCACGTCAGGCGGGAGGCATGCCGCAAATGTTCGGAACGATCACCGTCAGCGATGGGATCTCCATGGGCACGGAGGGGATGAAGTACTCCCTGGTAAGCCGTGAAGTGATTGCCGATGCGATTGAGACAGCCTGCAACGGTCAGAGCATGGATGGCGTTCTCGCCGTGGGTGGATGCGACAAGAACATGCCCGGCGCCATGCTGGCCATGGCACGGATGAACATCCCAGCGATCTTTGTCTACGGCGGCACGATTAAGCCAGGAAAACTCGGTGGTTGCGATCTCACCGTGGTGAGTGCATTCGAAGCCGTTGGACAGATCACGAACGGCAAGATCGATATGGATCAGCTCATCGCCGTCGAGAAGAACGCCTGTCCTGGAGCTGGAAGCTGTGGCGGCATGTTTACTGCCAACACGATGAGCGCCGCCATCGAAACAATGGGATTGAGTCTCCCGTGTAGTTCCACGATGGCGGCGGAGGATGCCGAGAAAGCCGATAGCGCAGCCCGGTCGGCCGAAGTCCTTGTTGCAGCGGTGAAAGCGAACATCAGACCGCTGGATCTGCTGACGAGGGAGGCCTTTGAAAACGCCATCAGCGTGATCATGGCAGTTGGCGGCTCAACCAACTCGGTTCTGCACCTGCTCGCCATTGCAAGAACAGCAGGAGTCGACCTGAACATCGATGACTTTGAACAAATCCGCCAGCGGGTTCCGGTCTTCTGCGACCTGAAGCCCAGCGGTCGTTACGTCACCGTTGATCTTCATAGAGCCGGCGGTATCCCCCAAGTGATGAAACTGCTACTGAATGCAGGCCTCCTGCATGGCGATTGCCAAACGATTGAAGGCAAGACGCTGAAGCAGTTACTCGAACATGTTCCTTCAGAACCTCCTGCTGATCAGGATGTGATCCGTCCGATCAGCAAACCCATTTATCAGAAAGGACACCTGGCCATTCTCAAGGGCAACCTTGCACTGGAGGGAAGCGTCGCCAAGATCAGCGGAGTCAAATCTCCTGTGCTGACAGGCCCAGCAAGGGTTTTTGAAAGTGAAGAGACCTGCCTCGAAGCCATTCTTGATCGCAAAATCAAGGCTGGAGATGTGGTGGTGGTCCGCTATGAGGGTCCAGTGGGCGGCCCGGGTATGCGCGAGATGCTCTCACCCACTGCAGCCATCGTCGGTCAGGGACTAGGCGAAAAAGTGGCCCTGATCACTGACGGGCGCTTCAGTGGTGGCTCCTACGGACTAGTAGTAGGGCATGTTGCTCCTGAAGCCGCAGTCGGCGGCACCATCGGACTGGTTCAAGAAGGAGACAGCATCACCGTTGACGCCAATCAACTCTTGCTTCAACTCAACGTGGATGAAGAAGAACTAGCTCGCAGACGAGCTGATTGGAGCAGTCCAACTCCCCGCTATCGGACCGGCATCCTCGGCAAATACGCTCGTCTCGTCAGTTCCAGCAGCAGGGGAGCAGTCACCGATCAGCCCTAATCAGACCAGCAGGACCCTGAGGCGTCGAGCCAGGGCTTCCAACGGTGCCCCGTCGTTGGGAGCCGAACAGCGCTTGCCAGTGTCACCATCCATCCAAACCGGGTGCTGACCGTGCCATAGAAGTGGTCTGTCTGTCTGATTCCACCAACTCAGCATTAAATTCAAATCATCACCACTCTGATAAATCTCTAATTCGAGATCCTGTTCACTACAGCGGCTGCCATCTGGGTCTCGACATTCAAGACGAGCTCTCAAATCAATCATCGCCTGCAAAGAGTCGGTACTCAACATTGGCGCTTGATCAGCGGAAAACTGCTGATCGACTAGAACAAGCGCATGAATCAGCGGCTTTCGGCAAACATCCGCCGCCGAACAAATCAACACAGCCAAAGAAGGCTTCAAATCGTCCATGCTCTGATCCAAAAAGCCCTCCAACGATCAAAAGTTGCGTGCAGAGAAGTTAGCTAACAGCTCATTACTCGACCCCCAATAGAACACGCAGAAAATTGCAAGTGGGAAGTGTTGCCCACGATCAAAGCACGATTATCAATCAACCATGAACGAACGACTAGAAACCACAAACTTTCAGCGAGAACGACGGATATCAACAATGCGTGAATCCGAGGAAGATTCATCGAGGAAAGACTGGGCTGATTTAGCATCAATATCAAGACTCTGATTCAGAAACGCAACAGCATATTCAATTGTAGGAATATCCACATAGGGACGATTGGGTTTATTAAAGTTTAGTCCTGATTCACCACGTGCCCAATCCGCAAAATTCTGCATATCTCTTCCATCATCAATGCCAGCGATTGTGAAATGGCTAACACGGTTGATATCGATCAAAACAGCATTCTGGGCATTATCAAAGATCGCCACAGCCCCACCACGCCATGTGGGATCAGCTGAAGGTCCAAACAGCAGCGGAATTTCAGGAGATACACTTCCTGTTAGCAAGCCTTGCGTATCACTCAACTGAACCTCACCCGAGCAAGGGCAAAGAGCATCAGACATTGAACAGAAAATGAGAATAGGCGCAGAAACACTTCTAACAACCGAACTAGGGGTTGGCTGAACGCCATTCCACGGTGCAATCGCAACAACGGCTTTAACCAAATCGGACCCACCTGCCCCGAGATTAGAGGCCACATCAACAACCATCCCACCTCCCATGCTGTGACCCATGAGAGCGAGACGATTGGAATCAACATCTGAACGGCTCTTTAGATATCTCAAGTTCGAACGAATGTCATCTGCCATACCTGAAAAGTCGACAGCATTATTAAATTTGACCGGGAGCTGAAAGAGGTTACCCAAAGTGGCGAAAGGATGATCAACATTCATCACTCCACAATCACCTTGCTTCTGACTCGCAATCACCATGAATCCCCAGGAAGCAAGTCGAGACAAAGTAGACGAATACTTTTCTGCGGGACCACACAAACCGTGAGCAAAAACCACAGCAGGCCAAGAACCTTCAGGTGCAGAGCCTGTAGGCGCAAACAACAACCCCTGGCCATCAACCGATGACATCGAAACAGCGAATGGCCCAGGGCCTTTAAAACTTTCTTGCTCGGCGAGAGCTGCAGAACAGAAATGCGCAGCCAAAAGAGCCAATGGCAATGCACAAAAACGTAGAAAATGTTTACCTGGCAAGGGTGATTTCATTGCCCAACTCATGAATTATTACTAATACGATAGACTCACGCAAATCAAGCCGCAAGTTCAAAATGAACACGGTTAATTCCTGTCTCAACAAACCAACGACGCGATTATGAGTACCTACCAATCCGAAGAAGATGTGATGTCAAGCATGGAAGGGGAAAAGGAATAGATCTTCTTGGATATGGGAAGAATAGTGTTATCTAAATGCTTCAATCGAGCGAATCAAGAGCTTGATCGCACCCGCTCGATAACCTGGATTTGGCTCACCATCATCACCGAATCGTGAATGCAACAACTGAAGTCGCGTAATACACGACGGATCAAAGCGAACCGGAAGACTGACAGGTTTCGCACGCACCACAGGCCGGAGACGATCAAAGGGAATGTCAACGACTGTGGTGTTCGATGACTCAGTTGCAACTGTCGTGACCCAACGCAATCCACCTGGAATCAGTTCGGTGAGTCCGAACACTCCATCACGGCAGGCAACCGCGAACTTGAAACTGCGTCCTTGCCCATCCAATCTCAGACGCAACCCCTTGTAGGAACTGAGATCTAGGGGCGGTCGAAACACCGGAGAACGGCAGCTCACGAAACCGCCGCCTTCACTCACCACCTCGCCTTCAAGAACAAGGCCCTGGTCACTGAATCGGCATCCTGCACTACTGGACCCGCCCATGATCGTGTCATTCAGGCTGGCCCAATCGCGAAAGGAGTCACCTGCAGCGATCACTCGAATTTCCGGTGGCTGTTGGTAGGGAGGTGTCGTCAAAGACCTTCAGCAGCAGCCTGATCGGCGAGCACGAGAATCTCAGAGGCTGGCTGAACCAGCTTGGCAGGCGTGCGTTCCGAGGACTCCCGAGCATCGATCAGTCGAGACAGAGCCTGGCGCTTGGCATCTCCACTCACCAGAAACACCACCTGGCGTGCGGCACTGAGAACAGGAGCCGTGAGAGTGATCCTCTCAAGCCCTTTTCCCCGGCCAATGGTGGTCCAGCGATCACAAACTCGCGGAGCCTCAGTTCCTGGGAATAGAGACGCTGTGTGACCGTCATCACCAAGACCAAGCAGCATGAAATCAAACACGGGTGGTTCGCCCTGGCAGACCTTGGCCACCAGCTCAGCAAAGGCCTCGGCGCTGGCTTCGGGAGAGGCCAATTCAACAGTTGGAACGGGGTGAAAACAGGCGCGGGCTCCTGGTTGATCCCTCTTGAGCAGGGTGTTGCGCAACATGCGTGCATTGCTTGATTCATCGTCAGCCGCAACCCATCGCTCATCGCCCAAAAACACATCAACCCTGTCCCAGGGCAAGTGTTCCTGCCCCAGCAATGCATAGGCCAGAGCAGGGGTGGTGCCCCCAGACAAAGCAATCTGCGCTCGGTCCCTTTGATCAAGCGCCAAGTCGATCGCGGATCCGATGTGCTCGGCGGCGCGCCGAGCAAGATCCTGAGCAGATTGAACCTGCTCGATGCGATAAGAGCTCATCGCGGGGCCCTCACTTGAGCCACTCGGTGTGGAAGATGCCGTCTTTGTCCACGCGCTCGTAGGTGTGGGAGCCGAAGCAGTCACGCATGGCCTGCACAAGGTTCTGGGGAAGGCGTGCCGTGCGGTAGCTGTTGATGTAATCGAGTGTGCTGCTAAGGCAGGGCACTGGAACACCAGCAGCGGCTGCACCGGCGACCACTTTTGCCAGTCCGGGCAGACGACGGTTCACCTGATCGGCGAACCAGGGATCGATCAACAGGTTCTCCAGTTGGGGGTTGGCGTTGAACGCATCTTGAATGCGCTTGAGCAAGCGAGCACGAATGATGCAGCCACCTTTCCAGATCTGTGCGATCGAAGGCATGTTCAAGTTGTAGTTGTGCTCAGCGGAAGCAATCCGAAGCAACTCCATTCCCTGGGCGTAGCTGGCCATACAAGCCAAAACCATGGCATCCATGATTGGAGACATGCCATCAGCCGATGTGCCCATGTCAAACGACTGAATGGACGGCCCCTTCAGAATCGCCTCAGCCTTGATGCGCTGCTCCTTCATGGAGCTCATCACCCGTCCATTGAGGGCGGCGTAGATCGTGGGCACCGAGGCCCCCATCTGCAGAGCACTGACAACCGTCCAAAGGCCAGTTCCCTTCTGACCAGCCTTGTCCTGGATCTTGTCCACAAGCGGGGTGCCATCATCCGGATCCATGGTGCGTAGACACACCTCGGTGATTTCAACGAGATAGGAGGCGAGCTCCTCGGTGCTGTTCCAGTGCGCAAACACATCCGCCATCTCGAGGCTGCTCATGCCAGCGACCCGCTTCATCAGGTCATATCCCTCGGCCAGGATTTGCTCAATGCCGTATTCAATTCCGTTGTGGACCGTCTTAACGAAGTGACCAGAGCCTCCCGGGCCGATGTAGGTGACACAAGGGCCATCCTCAACCTGGGCTGCCATCTTGCAAACCAGACTTTCAATGGCGTCATAGGAGGACTTGGTCCCTCCTGGCATCATGCTCGGCCCTTCCAGAGCACCTTTGGCTCCACCCGAGACGCCCATCCCGATGAATCCAAAGCTTTTACTTTCCAGTTCAGCAACGCGGCGTTCGGTGTCGTGATATTCCGAATTACCACCATCAATCAGGAGATCTCCCTCATCCAAATAGGGGGAAATCTGTTCGATGACAGCATCCACAGGCCCACCTGCCTTCACCATCATCAAGATCCGACGTGGACGTTCCAGTTTGTTAACGAAATCCTGGAGGTCAGTCGCTCCTTGAATGTTTTTGCCCGCCCCGCGGCCGGACATGAATTCTTCCGTCTTGGAATAGGTGCGGTTGTAGACGACGCTCGAGAAGCCATTGCGCTCAGCGTTGAGGACAAGGTTTTCCCCCATCACGCCTAGACCAATCAGACCGAAGTGGGCCTTGGACATGCTCAGCTGGACCATTCACTAACGACAGTGTGACCACAGCATCCGAAGTCGGCTGCAACATGGTCAACCTCTGTCAGGAATGAACGATCAGATCACACTTCCGTCAGGAATCGATGCATTTTTTACAACGACCACGATTCCATTACGGATGTAAAAGCCAAGCTCAGCGCGATCGGCTTCTTCAACATTGTCCTTGTTCACGATCGTGACATTGGATCCAATGCGCGCGTTTTTATCGAGGATGGCTCGCTTAACCGTGGTGCCCTGGCCCACTCCGAGGGGAATGCCACCACGCTCTCTAAGCACTGCGCGCTCTTCGCTGGACTCAAAGAAATCAGCGCCCATGACGAGGGTGTCTTGAAGCACCACATCAGACTCAAGCCTGCTGCGGACACCAAGAACACAGTGATGAACACTGCAGGACTTCAGAATCGAACCCTCGCCGATAATTGAATTGGTGATCTGAGCGTCAACAAGTTTGCTCGGAGGCAAGTAACGCGGCCGTGTGTAGATCGGAAATTTCTCGTCGTAAAAGCTGAATGGGGGTTTTGGTTGTTGCGTCAGGGCGAGGTTGGCCTCATAGAACGCACCAATCGTGCCGATGTCCTCCCAGTAGTCGTCAAAGACATAACTCTGGAGTTTGTCACCTTGTGCAAGAGATTCAGGAATCACCTCCTTGCCGAAATCCTTGTGGTTGGTGTTGCCATCGAGAAGATCGAAGAGTGTTTGACGACTGAACACATAGATCCCCATCGAAGCCAGATAGGGACGTTCTTGAGCGGATTCAGGACTGAGCCCAAAGCGTGCTGTGTCCACTGCCATCTCGAGCAGGGAGTCACCCTTCGGCTTTTCACGGAATTCCTGAATATTGCCGTCATTATCCGTTCTCATCAGACCGAAGGATTCAGCCTGTTTGGCATCAACCGGCAGAGCCGCAACAGTCAAGTCGGCTCCGGTGCGTCGGTGATGCTCAATGAAACGGCTGTAGTCCATGCGGTACAGCTGATCCCCAGACAGGATTAGATATTCATCGACATCCCATTCCTGAAACAGCCACTGATATTTGCGAACTGCATCAGCGGTACCTTCGAACCACGAAGGGCTGTCGGGAGTCTGCTGAGCAGCGAGGACCTCGACAAATCCGCCTCCAAAGGAATTGCTGAGATTGAACGTCTGGCTCAGGTGACGGTTCAAAGACGCACTGTTGAACTGCGTCATCACGTACATCTTGTTGATGTCGGAGTTGATGCAGTTGCTGATCGGGATATCGATCAGTCGGTACTTGCCGGCCAAAGGAACCGCGGGCTTGGCCCGCATCTTGGTGAGGGGGTATAGACGCGTTCCCGCTCCTCCCCCGAGAATGATGGCCAGAACACGCTTCATGCCGCCCCCGCAGATCGGCTTTGCCGGGCAAACCTACCGGACTTTTGGGGCTCCCAACCGATGCATGGGCCAGATCCGACAAGAATGCTGGGAATCAGATTTAGACAGGGAAATTCCCAGCCGGAAATGACTCAGCGTTCCTGCTCGTCGTCCTGAACCAGATCAAACAAACGCTCAACCACAATCAGCGCATTTTGTCGTTCGCTGCGTTGCTGCGGTGCACGCAGTGATGTCACAGGGGTGTGCAGGATCTTGTTGATGATGCCCTTGCTGAGCGCTTCAACTACCTTGCGCTCTCGGGCAGAAAAATCAGGTCCCATGCGGCTTAGAGCTTTTTGCAACTCCTCCGACCGGATCGACTCCAGAGAAGACCGAAGCCGATTGATGGTCGGAACTGCCTCCAGGCTGTCCCACCATTCCAGAAACAGCCTCGCCTCTTCATCGAGCAGACCTTGAGCCTCTCGAGCCACCTGCTGTCGCGCTTCCTGATTGCGTTCGACAACTTCTTTCAGATCATCGACGTCGAAAGCCTCAACCCCGGTAATCCCCTCCACATCAGCATCAATATTGCGAGGAACCCCGATATCGACCAGCCGTAGTGAACTGCGGCGATTCAACTGCTGAAGTCGACTGGCATTAATAATCGGATTATCGGCTGCCGTGCTGGTGAAGACCAGCGAACAGGTGCTCAGGCAGTGATCGAGATCGTCCAGTGGACGACACTGCACCGGTAGATCAGGGAAATCGGCAGCAAGGGACTGGGCCCGGCTCACCGTGCGGTTCAAAACCACAACACCTGAAGCACCCTTCGCTTTCAGGTGCTGAAGCAAAAGACGACTCATCCGCCCGGCACCAACAACCGCCACCTGTTCATCTTCAAGGGTGACCAGATCATCCAGACCACGGCTCTGGCCCAGCTTCAACTGGGCGAGTTCAACTGCAGCAGAACTGATGGAAACGGCACCGGTGCCCAGATTGGTTTCACTGCGAACCCTTTTGCCCGTGCTCACAGCTTGAGTGAGCAAGCGATTCAGGATCGGGCCGAGCGATTTGTGCTCCTGGCCCAGGCGCATCATTTTCTTGACTTGAGACAAAATCTGCCCCTCACCAAGAACCAAGCTGTCAAGACCGGCGGCGACCCTCATCAGATGACCAACGGCGTCCTCGTGATGGAACGTAAACAGGTGGGGTTTGAGATCTCCAGTGTCCAGTCCGGAATGTCCACTCAAAAATTCCCTGACAGCCGAAATTCCCAGTTCAGGATTGCGAACAAGGGTATAGATCTCTAAACGGTTGCAGGTGCTGAGAATCGAAGCCTCAAGCACCTGGTCATGCCCCCGCAGGTTTTGTAGGGATTCCTCCATGGTTTGCTCAGGAATACTGAGCTTTTCGCGCACTTCAACCGGTGCCGTTCGATGACTGAGGCCGACAACGGCGATGTGCATGGAGAAAACCCTCGCTGCGGAAAGAAGGAGATCAGCTCAGAGCGATGCTCTGTGCACCTTCCTTGATGTGAACCGTGTTGGTGAAACGGCAGGTGTCGTCGAGATTGCTAATGACAAGGCTGCTGGTACGCGTGCAGTCCTTTTCGAACTTAACGCCGTGGAAGAGCAGACCATCGGTGATACCGCTGCCAGCGAACACCACATGCTCACCGGATGCGAGCTCATCAGCCTCATAGATCTTGTCGGGATCACTGATGCCCATTTCTGCCAAACGAGCCAGGTTGCCCTCCTTGGTGAGATCAGCCCATTCCTTGGTTTGAGCCACTGCTGGGTCATACACAAGCTGACCCTGGAAATGTCCACCCAGAGCACGCATGGCAGCCGCGGAGATCACACCCTCGGGGGCTGCGCCGATGCCCATCAGGCAATGGGTGCCTGTTCCGGCGAAACCACAAGCAATGGCGGCCTGGACGTCACCATCCGAGATGGGTTGAACACGAGCACCAGTCGAACGGATTTCCGCAATCAGATCCTTGTGACGCGTCCGGTCCATCACAACGATGGTGAGCTCATCAACAGCTAGTCCGAGGCATTCGCTGAGAATCTTGATGTTTTCGGTTGCGGACTTGCGGATGTCGACTTTGCCTTTGGCTGCCGGAGGAGCCGCCAGCTTTTTCATATAAAAGTCAGGCGCATTGAACAAGCCGCCTCGGTCAGAAGCCGCAAGCACAGCCATCGATCCGCGCTGATTGTTGGCGCAAAGGTTGGTGCCTTCGCAAGGATCAACGGCAAAATCCACTCCAGGACCAGTACCGCTGCCCACCTCTTCGCCGATGTACAGCATGGGAGCTTCATCGCGCTCGCCTTCTCCAATCACAATTCGACCCTGCATCTGAATCTGGCCCATGCGCTGACGCATGGCTTCAACGGCTGCAGCATCGGCTTCATCCTTTTTGCCGAGGCCTGTGAGGCGAGCAGAGGCGATGGCTGCCTGCTCAACAACCTCGAGAATTTCCTGGATGAGAGTGCGATCCACTGGAGTGCGGCGGGGAACTAGATGCGGTGAGGAGCAGCTCTCAGGACTTGGCGCCACTGGGCTTTTCGCTCAAAAGCGCGGCTTACTGTATCAGTGACTTCGAACAAGCCTGATATCGATGGCGCTTCTCTAAAGTCCCCCGAGTTTTCAGACCCTCCATGACCGCATCCGAACGCCCAATTCAGATCATCCCATCGGTGCTGCCCGCTGATTGGGCTGCCATGGGCCAATGCGTGAAGGATCTCGAAGCAGCTGGTGTCGACAGGATTCAGTTTGACGTGATGGACGGTAACTTCGTGCCCAACCTCACATTTGGCCCAGAACTGATCAAGGCGTGTCGCAAATACTGCGATGTGAAGTTTGAAACTCAGCTGATGGTCAGTCAATACAACTCAGAAACGATGCTTGAGCAATACGTCGATGCAAGCAAGGGACCAAACGGAGAACCTGGAGTTGTTATTGCTCACGTGGAAGCCAACACCCACCTGCACCGAGTGCTTGGCAAGATTCGACAGCTCGGCGGGAGTCCATCTGTTGCGATGAATCCCCATACTCCGATGGAGATGGTCAAAAACGTGCTCGACTTGGTCGATCACGTGCTTGTGATGACTGTGAATCCTGGCTTTGGTGGTCAGGCTTACATCCCCACCATGCTGGACAAGATTTCACAACTGAGAAAAACCGTCGATGAGCGTGGTCTCACTGTTGATATTGAAGTCGACGGCGGAATCAAGGCCAACTGGACCATTTCCCAATGTTGTGCAGCCGGCGCCAACTGCTTCATTGCGGGAAGCGGCATGTTCGCTTACCCAACACTGAAAGAAGGCTGCGACGATCTGCGCCGCGTTGCCCAGGAAGCCAGAGCCGGCAAAGTCTTGCCGACGCCTGCCTGAGCAGTTCAATTGAGTGAGCCAAAGTGTTGCCCCGGTCGCACCGGGGATCAGCCAACTCAGCTGCCCTTAACCCTCCTGGTCGGCCACATCAGCGCCAGAGCCCAGATCACTATCAAGCTGCTGACCAGGCTTCCAACCACTAGCCCAGATCTCACGACAACGGGCATTCAGGCTTTGAGAATCCAGTCCCCAATCGGCTACAACCTTCTGAATATCTTGTTTGATGTCATCGGCGCCTGGAAAATCGCCGTATCGCATCACAAGTCTGGCCGCCACAGTGAGCTGCTCAGGACCTGGATCTCCTTGATGACCAAGCAGGGAATCCACCTGGTCACGATCCGTTGCATAAAGCGGATGCGACTGACCGGTCTGTTCACTCATGGGTGAAATTCAAGCCTAGACAACAGGATGTCATTGAAAGGGAAAGTCCTGCTTAGATCAACAAAAAACCGACCTGTTTCCAGGTCGGTTTAAGCCCTAAAAATTAATCACGTATGAATAATCAACCAATCCGGGAGGAATGGCTTAATCAGAACGTGAAAGTTGTACGCAGAACTCCGCCGAACTGATTGAAGGTGCTATCTGAACCTTGTCGGCCAAGGTAGGTTAATTCACCCAAAGGACGACTTAAATAAAACACCGCTGGAGTAACAGTGATGTTATCGGTAACTTGGAAACCGTAATAAGCCTCCATAACGTAATTACCATCATAGGGAGTGTCTCCACCTTTTAATGCAGTCGCGAAGGTTGGTTGTCCAATCGCAAAACCAAGGCTGTTGCCCTGAAGGAATGCATCGTCCCAATGGAGTGAAACCTGCCAGGACTGCGAAGTCGTCACAATGCGGTCAGGAGCTCCATCCGTATCGTTCAGGGTGTTAATGCCCCAACCCGCACTGATTGCAGGAATCCAGCCTGTATCTTCAGGCTGCCAATACCCTGAAAGCGCAAAGGCGTTTAGAGAGCTGTTACTCGTTGCATCACTAACGATATAACTAAGCTGGGTAAATGCAGTGGTGTAGGGAACTAGCTGCGCATCCTGCAAGTAGGAGTAAATACCAGCAATGCCCCACTGCTCAGCCTGATATCCAATTTGAACAGTACCAACTCCAACTGAACCATCTGTAGCAATTCCACCTTCCTGAGGATTGCCATCCATGCCATTTTGAGAAACGTACTGAACGCCAGCGACGAAACCATCATTTTCGTAGTTGAGAGCGGCACCTGGACCCTGGGTCTTGTTGTAGGCACCAGGCGCACCATTAAGTGTTAGTACATCAAGAACTGTGTTGCTATCACCGGATGGATAAACAGATGGCCACATCGGCATCATGTCATCCTGACCAACGTTGGCACCCACAATAAAGCTGAAACTACTTCCAATCGGAGCTGTATAAAAGATCTTATCGATATAAATTGCATCACTACTATTACCGCCGTCCAGAGAATCTGAAGCGACTTCAAGTGTTGACAGAGTCGAAGGAGCACCGAAGAAGGCGGTACTTCCGAAATTTCCTGCTCGGAGGGTCGTCGTCAACAGATCCTTACCAGTAAAACTGGTATTGAGGTTGATCTGCGTGTCGTAGTTAAAGGTTGTGGCTCCGTACTCTCTGTTTTCATAGTCTTGAGCATTTTCACCACTGATGAAAAGCTGAGCAATAGCCAGATCACTAAACGGTGTGTTTTCGAAAAGACCGTCATCAGGATCAGCCAGGTAATCATTAATCTGGGCATCGGTCAGATCCAGATCGTATGCGTCTCTGAGTCCAAAAAGATCGTATTCATTCAGATCCCCGCCAAAAGTATTGGCGCCAAGAACGAAACTGGTCTGACCCTCAAGTTTTGTAGTGGTGGAGAACTGCATTGCTTCCAGTTCACCAACGCGAGCTTCCAGGCCGTCAACACGACCCTTAACGATGGCGAGTTCCTTTTCGAACTCCTTCATCAGGCGCTTGAGCTCGTCGGTCACCTCGGTGACGCGGTCGAGACAGGCGTTCAACAGTGCAGCCGCTTCGAAGCGGGTCATTGCACGGTTGCCGCGGTAGGTGCCGTTGGGATAGCCGGCAACGCAGCCGTAGCGCTCAATCAGGTTGCTGAGAGCCTGATAAGCCCAGTCGGTCGGGTAGACATCAGAGAACTGGGTGATGCTGGTGACCTGCTCCTCTGCCCCTGAATCGTGCGTTACGGAGGCATAGTTGGACACGCCACTCACGTTCATTTCAGAGGCGTTGGCGACCGTAGGAACCAAAAGGCCCAGGGCAGCAGGAGCAACTAGCAGTTGCTTAAAAAGTTTCATGGAATTCCTCACACCAAAAAAAAGAGGAACTCAAATGTTAAGAAGAAAGATCAAGCTCGCAAGGGGTCGCAACAATCTTACATTCAAATGATCCTCAAAGTCGTCTAATACAGTCGTAAAAGCAGGACACAAGAGACTATTCAGACAGGAAGATCAAATCCAGCAATCAATAAGGACTAATCTTCTTAATATCATCATACAACTGTTTTGCCAATTTATTATTATAGCCCGTACACAATTCACGCATGCAAAGAGCGTCAAAGATAGAAAAAAGCGCAGGCAGCAATGTCCACGAAAAAACGAGAAACACAATACCGCTATTGCGATCATTCAACCAAAATCGATGAAAACCAAACCATCCTAAAAGAAGAGCATATACAACTCCCAAGGAAGGCTGCCTGCAACGAAGTTCGAATTCATTTTCAAAAACCATCTGCTCGACGAGAGACATTTTTTTAGCAAGATGTTGATACTCTTTTCTCATCAGCAGCTATGGGAAGAATGCTAATAACAGCCTAACAATGGCAGGAGTAGAGATCAAGCTTGTTGCAGAAATGCATTGGTGACTTCGCTGATCAGCCGCCTACCAAAATTAACTGTACAAAGCGAGAAAAACCGTGTAATTAGGGCACAAACTAGCCCATAAAAAACGAAGCAAATATGATCAAGCCCAGGTAGCAATTGATTCCATCAAAGCGAGCTCAGGGAACTCAGGCAGAACATATGGATCAAATCAATTTGAAACCATCAATTTTTATCATGAACCAACGAGGCCAAGGACAGAAAAGAAATCAAAAGAATAGGGTTTTCACCAACCTGTCTGATTAGGGTTGAATGTGTATGAGACAAACTGATGCCCCACTGCAGCAAATGCGGCAAGATGCCAAACTTAGGCCTTAAGCGCCTGATGAGAAGTTTTGGTCACCTTCTTGAAGCGCTATTTCATTCCATTTCAAACCTTCTGAAATCCAGGAATAAAAAACAGCAAGTCAAATAAACATGATCGCTACTAAAATACCTTGACCTCTGATTAGACCAAGGTGATCAAAGTCAAAAGATCGTTCAAAACTAGAAATTAAGCGACGATCCAAGCATCTTCTTGATCGTCTCTTTGAATGGTTCCAGACAGGTTGTCTTTCCAATGATCATAAGCCACATCAAACTCACGATCCCAAAGAGCAGGGATATCGATAACAGATTTTTTAAAATAGCCATCCTGGATAGAGCTCAGATAAAGCCTGCGCAGTGCGACCCAACGGGGCTCATTTTTGTGACATTCTAAGCATAATATTTTGCTTTTCACCATCAATATCCTCATCCGGGATACAATAAAAATCCCCAACTCTACGCTTTGAACGTAAAAAGTGTCCTTCTTCGAGTAAGTGATTGGTAATCGCATTTTGGCCGTCCTTTTGATCTAACAGTTGAAACAATTTTCGAGCCCGCTTGAGGCCAATTTGATATCTTCTATTAGCAAGCCATTGCGTTATTGCGGTACGACGAGTAATTGCTATTAAAACAAGCACCAGCGCAATGAGCAGTTCAATTTCAATAATCAGCATGATTACGTACAATCAAATCTCAAATTAGCAGTGATTCAAGGGTCGACAAGCAACATCAACTACGACGTATCAAATGTTACAGGCAAGTCCGCACCTCAGGCTGCGTCTAAAGGTTTTGCTTGTTTTCCGAAAAAAAGTACAAAGTTCATCCGTAAAAAATTCTACAGTCACCGTTCTTATCAGTCATTATTCACTCGTCTTTAATTGCCAGATCAATCTTGGCGCTCTAACCTTTTTATAGAGTTGCATTAGCCAAGCTACCCAGATGAATTTAAGTGAGTTAGGCGTCCATCATTCAGCAACAGTTGTTGGAGTCAGTAGTGACGGAAGTGACTTGAGCAATTCCTTCAAAGATCGTCTGGAAGCAATGGGAATAAGGAAAGGTAGAACGGTACGAGTCATGCGCAAGGCTCCAGGTGGTGATCCTTACGAAGTAAGAGTTGGCAGTACCACTGAAATTGCTATACGAAAGTCTGAGGCGGCTCTGGTTGAAATCACAGATGTCTCAGACACCAGAAAATCATGACACTGTCCCTTTAATCCTTTTCAACGAGTTCTAAAACATCATCATGATCACCGCAGAAACTGGTAAAACAATCCAGACAAAAAACGAATTACCAAGGATCGTTTTTATAGGTCAACCCAATACGGGCAAATCAACATTCTTCAATCGTGTCACCAACGCGACCGCAGGAGTCGCTAACTGGCCTGGCTTAACGGTTGATTTCATGCAGGCAAAAGTTGAACGCGATGGGAAAACCGTTGAATTTGTTGATCTACCAGGAATCTACGATCTCGATGGATTCACAGAGGATGAGAAGGTCGTTCAGGATTTTCTACAGCAATACAATTTTGATTTAATCGTTTGCGTTGTCAATGCATCTCAAATTGATAGACAGATACTTATACCACTGCAACTCAAAAAACTTGGTATTCCGAGTTTAGTTGCACTCAATATGGCTGATGAGGTCAAGCGCTTTGGAGTGAAAATCAATACCCAGAAGCTATCTCAACACCTTGAGATGCCTGTCTTTACGATTAGTGCAAAATATGGCGCTGGCTGCAGCTTGGCAATCGATGGTATCTGGAATACTGTTAACGACGTCAAAGATTCTTATAAAGTATCTGAACTTGTTGAATTTTGCCGAGAGAATAAGATCACCGATGAAGAAATTCAAGAATCTCTAGACCAAGGCATTGAAATGCCACCGGAAAACCTGGTGACGTTTACGAACCGCATGGATGCAGTGCTTTTGCATCCCATTTTCGGTTTGCCAATCTTTTTCCTGACCATGTTGGTCCTGTTCCTCTTTATCTGGAACGTGGGCATGCCGGCCCAGGATCCGGTTGGCGATTTCACGGATTGGTTGCAAGCAACTGTCTTAGAACCAGGGTTGAGCTTTCTCCCTGCCATCGTTAAAGATTTTGTAATCAGCGGACCTTACACAGGATTCGCTTCATTGCTCGGCTTTGTGCCACTTGTTGCCTTCTTCTTTGTGGTGATGACTGCCCTTGAAGACAGTGGATATCTCTCAAGAGCTGCATATCTGATGGACAACATCATGCGCAAGGCAGGTCTTGACGGCCGCGGATTCGTGATGCAGCTGTTCGGGTTTGGCTGTAATGTCCCAGCGATTATGGGAACAAGAACAATTCGTTCACGCAGTCAGAGATTGCTTTCGATTCTTGTCATCCCATTCGCATTATGTTCTGCAAGGCTACAAGTATTTGTTTTCTTCCTGGGAATCATTCTTCCTAGCTACTTAGGTGCTGTAGCCCTATGGCTTCTCTACATCATTAGCTTTATCGTGGCCTTCGTCATGGCGATGATTTTCAATGCTAGTGGACAGTTCAAGTCGAAAGATCCGTTTGTCATTGAATTGCCTCCCTACAGAACACCTACATTCAAACAAGTTGCATTGAATGTATGGAGTGAAATGAAGACATTTGTTCAAAAGTTATCTGTCTTCATGATTATTGGTACAACTATCACGTGGTTCCTGACTAATTATCCTGGTGGTGCCGAGGGTTTAAATACCTATGCAGGACAAATCGGAACTTTCTTCCAACCCTTGATGGCTCCCTTGGGCATCAATCCATTATTGACTGTTTCACTCATCATTGGCTTCGTCGCTAAAGAGGTTCAGTTGGCTGCTGTTGCGACGATGTATGGATTGAGTGAAGGCAGTGATGCACTCAAAACAACACTGGGAGGAGCTATCAATTTCCAGCAAGGCTTCAGTTACTGCCTTTTCAGCCTTTTGTACGTTCCATGCTTAACCACTGTTGCCACGATTTGGGGTGAAACAAAATCAGCGAGATTCACCCTATTCTCTGTTGCCGTATCAATGATCGTTGCCTGGGTTGTTGCTTTTGGGTTCTATCAAGCATACAACTTAATCTTTACATCTTGAATTTCATAAATTGAGCAAAACTTGGTGGTGATCACAAATAACACCACCAAGTTTTTTATTGTCTATTTTGCACAAGAAAATTGATTCATGCCAACAAACAGAATTCAGCCTTGCGGAACTAAAGAACAGGAGACAATTCAAAAGATGATTAAAAAGAATTCAACAGTTGATTGACGAAAATTTATATAAGCGCAATTAGAAACTGATCCCTTTAACAGAAAAGGATGAACGATATGATGAAAACAACCAATTTCTAATCAGCCAAACACCGACTTTTAAATTAAGCGGCTCTGTTCTCCAAGGGTGTGAAATCCCAACCGATTGGAGTTGAAGTAAGGTTTTTTTCTTGATAAGCCTGATAAAGCTCTTCAATCTCAACGCACGCTTTGTCATAAGCGAACCAACCCATCATGCGTCTTGAATGTGCCCGACCTCGATTGTCCACAGAATGGTCAACCGTAACACCTTCAGTTTCAGCACTCTCAAAAGCACTTAAAAGAGGAATTTGAGAATTTAAGACGTGGATATCAAAACCTTCGAGAATTTCAATAGCTGACTGAGCTGAGGATTTTTTTCGTGAGTCAACCTTAACCAACAAAGCGGCATAAGGAATGCGATAATTATTTAACAACTTCGACATTTCAACTGTTAACTCTAAGGAGCGACTCTGAGGGGTCGTAGGAAGTATAATAATATCGGAACCTTCAACAAGATTTTTAAGTTCTTCTTCGTTGCTGCTCGCCTGACCATCTGTCACAACAATATCCGCACCTCTTGCAGCTTTGGCTGCAGCTTCAATAGGAATGACCGGATAAGGAAGCAATTCACGTGCTCCATAAGCAGTTGCCGATCGATTTCTATCGGCATCAATTAGAGCGACTTTTTTATGTTGCTGGGCCCAGATAGCGGCCAAATGAACGCTCGTACATGTTTTAGCAACACCTCCTTTCTGACCAAAAACAGTGATAAACATTGCTTCTAAGAAATTTTTAATATCATTACGTCAAAAGGCAAGATGTCAAGTGCTTTTAAATTCCATGTCATGACCAAAACACCACGAACAATCAGCCGCTACGGCGTGACTCAATCAGAACATCGGATCAACAAATACACCAATTAAACAGTATTCAATCCAGGCGGGCCAAGACAAGCCAAAACGTCCAATTGGACACTGGATCGCATCAACAGCTCAACCGGGCAGAGGCAATTGAAAGCAATGGACTCTCTGCCCCAAAGTCTGACCATCCTGATTGACAGAAAACAGCAATTCCATCTACTCGAAAGAACATTGAAGGAATTGAGCGCCAATAAAAAACGGAGCGGTATCCCTATCGCCCCGTCACAGAACAAGTATCTGGGGCAAGGACTCCAGACTTCGAAATTATCTCGAATAACAAGAACGACTGTGGATCCACTGCTTGTATTCAGAGTTTTCATCCATCAGAGCCATGCCATCGGTGATCTTGACTTCAGTACGCGTAAGTCCGTAACGAAAGGCAGACATCAGCAGCAGATGACACCAGCCTTTCCCTAGACAAGTAGCCATATACACAGAACACAGACCTATTCCCATTCCGAGCCAAGTGGCAGGAACCTGGGAATGACTAAACAGTCACGGTTCATTGCATGAAATCACACGTGATAATCGCGGCTACTGACCAGATTGTTTTCCATGAACGAAAATTCAAACGATCCACTGCCTCAACAGGAGGACATAGAGAGCTTTACCGCCTGGATGAAGCGCAACCGTCTTGACAGTGGCCAGCCTTGGTTGTTTTACGGCGAAGATGAGTTGTTTGAGGATGTGATCTAAAACACCTGAATCACCCCAAAACAATGGATACGGTATTGAGTGATTAGACTGAACAGCAGAATATAAACACACAAATCTTTTATGCCTCTTAAATTTATATTGCATCACCCCAGAAAATAAATACGAGCAAAATTGTTGCATCCAGCGAAACCCTAAGATCATCAATAATTAATGGAATTACAAATTCTCTGATTTATCTAAGACTGAGTGACCAATCCATGATTCAAACTATAACAATTTGCCCTAGCTAAGCCGCTTGATGGTCGCTAAAGCTAGTTCGACGCACCAGTCTTGGGGAAACATTTCCTGTATTCGTTTCAAGGCACCACTGATCAAGCTCAATGGTTTGAATCATTTCGAGAATTTCATTCACTGAATCCAAGTCTTGTTGCATGAATTCCATAACCACTCTAATTTTTGCATAGACGTCAGATTCTGATTCACAAAAATATCGAACGGGGCCTTGAATACCTCGACTAATATACTGGTTCAGGAATCTTTCAAGACTGTCTTTTTCATATCCATCTGCAATCGTATTCTTTAACTCAATACATCTTATTGTGAAGTAGATAGCTGTCGTATTAGACATGGATAAAAAATATTTGAAACACACTAGTGACCTTGATTCTGCCTTCGCGAATAAGCAGATACACTCGGCACATACTTTAATCACTATGAGCAGGCCTAACTGGGCCGAGGATAAAAACTGTTTTCAGATGCGAGTAAACGGATTCTCTAGACGGGCTTTAAAACAATATTTTATAACATAGAGCATCTGGATTGACCGACTTCATTGACAAACTCTTGGCCACTGAGCACTCGTTATAACTACAATCTTTGTCAACCGCGTTTAAATTATTTCTGTTTTCGGAAGGGATCCTGCATTAAACACGATGAGTTTTGAAAACCTAATTCAGGATCAATTCCACTCAAGATTCATCGGCACTCTATCCTTATTTCAAACTGGTCCTAAGTCAATAGGGGTAGCCATTAGGAACAAAAAATTGTTCATTGATCGGAGGGCGCGCATAATCACCTTTTTTCGGTCTTGGAGGAAGCTTGATCCCTGGAGGAGTCATATCTTCCCATGGCACCTTACTCAGTACATGGCGGAGACAATTGAGTCTGGCTCTCCTCTTATCATCCGCTTCAACGGTGAACCAGGGAGCCTCAGGAATATTGGTTCGCGTAAACATCTCATCTTTTGCCCTTGAAAAATCAACCCAACGGTTGCGCGCCTCAAGATCCATCGGACTCAGCTTCCACCGGCGCGTTGGATCATCAATGCGCGATTGAAAACGCGCCTCCTGCTCAGTGTCGCTGACAGAAAACCAGTACTTAAGAACAAGAATGCCGCTGCGTACAAGCATTCGCTCAAATTCAGGAGCATCGTCAAGAAACTGGTCAACCTGTCTAGGGCTACAAAAGCCCATCACACGCTCAACACCGGCTCGGTTGTACCAGCTTCGATCGAACACAACGATCTCACCAGCAGCAGGAAAATGTTCCACATAGCGCTGAAAATACCACTGGCTTTTTTGGCGCTCGGTTGGTGTTCCCAATGCCACAACCCTGCAACCTCTTGGGTTTAGCGGCTCGGTCAGTCGTTTGATCGTGCCGCCTTTTCCAGCGGCATCACGCCCTTCAAAGAGAACGATCATCCGGTAGCCGGTTTCACGAATCCAGTACTGCATCCTAACCAGATCAGTCTGTAGGCGAGTCAATTCAGCCTCATAAAGCTTCTTGTTCAGCCTCGTAATCTTTTGATGATGATCTTCCATAAGTTCCCCAAGTCGCTCAGAGGGAGTGTCAATGTCCTGCGCACTTCCCTCAAGGCTTTCAAGGGCAATGTCAGAGATGCGGCCAAGACGTTTTTTGTCCTTGCCTTGAACGTGCTTTTTGGTCTTGCTCTTGTCCTTGTTGCCCATGTTCGGAACAAATCCGTTCCTATTGGAGGCAGCGGATGTGGCGAGCTCTCCATCTGCTCTAGTTTTTCTCAGATTTCAGCTCGTCAGTGTCGCGGAATGGCCATCCGGCAAAGGCAGGCTGAATCGAATCGCAAACCTGCCTAGATCAATCCCTGAATTGATGTTGGCGCGATGGATGCACTCGAGCCTGCCGCCGTGCAGACGGGCGACGTGAGACACAATGGCCAGCCCTAAACCGCAATGGCCCTGTTGACCGCGTGATGAATCAAGCCGATGAAAAGGTTGCAAAGCCTCTTCCCATTGCTGGGCAGGCATCCCTTTGCCCTGATCCCAGACGTCGATACAGCAGCGTGCATTTTCGACATGCAAATGGAGAATGACCGGGGCCACTCCGTAGGAGAAAGCATTATCAATCAGATTGGCGATTGCACGACCGAGCGCAACGGGTTTGACCGAAACGGACAGCGGATCTAACTCGAGACGCAATTGATCAGCCGGATGGCTGCTGGCCACCTCCGCCAGCAATTGATCCAGGGGAACTTGAACCGAGGTTTCACTGTCGCCACCGCCGGCAAACAATAAAAACTGCCCTGTGATTCTCTCCAGAGATTGAAGATCACCAGCACATCGCTCCCGCTCATCCGCTGAGAGCTGTGGCATGGACAGACGGAACTGAAGACGGGTGATCGGTGCTCGGAGATCATGAGCGATGCCGGCAAGCATGGTCGCCCGCTCTCGACGATTGGCAGCCAACCTCTGCACCATGGCGTTGAAGCGTTGAGTGAGGCGTTGAACCTCCGGAGCACCGCGGGCGGCAACGGCATCAGGGTCTTCTCCCTCACCCACTCGAGAAAGAGCTTTCTCCAACCCACGCAGAGGCGCCTCCACCTCCACAAGCAGGAACAATCCACCGCAGATGATGCCGGCACCCACGAGTGAAAGTCCAAGCAGTGTGGGCTCCGGTGGCCAACGCATCACCGAGGGCACGTCCACCCGCAGCCAGATGGGCTCCAATGGGGAAATCAGTTCGATCCAAACGCTGCGTTCGCCGCGGGCAGCCCGGTCGGGCAAGACCATTGGACAATGGGAGAGTCGTTGACAAAGCTGAAGTTGCAACGCCTCTGCCTGACGTTTGAAGGCCGCTGACGGTGGCAAAGGTGCGGGTTTCGGGCGAACCGCGACCTCAAGATCAAGACCGCTCAGTTCCGCGACCAGATGAGGTGGATAACGCTCAAGAGCCAGCTCCGTGAGTCGCACGTTCAGGGCCAGATCTCTGCCGAGCTGAATGGTTTGCAACTGCTCCAGTTGGCGACCAAACAGAGCCTGGAACACCACCAGGCAAAAGGCCGAACTACCAAGGGCCAGTCCTCCCCAGCCCAGCAAAGCAGTGAGACGCTTCTGCCAGGGACGGGAAGGCATCGACAACAGTCGCGAGGGAATCAGAGGGATCGGGTTGACCGGTGTAGAACGAACACGCTCTCGTTCTTTACTCCCGCTGCATGCACAGCTTGGTAAACAGATGAAATTGTACGGAAAGTGGTCGCTTTCGGACGGGCTTAAATCGACATCAATCTGAGCGGAGAACACTGGAATTGAGGCACGAGATCGATACCATCTCCGTCATCGCGAAGTCAACAAGCCATCTATTTCTACAACAAAGATGGATCACACCATTACGATGTTACTCAACTCCATATCCTGCAATCAGCAGAGAACTTCATTCATTCAGTCTTGGGGCATAAATTGTGACCTTTAAGAACATACGAACATTGCTCTTCCTCGGCAGCTGGAGAGCATCAATGAGCATTTTTAATTTTAGTACGGCGTGGATTTTAGCAGAACTTAGTCCTTCCCCAATGATCAATAGCCTACTGATCTTACCTCGAAGTATTTCCGCATTATTGCCCCTTCAACGCAGTCGCCAGGGACTATTGCTATTCACACTGGCAGCCTTATTGTTTGAAATTGTTGTGATTGGAATGTATTTCGATCTCAGCAACAAAACATTCCTGATTTTCTTGACCTTCTTAAGTGCCCAGCTGGCATCACTGGGTATCACTAAAAGTGATGCTGTCATCATAGGATTTACGCAAGCAAGCGAAGGAACAACGAACCAACAAATCCTCCAAGGTAAGGATGTTGGGGGAGTTACTGGAACGTTTCTTGGGGGCATAGTTTACCCAGCTTTTAAACTCTTTCCTCCCACACTGTTGCTGATACTGCCAGTGGCCTGGCTTGCCAATAGAGAGATCAAAAAGCAAGCACAATCGTTGCTAAAAAAAGCCGAGTCCGCAAAAAGCGTTCCACCGCTGGAAAAGTGGAGCCTATTGAACGGATTCATGATCGGCGCTCTATTTTCTCTGTTACCATTATGGGTCCTCCAAATCGAAGGAGGTGATTCAGTTGATCTCTCCTGGATCATCGGTTCTTTTATGCTCGGCCGGATTTTTCAGAAGCATATACTTCCAAAAATAAAGGCTTGTTCATACTATGGCTTGTGCTCATTCCTGATATTTCTAGCGACCTATCCAAACACTCCTGTGTGGCTCGACGTTGTTCTCTTCATGCCCTTAGGTGCTTCAGTTGCACGGATTGAGCTTGAACTCATTAATTATCTTCACTCATACGGAAATCCTGCACGACGTTTCGACATCATCGGTCGGTCAAGTGCTGTTGCCGGTGTTTTCGGAGGTTTG
The DNA here is from genome assembly GCF_900473965.1 of Synechococcus sp. UW179A. Lineage (NCBI taxonomy): Bacteria > Bacillati > Cyanobacteriota > Cyanophyceae > Synechococcales > Synechococcaceae > Synechococcus > Synechococcus sp. UW179A. The sequence goes on along the minus strand of NZ_UCNJ01000012.1, from coordinate 71,197 downwards.
ACGATGGGGGTAACAGGTGAATTATTCGGCGTTCGAGGGGGGTTAGGGCTACTTGCTGTTGTCTTTGCAATCGTGGGATTGGTTTCCTGGCGATGGCAACGTCCAGCGACCCTCTCAACAGGTCCAAATAACGATGAATCGAAAGGGCCATAACTTGGCTGGCCACATGTTGTGGATGACCTTGCCAACCCCTTTGAGCTGATCATCAGTTCAAACAATTATTGAAGCTCCAGACCTTGTTAGAGATGAGTTGACCTCCAGCCCAAACGATTTAGCCAGGCTTTGCCAGGCAGGATGATCCCGTTCCGCTCTTGCTGTGCAACAGGAATAATCAACGCCGAGCAGGCATGCAGATGCTTCACGATTGGTGAGCTGGGTGGCTCAGTGCCTTGTGCGGGGCTCGCCATCAGGTACGAATACATATCCGTATCCCCAGACCGTCTGCAGATAGCGCGGGCGAGTTGGATCCGGCTCCACCAGTTTGCGCACCCTGGAGACCTGCACATCCATGCTGCGGCTGTCGGTATCGCAGCCAGGACCTCGAGCCAGCTCAATCAAGCGTTCGCGCGACAGAGGGCGATGAGGGTGCTGAACGAATGACGCCAGCAGGCTGAACTCGCCACTAGTGATCACAACAGGCTTGCCCTCGCGGGTGAGTGTGCGGGCAGCCAGATCCAACACGTTCTCGCCAAACACCACATCACCCCCTTCAGCCAAAGGTGTGCCTGCAGGCAGTGCACTACGCCGCCTCAACACCGCTTCAATCCGAGCTGAAAGCTCACGGGGCAAAAAGGGCTTAGCCAGGTAATCATCAGCCCCCTGCTCCAGACCAATGATGCGATCCACGCCTTCTCCACGGGCCGTCAGCATCACCACCGGCAGGTCATCGCCAGCATCCCTCAGGCGACGCAGTGCTGTCAGCCCATCATCACCGGGCATCATCAGATCGAGCACGATCAGATCCGGTCGCTGAAATTCCAGGCGGGCCTCAAGCTGCTTCACATCGCTGAGGCTGCGGACGTCATAGCCCTGATCTAGCAGATAGGTCCCAACCATCTGACGCAAATCAGGGTCATCATCGACCACCCAGATCATCGAAGTGCGGGGCATGAGTTCTGTCGCTGCTTCAAGTTGCACTGATCGTATGGATCCTGTTGCCTCCTGTCGCGCTGAAACGAACCTTGTCACAGCTGATCGGATCACTGTCACGACTCAGACATGTCCATGTCGCCCAATCTCCATATGCTCATGCAATGGCAAAGCGCTTGTCACATCCAGTGTTGATGGCCTTCGTGCTGCTCGGGTTGCAAAGTCTTGGCCTGTTCTCCTCTGTTCTGGCAAGCCCACGGCATGTTCAGGTCTATGGGAAACGCATGGAGGCACTGTTCATCCGGATGGATGTCAACGGTGACGGTCGTCTGGAATCGGGCGAAGTCCGGGGTCGGCCCTATTTCGAGAGGCGACTGCAACGGCCTGATTCACGGGGCTACTTGTTGCTGAAAGATCTCAGACCCCTGAGCCCTCATCCAAGTGGTCAGCGGCTGCAGAAACGTTTCCGTCAGGCCGATCGCAATGGTGATGGTCGGATCGACCAGCATGAATGCCAATCACTGCCCTGGTTGAGCCGAAATTTTGTGAGCTTCGATCTCGACGCCGATGGGGGACTCACGCTCGAGGAACTGTGGACGGTGCAGCGTTCACTCGCTCCGCGCCCCTGATGCTCAGCAACTGATGCTCAACGGCGGGGCCTGGATCGACGATGGATCGCTTGGCTTGGCTTGGGCCGCTCAGAACTGATCAAGCGTGTGAAGGATTTGACCAGACGGAAGCCTCCAGACAGCAGGGCCAAAAGGCCCGCCAGAAGAAGCACTGCGATCAAAATGACCGCAGCAAGCCCGAGCAAGGCCTCCAGGAGCTGTCCAAGACCTCGGATCAGGTCAGCGATGGCTTCACTGACCACAACCATGGCGTCGACCTTCTGAGGCAACCAGCTCAGAAATGCGAGCAAGCCTGTGCCAAGGGCCAGCAATAGAACACCCTCAAGCATCTGACGGCCGACTGAAACAGCCCTCAACCGGGGACGCTTTCTGAACACTTTCCGAGTCTTGGGCACAGCACGAAGAGGTCTCAGATTTGGGGAATTCATGACACCGTTTCCTGAGCGAAGCCAGTGATCAGTAATCGACGCACAAAGGCGATCAAAAAGCAGAGCGACGCTGACGGAATGAACTCAGCGATCCAAACAACAGAACTCTTGAGGTTGGACGGACTCACAGCCATTCGAAAGCTGAGGCATACGCGTCATTCTGAGCTGCCTGGCTCAGAGGTCAACGCTCTTCATCAGGTTGTGCAGGATCGCTGATCGGAGTTTCTGTTTTGACCTCGGGGGCCTGCGCAGGGCTGGGAGGTTGGATTTGAGGCAATGGCAACAGAATTCCCAAGACGCCCAAAACAACCACCGTTGCACCTCCAAGCAGCGGAGCTGTCAGCCTTTGCGTCAAAGGGATCCGCTCAACAAGATCCCGGCGATGAAGTGGTTCATGCTGAATCGATGGCCAGGCCAGACAGACACGGCCGTCGCTTCGTAAGGCATCAAGACAACGGACGAGATCGGCCAGTTGAGCATCATCAAGATGAATGGACAGTGGCGGAATATCCGGCTGGCCACTGGTGAGATCAAGACGATGCTGGGCCCCATCGGGGACCAGTCTCACTGGATCGTGCAGCGCTCCCAGGGAACGAACCACACCTGAAAGACGCAGACGCACATAGGGAATCACCACCTGCATCAACGCTTCTAAATGTTCGCGTTTGCCCTCCAGCTCGGAGGCACCGACAATTTTCAAGCGCCATGTGGAAAGAATTCCAATGGCCTGCTCTGCATGACCGGCTGAATAGTCAGGCAACCCTTCAACTTCCAGTCGAGCAGTGGTTTGGTCGTAGCGGTAGGACTGTTTGAGCATCACCATCAGGGGGTCGGATCAAGAAGACTGGCGCGGAGACGATCCACCCCACCGGGTCCAGCAGCGAGTGCCAGGGTCAGGACCAGCTGTCGCTGCAGCGGGCCTTCAGGCTCGCTACCAAGGAAGCGCTGAATGGCACCACGCCGCAGATTCATGCGCTCCTCGATCAGATCGCGCAGACGCTGATGGACCAGTTCCCAGCGCTGACGAGTCAGCTCACTGGGCTCTTTGCTGGAAAGCAACTGGTGAAGCATCGGATAGAGACGGTCGGCCATCATGCAGAGGATCCTGATCAAGGCCTCTGTTTCCACAGCACTGAGCTGACCACGTCGTGTTGAACGTCTGAGCGGGTTGTGACAGCGACGTTTCCAGAGCTCAACCCGATTGGGAAAGATCGTCTCAAAACCAAGCTGACGGGTTGCCCAGAGCATGGCCTCCCCTCCGTTCAGGTCGAGAGATTCAACAGTGAGCAGAAGCAGATCAAGGCGCTCAAGAGCACGGCGGCCAAGAACCGCTTCAGGAATCGACGGATCAGGAGCCGCCTCAGCAGTGACATCGGTCATGGCTGCGATGATGCCAGGGTTGAGGCCTTTGCGTCACCACCCTGTGGATCTTCGTCAGTTCATTCGCGATGTGCCGGACTTTCCAAAGCCAGGAATTCTGTTCCGCGACATCTCGCCAATGCTTCGGGATCCCCGTGGATGGAGTGAAGTGATGCAGCGGCTTGGCGACGTATGCGATCGACTCCAACCAGACCTGATCGTGGGAATTGAGTCCAGGGGCTTCATCGTGGGCACTCCGCTGGCAACCCAGAAAGGGATTGGCTTTGTACCAGTAAGAAAACCTGGAAAACTTCCAGGCGAGGTGACGGGTGTTGATTACACCCTCGAATACGGCAGCGATCGTCTTGAAATCCAGACCGATGCTTTAGCGGATGGATCACGTGTCCTGCTGGTCGACGACCTGCTTGCCACCGGTGGAACGGCAGCAGCCAGTGTTGAGCTGATTCAAAAGGCTGGAGGCAAGCTCGTGGGCTGCGGGTTTGTTATTGAGCTGGCAGATTTGGCCGGACGAAGTCGATTGCCGGAGGGGCTTCCAATCACATCACTCATCCGTTACGACTGATTCGGGCATCATGGCGGGACGCCAGACCCTGCAACACGACGACAGGGGCGTTTAATCCTGCTGCTGTTGCCAATCCAGAACTTCCTGATATTGCGTGAGGTTCAGCAGTCCAAAACTCCAAAGAACAACCGGGAGGGGAGCCTGCTCCAGATGGGCCTGACGGATGCCGAGATTGATGGCGTTTTCGCTCAATCCCAGCTTTTGCTGCAGAAAGGCAATCAACGCGCGGGAAGCCACTGGTTGTGGATCACTGCTGATGACCATCAACTGCAGAGCGAGACGCTTATTTTGGCAGCGTTTTCAACAAGGTGCCCGGGCCATCGGTCATTGCGGACAGACTCAAGCGTCGAATCCAGCTGACGTTCTTCAGCATGAAAAGCGCTAAACGCCTGAACGGCATCAGCAGCGGATTGTGATTGGAGAAGAAACGAATCAGCAGATCCGTTGCCAACAAAACACTAGCCAGATCGAAGCGACGACAACGGGAGTAGCGTCTCGCCAGAGAGGTGGGGGCTATGTCTCCATGACGCACTGCCTCGGTCAGATTCAAGAGGTCACTGACATCACGCCAGCAAAGATTCAAACCCTGGCCACCCACTGGATGGCAGCGATGAGCTGCTTCTCCCACCAGAAGTAGGGATCCACGGTGGAGACGCAGCGCCAGGCTCAACTCCAGTGGAAATGCTCCAGGATCATCAAGGAGTTGAACAACGTTCACCCCATCAGGAAGGATTGCGTCCAGCGCCGACAACAACTCTGCGGGAGAGGACGCCGCGCGGTCTCGACATCGCTGCAGCGGTGCACTCCAGACCACCTGATAACGATCCTGCCCAAGCGGCAGAACTGCCATAGGACCTTCAGGACGGAACAGCTCGTAAGCACAGTGTTGATCGGCGCCTGTTAAGCGAAGCTTCGCGGTCAGGCAACCCTGTTGGTAAGCATGAGACCAAAAGGGCACCTCAGCACGACGCCGCAGCATGGAACGTGGACCATCAGCAGCGACGATCCAATCGCGAGAACAAGCTTTAACGAGAGGGTCCTCTGCTGGCGAAGCTTGATCGAGTTGCAGCTCAACATGATCCGAGCACTCAAGCCGCTCCAGCAAAAGGTTCATCAAAGGGCGATGGTCAAGAATCCATCCGATCGCCTCTGAGCTGCGATTGCCAGGTCGCAGATCGCGAACGTTGAACCAGGCTGTGCGGTGGGCAAAGCAATCATCGAGCCGCAAAGAGCAGAAGGGCTCCATCTGATCCAGCAAGGCCGTCCACAGGCCCAGATCCTGCAGAAGACGCCTGGAAGAGTGTGTGATGGCGTAAGCGCGGCTGCGATTCAGCAGCAACTCAGCACTCAAACGGTCAGATAAAACAACAAAAAAACCCTGTTGCGCCAATCCAAGCGCTAACAGGGATCCCGTAGGACCAGCCCCAACGACGCGGAACTGGTGATGGACTGCTTTGACAGCGGAGTCTCGAAATTGAGGGTCAGCTGTCACCACTCCGAATAATCAGCCAATGCCGAGAAGACCACGAGTAAAAGCTTCGCCACCCAGAGCGAATTCCGTGGCCAGCAATGCCACGAAACCAAGCATGGCCATACGGCCATTCAGCATTTCTGCACGCTCATGAAAGCCCCAGCCACTCTCTGTATCCACCACTTCCATACGGGGCTCGGTCGCAAAGGCATTCAGCCGGCCACCATCTTCAGTGGTGACTGTGGCGCCGCGAATAGCGGGTGCGTTGGAGGGGACTTGGGTCATGATCAACCTGACTTCTTTACGTAGCGTAACGCATTATTAAGAACTTTTACGCAAACGCATCCTGCAGAGATCCTGAAAAGCCGGTCTAAGCAGATAGGGATACTCCCCAACCCAGAGCTTGAGTTGAGGCAGCCATACATCAGTGAGGGCGCCAACACTGGAAAAGTCCTTGCGGTCACTGAGAACAATGCAGCGAACCAGCACGCCGGCACGGATCGCTGAATGGGTCTTGGTCATGGGAAAACTGACCCGTCCCAGGTAGCCGTCCTCATCGGAAAGCTCAAGGATCATCCAGGTTCTACGGTTTTCAACCAGTTCAAGCCGACCGCTGGCATCAGCTTGTTCGCGCTGGTTCTCCACCCGTTCCCTGGTGTAGGCCTCAATGACTTCACCCTCAAACAGGGCGGCTGATGGGTAGCGCCGCAAGGACGCATTGCGGCGACCCGCCTCAAGAATCGGCCCCCAGAGGATGTAGAGGAGCAAAACGACTCCGGCTATGAGCCAGACAGAGCCCCATCGGTTGAACGAAAGGCTCTGACTGATCAAAAGAGTGATCACTCCTCCGATGCCTGAGATCAGCAAACGCTGCAGAACCTTGCGTGGATCACCAAGTGCAAACCTGAACTGGGTTCCTGTCGCCACAGCGGGGATCAGCTTCTGCAATTCGCCGGGACGAAGTGGAATCAGCATGAAAACTCAGATCAGCCTCTCCAGGCCGTAGACAAGCCCTGAAAGCTGCCTCACTTTGCGAACACACAGCAAAACACCGGGCATGTAAGCGGCGCGATCAATCGTGTCGTGGCGAAGCGTATAGGTCTCACCCGGTGCACCGAACATCACTTCCTGGTGAGCCACCAGCCCTGGCAAGCGAAGGGAATGCAGACGCAGCCCGCTGGGGCGTTCACCGCCGCGACTGCCCTCGAGCGACTCATGCTCATCCACCTCTGCGGCATTGAATGACTTGCCGAGCTCCTCCATCAGCTCTGCGGTTTTGATGCAAGTCCCACTGGGAGCATCGGCCTTGCGGTTGTGATGCAGCTCGGTGAGCTCGGCATGGTCATAGAAACGTGCCGCTGCAGCCGCGGCCTGCTGGAGCAGCACCATGCCCACAGAAAAGTTTGGAATCACAGCGCCTCCCACGGAGGCTTTCTCTGAAAAACTCTGCAGATCATTGAGTTGATCTGGAGACAGACCTGTGGTGCCGATCACGGGATGCACTCCGTATGCGATGGCGGCTCGGGTATTCGCATAGACCACAGATGGATGGGTGAAATCCACCATCACTGCCCCTTGGCCGGGACCTGCATCACGAACCGCCTGACTGGTGGCGCAAAGGCAACCCTCCAGGTCTGCCGTAACGGCCACTTCTATGGCTCCGAGACCCAGCAGTTCACCGATGTCTGCTCCTTCCTTGCCAGGTGTCGTATCGACAGCCCCCACCAGATGACAGTCCTTTGAAGACTGAACAGCGCGGATCACCTCGGCACCCATGCGCCCCAGCGCTCCGGTGACCAGAACAGGGATCGTCTGATTCGCAACAGCGCTCATGCCAGGGGTGTCTCTCGTCGGAGCCTATGGGCAGATCGAGTTGTAACACCGCGAGAAAACATGCGCCTAGATCTGCTCCTCGCCGTAAAGTTCGTTACACAGCTAAACGTGCGCCGATGTTCACACAGGTCCGCTCCGCCAATCGCCGCGTGGCTCCTGTGGAGGGTCAGAACCACAAATCCGTGATGAAAGCGGTTTATGTGGTTTTGGAGCCTCAATATCAAAATGCGCTCACGCAAGCAGCCACAGCTCTGAATGCCGGTGGGAGCGATCTGGGAATCGAACTCAGTGGATACCTGATTGAAGAACTTCGGGACGACAGTAATTACGAGGACTTCAAACAAGATGTTTCTGAAGCGGATGTCTTCATCGCCTCATTGATTTTTATCGAAGATCTGGCTCAGAAGGTCGTCGATGCCGTAACACCACATCGCGACAGTCTTAAAGCTGCAGTTGTCTTTCCCTCCATGCCGGAGGTCATGCGTCTCAACAAACTCGGCAGCTTCTCAATGGCTCAGCTCGGGCAGAGCAAGAGCGCCATTGCCGGGTTTATGAAAAAGCGCAAGGAGGCTGGCGGAGCAGGGTTCCAGGACGCCATGCTCAAGCTCCTCAACACCCTGCCCACGGTTCTAAAATATTTGCCGGTCGAGAAGGCGCAGGACGCGCGCAGCTTCATGCTCAGTTTTCAGTACTGGCTGGGTGGAACACCAGACAATCTGCGCAACTTTCTGCTGATGCTGGCTGACAAATATGTTTTCCCTGCAGAGGAAGGCGAGGAGCGTCCTGTGATGGACGTTGCAGCCCCCGAAGTCTTTCCTGATCTCGGCATCTGGCATCCACTGGCACCCTCGATGTTCGAAGACCTCAGGGAATACCTCAACTGGACATCCAGCCGCACAGATCTCTCAGAGAAAGCTCTAAAAGGGCCGGTGATCGGTCTTGTTCTACAGCGCAGTCACATTGTCACCGGAGATGATGCCCACTACGTGGCCACGATCCAGGAGTTGGAGTTCCGTGGTGCCCGTGTCATTCCCATCTTCTGCGGGGGCCTCGACTTCTCCAAACCAGTCAACGCCTTCTTTTACGACCCTCTCAATCCAGAGCAACCGCTTGTTGACGGCATCGTTTCCCTCACCGGTTTTGCGTTAGTGGGTGGCCCTGCCCGTCAGGACCATCCAAAGGCAGTTGAATCACTAAAAAAACTCAATCGCCCCTACATGGTGGCTTTGCCACTGGTGTTTCAGACGACTCAGGAATGGGAAGACAGTGACCTCGGTCTGCATCCGGTTCAAGTTGCCTTGCAAATTGCCATTCCAGAGCTGGACGGCGCGATCGAACCGATTGTTCTCTCAGGCAGAGATGACGCCACCGGAAAAGCTCACACATTGCAGGATCGAGTTGACGCAATCGCTGAACGCGCGATCAGGTGGTCGTCTCTACGAATCAAACCCCGCGTCGACAAAAAACTGGCGATCACGGTATTCAGCTTCCCACCCGACAAAGGAAATGTTGGCACTGCGGCCTATCTCGATGTCTTTGGCTCCATCCATCGCGTTATGGAGGAGATGAAAGCGAAGGGATACAACGTGACTGATCTGCCTGCCACCCCCCGGGCACTGCTGGAAGCGGTGATCAACGATGCCAATGCCATGCAGGGATCACCGGAGCTTTCCATCGCCCACCGGATGAGCGTCGAGGAATATGAGCGACTCACTCCCTACTCAGAGCGGCTTGAGGAGAACTGGGGCAAACCTCCCGGCAACCTGAACAGCGATGGGCAGAACCTGTTGGTGTTCGGCAGGCACTTCGGCAACATCTTTGTCGGCGTACAGCCCACCTTCGGCTACGAGGGTGATCCCATGCGTCTGCTTTATTCGCGAAGCGCTAGTCCTCATCATGGATTTGCCGCTTATTACACCTACCTAGAAAAAATATGGAAAGCGGACGCAGTGCTGCACTTCGGCACCCACGGGTCCCTCGAATTCATGCCCGGCAAACAGATGGGGATGAGCGAAACCTGCTATCCAGACTCCCTGATTGGATCGCTGCCGAACCTCTACTACTACGCAGCCAACAACCCCTCGGAAGCCACGATTGCCAAGCGTCGGGGTTATGCATCGACAATTAGCTATCTCACTCCGCCCGCAGAGAATGCAGGTCTCTACAAGGGTCTCAAAGAACTAGGCGAATTGGTTGGCTCGTACCAACAACTGCGTGAAGGTGGTCGCGGTATTCAGATCGTCAACACAATTGTCGAGACGGCTCGTCAATGCAACCTCGACAAGGATGTTGATCTTCCCGAGGAGGATGCCTCAACACTTGATCTAGACGGCCGCGATGCCCTCGTTGGAGCGGTTTACCGCCAACTGATGGAGATCGAAAGCCGCTTGCTTCCTTGCGGACTGCACACCATCGGCAAGCCACCAACAGCCGAAGAAGCCATCGCCACCCTGGTCAACATCGCCGCGCTCGAACGCGATGAAGACGGACTCCGATCACTTCCAGGCTTGTTGGCTGAATCCATCGGTCGAACAATCGAAGACGTCTACAAAGGAAATGACAACGGTGTACTCGCTGATGTCGAACTCAACCGCACTATCACCGAGGCATCGCGTGCAGCCACCTCCGCCATGGTCCGGTCTGTCACCGGCAGTGACGGGAGGGTCAACCTGCGCAACAACTGGTCGTGGTTCAACAACCTGCTTGCCCGCTTCGGCTTCAAGCGACCTTCTCCATGGCTGAAGGCATGTCACAACAATGGATTCAACGAAATCGATCCAACAGAGCTCGACAGGCTGTTCGCGTATCTACGCTTCTGCCTTGAGCAGGTTTGCGCCGACATGGAGATGGAGAGTCTTCTCAAGGCTCTTGATGGTGAATACATCCTCCCAGGACCTGGTGGTGATCCGATCCGTAACCCTGGAGTGCTTCCCAGTGGCAAAAACATTCACGCCCTTGATCCTCAGGCCATACCAACAAGAGCTGCTGTTGCAGCCGCCAAAGGGGTCGTTGACAAGTTGATCGAGCGCCAAAGGCAGGAGCAGGGAACATGGCCTGAAACCATTGCTTGCGTTCTCTGGGGCACGGACAACATCAAGACTTACGGCGAATCACTTGCTCAGATTCTCTGGTTTGTGGGTGTGAAGCCCATGCCGGACTCCGTCGGTCGAGTCAACAAGCTTGAGCTGATTTCTCTCGAGGAGCTGGGACGCCCCCGTGTTGATGTGGTGGTGAACTGCTCTGGAGTTTTCCGTGATCTATTCATCAACCAGATGGCACTGATCGATCAGGCCGTGAAGATGGCAGCCGAAGCTGATGAGCCGCTTGAGCAGAATTTTGTGCGCAAACATGCTCTTGAGCAGGCTGAAAAAGAGGGAAGCAGCTTGCGAGACGCGGCCTGTCGGGTGTTCTCGAATGCCAGTGGCAGCTACAGCTCCAACGTGAATCTGGCCGTTGAAAATAGCACCTGGGAAGAGGAAGGCGAACTGCAGGAGATGTATCTCTCCAGGAAAACCTTTGCCTTCAATGCTGACAATCCTGGTGAGATGAACCAGAAGCGTGATGTCTTCGAAAATGTGATGAAAACCGCTGACGTCACCTTCCAGAACCTGGATTCTGCAGAGATCTCCCTCACTGATGTGAGTCACTATTTCGACTCCGATCCCACCAAACTGATCGCTGGTTTGCGTGATGACGGCAAGGCACCCACCAGCTACATCGCCGATACCACCACCGCCAATGCTCAGGTGCGTTCCCTGAACGAGACGATTCGTCTCGACTCGCGCACCAAACTTCTCAATCCGAAGTGGTATGAAGGAATGCTCGACTCGGGTTACGAGGGTGTTCGAGAAGTTGCGAAGCGCCTTAATTTCACGCTTGGCTGGAGTGCTACCAGTGGCTCGGTTGACAACTTCGTCTACGAAGAAGCCAACGAAACTTTCATCAACGATCCGGAAATGCGTAAGCGTCTGTTGGATCTGAACCCCAATAGCTTCCGTCGGATTGTGGGAACTCTGCTCGAGGTGCACGGACGCGGTTACTGGGACACCTCGGATGAAAACATCCAACAGCTGCAGGAGCTCTACCAGGAAGTCGAGGATCGGATTGAGGGCGTCACGACCGCCGAAGCCTGAACATTGGCCTCACAGCACTGACCTTTCAGCTCTGAAGGTTCAACTCTTCAGCCGGTGATCTGACACCGGCTTTTTCAAGGGTGAACCACACAGTTCACTGCGGCAGCGAACAACGCTCCTGACAAAGCTGGTCCAGTGATGCACGGTTGGTGATCTTCAGCCGGTATCGAGCCCAGACGCCATAAAGAGCATCAACCACTGGTCCGAGCACTGGCCAGCGGGTGGGCGCATACAGCCAGCCGAGACCAATCAGGCGATAAGCCTCGCGAAACACTGCGACATCAGTGAGCACGGTTCCATCGGCCTGAATGGCATGAATCCTCGCCATCGCCTGTCGATAGCTGATACCGGACCAGTTCTCAGGGGAGTAGTCCGGCGCATCGACATCAATGAAACGGATCGACTGATCGCGATCTTTGCGACGTAAAAACGTCACCTCGCGCACGCACAGTGGACATCCCCCGTCGTAGAGCAGGGTGAGCTCAGGGCTCGTGCTCATGAGTGTCTTTCACTTTCAAAGAGGTCTGTTCTAGCCAGCTCAGTCACGAATGTTGGCGGGCGAACCTTGCCGAGCCACCGCCGCGGCCATGGTTACCACCTGACTGATCGGCCCTACATCGTGGACGCGCAGCACGTGGACCCCAGCCTCCACAGCCCTGGCGCAGACAGCAGCCGTCCCCCAGATCCTTGCCTTGGCACGGGGCTGGTCAAGAACAGCGCCAATGAAACGCTTCCGTGAAGGTCCAAGCAAAAGCGGAATGCCGTCCTGCTGAAGCTCGTCCAACTGTCTGATCAGCTGAAGGTTCTGGTCTGTGGTCTTCGCGAAGCCAAGACCTGGATCCCAAATCAGCTGGTCCTGGCTCAGGCCCGCTTGGAGAGCTCGGTTGGTGCTGAGCCTGAGTTCCTGCAACACTCCGGCGACAACGCCCTGGTCGCCGTAATCGGTGCAGTCGTCCATGGTTTGACTGTCACCGCGACTGTGCATCAGCACATACGGGCAACCAGCCTCAGCGACCAACGGCAGCATGGCAGGGTCACGCCGGCCTCCGCTGACATCGTTAATCCAGTCGGCGCCTGCTTCCAACGCCGCTCTGGCCACGGATGCCAGAAATGTGTCCACGGAAAGAATCACCTGCGGATGGGCTGCTCGGATGCTTTGCAGGCAGGGGAGAAGACGCGACAGCTCTTCTTCCGCACCCACATCAACAGCACCAGGCCGGGTGCTCTGGGCACCGAGATCGAGCACCTGCGCTCCATCCCGAAGCTGGCGTGACGCCTCGTTCAGGGCCAGATCCGCCCGGTTGAACCGCCCTCCATCACTGAAGGAGTCCGGGGTGAGGTTGATTACCCCCATCACAGCCGGGCGACAGCCCCAGCAGGCGGGATAACGCATCACTAATCAGCTGACCTGATAGTTGGCGATACGAGCAAAGCTTTCGGCATCGAGGGATGCGCCACCAACGAGCACACCGTCGATATCACTCATGCTCATGAGCTCATCGATGTTTCCGGGTTTGACGGATCCTCCGTACTGAATGATCAGATCAGGGGCACCCACCCAACTACGAATCAGGCCACAGATGCGGTTCGCCTCCGAGGATTCACAGGTTTTGCCGGTGCCGATGGCCCAGATGGGTTCATAGGCAACCACAAGATGATTTGGATCGAGTCCTTCGAGGCCCTGCTCCACCTGACGGCGGATCACACGTTCGGCTTCGCCACGGCTGCGCTGTTCATCACTTTCTCCAACGCAGACGATGGGGATCAGACCATGGGCCTGCGCTGAACGCGCCCGGTGGTTGATCTGCTCATCGCTCTCACTGAAGTATTTACGTGGCTCGCTATGCCCAACGATCGCGTAACGCACTCCATGTTCTTCCAGCATCGACGGAGCGATCTCACCTGTGAATGCGCCCTGAGCCTCCCAGTGCACGTTTTGACTTGAAATCTCAAGCCTTGATCCTGACGTGACCTCAGCGGTGGTACTGATCGCAGTGAACGGAGGCGCCACCACCAGCTCACGGTCATCAGGCGTGTCGGCGATCAATGGCAGAAACGTGGCCAACCAGTCCCGGGCCTGGGCGCACGTCATGTGCATCTTCCAGTTTCCAGCAATCACCGGTTTGCCCACGCTTGCGTCCTCTGCGGCTCAGCAGCAGCCAACTTACGTTCCTACGCGAGCAAGAACGTCTCAGATCTTCGTGACGACGGCCTGATCTCCACCCAGGATCACACGATCCCCGATCTTGAGCTGTCGACCGCGCTGGGTGACAACGCAGTCATTCACACGTACTTCTCCAGCCTGGATCAGCATCTTGGCCTCACCGCCGGTGCCAACCCATCCTTGCCATTTCAAGAACTGATCGAGTCGCATCAGCTCATGGGAGCACAAAAGAGCATTGATAGTGTGACGCGATGCTGAAAACCTCCGAGGCAGGATTCCGCAGGCTGCTGCCATTGCTGCGTCCGCATCTGCCCCAACTGAGCCTCGGGCTGGTCTGCATGCTCATTTATGTGAGCAGCTTTCTGTTGCTGCTCAATCTCGCGGGATCCCTGTTCCCCGCACTGGGATCGAGGGATCTTGGCCGGGTGCTCGGACTGATCGGGCAGGGCGTCTTGATTTTTGCGATCCAGAAACTGGCTCAGTTCGGTCAGGACTCCCTACTAGCCGGACCTGCCCTTCAGGTGAGCAAAACCCTACGCAGCAATTTGTTTGGGCGTTTGCAGACTGTTGAACTGGGCGCACTGGAAAAACTCTCCGCAGGCGATCTCACCTACCGACTGACCGAAGACGCCGATCGTGTCAGTGAAGTGCTCTACAAATCAATTCACGACACACTTCCAAGCGTGCTCCAACTGCTGGCGGTGCTGGGATACATGCTCTGGCTGGACTGGAAACTCACGGCTTCCATCCTGCTGCTGGCACCGTTGATCATCTGGCTGATCAGCCTGTTTGGCGCACGGGTGATGGCGGCCACCGAACGGAGTCAGAAAAAAGTGAGCGAACTGGCCGGTTTGCTCGGCGAAGCGATCGAGGGCCTGCCGCTGGTGCGGGCCTTTGCTGCAGAGCCCTGGTTGCAAGGCAGGTTTGAAGACGAGATTGACCAGCATCGTCAAGCCCGGCATCGCACCTACAGCCTTGTAGCCCTGCAGCACCCGGTGGTGGGCATGATCGAAGTGGTGGGCCTTTTCTCCGTTCTGGGCCTGGCCGCCTGGAGGATTCAGAACGATGGTCTGAGCATTGCTGGCTTGAGCAGCTATCTCACCGGCCTTGTGGTGCTGATCGACCCCATCGCTCACGTCACCAACAACTTCAATGAATTTCAGCAGGGCCAGGCTTCGCTGCGGCGGCTACGACAGATCGAACAAGAACCTCAGGAAACGGCAGATCCGGATCCGGCCTTGCCGATTGGTCGACCTGAAGGCCACCTGAATCTGCATCGCGTCCACTTTGCTTACGGCAACGGTGAACCAGTTCTTCGAGACATCAACCTGAGCATCGAAGCCGGTCAGGTGGTGGCACTGGTGGGCCCATCCGGTGCTGGGAAAAGCACCTTGTTCTCCTTGCTTTTGCGCTTTAACAGTGCCCAGTCAGGAGAGATCGAGCTGGATGGAAAGAATCTGGCACAAGTGAAAGCGCGCGAACTCAGGCAACAGGTCGCCCTCGTGCCCCAACGCACAACGGTGTTCTCCGGCAGCATTGCTGAAGCGATTCGTTTTGGTAGGCCGGCGAGCCATGGCCAGCTGCTCGAGGCAGCCCGTCTGGCCAATGCCCACGACTTCATCATGGCCTTGCCGGATGGCTATGAGACGAAGCTGGAGGAACGCGGCACCAATGTTTCAGGGGGGCAACTGCAGCGGATTGCCATTGCCAGAGCCGTCCTGGGAAATCCTGCGGTGCTGCTGCTCGATGAAGCCACTAGCGCCCTGGACGCTGAGGCTGAGGCTGCTGTTCAGTTGGGGCTACGTCAGGCGATGCACGGTCGCACCGTGCTGGTGATCGCTCACCGACTGGCCACTGTGCAGGAAGCCGATCAAATTGTGGTCCTTGACCATGGCCAGATCAGCGAACGAGGCAGCCATGATCAGTTGATGGCGAATAACGGTCGCTATCGAGATCTGTGTGAACGCCAAATGATTCGCGATGGGCGCAGCTAGGTTTCGTTGGATTCAACTGTGATTCTGTCCATCCGATGACCGCAACGCCAGCAGAAAATCCAGTGCTCACTTTTGAAGGTAAGCGCTACAACCTCAATGAACTTCCTGAAGATCTGAAGGAACTGGTGCGAGGCATGCAAGTCGCCGATGCGCAATTGCGCATGCATGAAGACACCCTGAAAGTTCTTGCGGTTGGACGTCAGTCCATGGCAATGCAGCTCAATGAGCGACTCAAGAACGTCACCCCGATGCCCGACCAAGGCTGAACCATCTAGGAAACGTCAAGAGTCTCCAAAACAAGAAGCCTCCGCCAAATGGCGGAGGCACTTAACACTGAATCAGCCCATTTGATCAGTTGGATGATTCCGACGTCTCGGGGAAGCGATAACGACGGGTCAGTTCAAACACAGTTCCTGACAACAGCAACAGCGCGATCAGGTTGGGAATGGCCATCAGGCCATTGAGCGTATCCGCAACACCCCACACCACACCGCGATCGCCCACCAGTGAACCAATCACAACCACGGCGACCCACACGCCCCTGAAGGGCAGAATCGCCTTCACGCCGAACAGATATTCTGTGCAGCGTTCGCCATAGAAACTCCAACCGAGAACGGTGGTGAAAGCGAACACAAGCAGGCCGAAGGTAACGATCCAGCCCGAACCGGCCAGAGCCTCATTGAAAGCTGCAATCGACAGCTCAGACCCTGACAGTCCACCGCCGGCGATGCCGCTAACCAAAATCACCAGGGCAGTAAGCGTGCAAATGATCATCGTGTCGATGAAGGTACCAAGCATCGCCACCGTGCCCTGACGAACGGGGTCATCAGTACGGGCAGCAGCATGGGCGATCGGTGCACTGCCCAGACCAGCTTCATTGGAAAAAATCCCTCGTTTGAATCCCATCAGGATCACCTGAGTGAGCGTGCCCGTTGCAGCGGCTTGTCCGGTAAATGCATTGCTGAAAATGCTGGCGATGGCGTCGCCGACACTGCTGATGTTGGCCAACAGGATGATGAG
This sequence comes from Synechococcus sp. UW179A, assembly GCF_900473965.1. Lineage (NCBI taxonomy): Bacteria > Bacillati > Cyanobacteriota > Cyanophyceae > Synechococcales > Synechococcaceae > Synechococcus > Synechococcus sp. UW179A. The sequence goes on along the minus strand of NZ_UCNJ01000012.1, from coordinate 54,494 downwards.
GCAGGCGAGCACGTAGGCGATTGCCATAAACGGCACAATCGCGGAGGCAGCCTTCGAAATACGGCGCACACCGCCGATGATCACAGCAAAGACCAGCACCCCTAGGACCACGGCTGTCACTTCACGAGGCACACCCAGCCCGAGCAATGCACTGGACACTTCGAAACATTGAACGCCGTTGCCGATGCCGAAACCGGCCAGCATGCCGAACACAGCAAACAGCCCACCAAGCCATACCCAGCGAGGTCCAAGACCTTTGCTGATGTAATACATCGGCCCACCGACGTGATGACCCAATTCATCCACCTCGCGGTAGTGAACGGCCAGGACAGCTTCGGCGTATTTGGTTGCAATGCCAAAGAAGGCAATCAACCACATCCAGAAGATCGCCCCAGGACCGCCGATGGCGATCGCTCCTGCTACCCCGGCGATGTTTCCAGTCCCGACGGTGGCGGCGAGCGATGTCATCAGAGCCTGGAAGGAACTGATATCTCCCTCAGCCTGTTGTTCAGAGGGGGCCAGCATCATGCGCACCCCGTAGGGAAGACGCAGGATCGGCATGAACCGCAGACCGACCATGAGCAAAATGCCCGTGATCGAAATCAGACCCACGGTCGGCCATCCCCAGGCGAAGGAACTGATCGGACCGTTGATCGCGGTGACGACGCTGTCGAAGTTGTCGGAAGCGTTTGCAGGAGCTGTCATCAGAGTGAAGCCAGATCGTTGAACTCGAACACCTGAAGCGTGTCCTTGCCATCGGAATCTTTGGAACTGATCGCTCGACGCTCAAGCACCCAGCTGCCCTGGGCACCGAGAGGCACGAAGGTGTCTTCAAAGCTGCTGGAAGCTCCCTTAACTTCGCCACTGGCGGGATCCGAGTACTGACTCGTGTAGTTGCGACTCAGATAACCCGATCCAGTGTCCGTCGTGCTTCCTGTGTGAATCGTGACCACCGTGCCGTGGATATGGCGGTGAACCATCGTCACCACATCAGCTTTGATGCGATAGCGATCACCCTCACCCTTGCCTCCGATCAGCACTTCCAAGCCTTCATCGGTGCTGTCACCAGCAGTGAAGGTGTTGGCACCGTGCACCTGCTCGAAAGGCCTGCGAACGCGATGGATGGCGACTTCCCAGAGTTGAGAGGCGATCGCCTTCTCAACCTCAGCATCATCGATGCCCTCGACCTTGGCCTTCAGATCCGCACCGATCTGGAAACGCCCTTCGACACGTCGGTCGCCTTGCTCCCAGATGCACCGACCCTTGTATCCGCTAAAACCTGGTTCCCAGGTGTAGCGGTTCTGATAAGCAGCTTGAAAAGCATCCCGGCAGTCACTGCCGGGGGCAACGTTGGGAATGCTGGTGACAGTCACGTGAAGACATTGATGCTCAGGCGACCTTACCGGGACTGACCCTATCGATGAACATCCTGAAGGGCATGGATATCAAACGTCTGCGATTGGAGCGCCTCAATCCCTTGCACAGCAGACCGTGCTCCGGCAAGCGTGGTAAGGGTCGGTACGGAGTAATCGAGCGCAGCACGCCGCAAGTAGCGATCGTCATGGGCCGCTTGACGACCGATCGGTGTGTTGATCACGAGCTGCACAGCACCGGAGCGAATCAGATCCTCAATATTCGGACGCCCTTCATGAACCTTGAGCACTGACTGAACTTCAAGGCCAGCCTCAGTCAAGGTGGCCGCCGTTCCAGCAGTAGCGGTGAGCTCAAATCCCAGTTCAAGCAATCGCTTGGCCACCGGCACGAGAGCAGGCTTATCTCTGTCATGGGTCGATAAAAAAACGTTGCCCTTGGTGGGTAGTGCCTCCCCAGCAGCCAGCTCCGCCTTGGCGTAAGCCATCCCAAATTGCGGAGCCCACCCCATGACCTCTCCGGTGGAGCGCATTTCCGGTCCCAGCAATGAATCGGCACCAGGGAAACGCCGGAACGGCAGGACGGCCTCTTTCACTGCTTGAAGCGGCGCAGAGGGCTCCTGGCTGAGACCGATATCCGCGAGGCTCTCGCCAGCCATGAGGCGTGTAGCAATTCTTGCCAATGGCACACCGGTGGCCTTGGCGACGAATGGCACCGTCCGCGAGGCGCGCGGATTGGCTTCGATGATGAAAACCCGTTCTTCCCCTGAGGCAGTGCGCTGAACCGCGAACTGAAGATTGATCAGACCCTGAACTTGAAGGCGCAGGGCGAGGGCCTTGGTCCAGGAGCGAATGGTGGCAAGGGCCTCATCACCAAGAGAAACCGATGGCAGACAGCAGGCGGAATCCCCTGAATGAATCCCAGCGGGTTCGATGTGCTCCATCAGCCCACCGATCACCACCACACCATCACGGTCGCAAAGCGCATCCACATCCACCTCAACGGCGTTTTGGAGGTATTGATCGATAAGCACCGGATGATCAGGTTCCACCTGCACGGCTTCGGTCATGTAGCGATTGAGCTCCAATTCGTCGTGAACGACCTCCATCGCTCGGCCACCCAGCACGTAGGAGGGACGCACCACCACCGGATAACCCACGTTGTCTGCCACAGCGCGTGCCTCCTGCTCGCTTCGAGCGAGGCCGTTGCGCGGTTGGCGGATGTCAAGTTCACGCAGGATCGCTTCGAACTGCTCACGGTCCTCAGCACGATCGATCGATTCCGGTGAGGTTCCCCAGATACGGGTGCCCGTGGCCTGACCTGCCGGCGAGTTCAGCCAACGCAGCAGAGGCATCGCCAGCTTGAGGGGCGTTTGGCCGCCGAACTGAACAATCACACCTTCGGGGCGTTCCGCCTCGATCACATTGAGAACATCCTCAAACGTGAGCGGTTCGAAATAGAGACGATCACTGCTGTCGTAGTCGGTGGAGACCGTTTCGGGATTGCTGTTGAGCATCACCGTGGCGAAGCCCCGATCTTGTGCAGAAAACGAAGCATGGCAACAGCAGTAATCAAATTCGATCCCTTGGCCAATGCGATTGGGACCACCGCCCAGGATCATCAGTTTCGGCCTGTTGTCCTCAGAGACTTCCGTCGCAGGAGGCTGAACCGTCAACGTCCCCGTTGCATCCAGGCGAGACAAGGGACGTTCATAGGTTGAGTAGTGATACGGAGTGGTTGAAGCGAATTCAGCCGCACAGGTGTCCACGGTCTTAAACACTGGACGCACTCCAAGTTCCTGTCGCGCTTGGCGCACCTCTAGCTGATCCGAACCGGTGAACCAGGCGATCTGACGATCGGAGTAGCCGAGCTGCTTGAGCCTGAGAAAATCCGCAGCGCTGATGTCCGACAACTGCCTGTCGTTCAGCAGTTCAGATTCAGTGTTGATCAGACCACGCAGCTTGGCCAGGAACCACGGGTCAATGCGGCTGAGATCGTGAATCTGCTCATCTGTCCGTCCGGCCACCATGGCGGCGCGCACAGTGAGGATTCTTTCCGGAGAGGGTGTCCGCAGAGAACGGTCAAGCTCAGCCGCTGTGAGCTCGGGCTCAGCGCGATCACCACCCCAGCCGGCCAGACCGGTCTCCAGGGATCGCAAAGCCTTCTGGAACGACTCCTCGAAACAACGCCCGATGGCCATGGCCTCACCAACGGATTTCATCGCCGTGGTGAGCACCGCAGGCGAGCCCCGGAATTTTTCAAAGGCGAAACGGGGAACCTTGGTGACGACGTAATCAATCGTTGGTTCAAAGCAGGCGGGTGTCTTGCCGGTGATGTCGTTGAGAATCTCGTCAAGGGTGTAGCCCACGGCGAGACGCGCCGCGATTTTGGCAATGGGGAATCCAGTGGCCTTGCTGGCCAGAGCCGACGATCGGCTGACGCGGGGATTCATCTCGATAACCACCACATCGCCATCAGCGGGGTTGATCGCAAACTGGATATTGCTGCCGCCGGTAGCAACACCGATCTCGCGAATGATGGCGATGGACTGATCTCTCAGTCGCTGGTATTCACGATCCGTGAGGGTCTGGGCTGGAGCCACGGTGATCGAATCACCGGTGTGAACCCCCATGGGGTCGAGATTTTCAATGCTGCAGACAATCACCACGTTGTCGGCGAGATCGCGCATCACCTCAAGTTCGAATTCCTTCCAACCCAGGAGGGACTGTTCGATCAGAATCTGAGAGACGGGACTGGCATCTAGACCGGTTTTGCAGATCGAGGCAAATTCTTCAGGGTTGTAAGCGATGCCACCTCCACTTCCGCCCAGAGTGAAAGCGGGGCGAATAATTCTCGGATAAGTGGCGATGGCAGCGCCCACAGCCTCCGCCTCCTCCAGCGATGAGGCGATTCCCGAAGGACAGACCTTCACGCCGATGCGCTCCATCGCCTGCTTAAACAGGAGTCGATCCTCCGCTTTTCGGATCGCCTGCAGATCGGCACCGATCAGCTCGACCCCGAATCGTTCCAGTGTTCCGTTTTCAGCAAGAGTGACTGCCAGATTGAGGGCGGTCTGGCCACCCATCGTTGGCAAAAGGGCATCGGGTCGTTCCTGTTCGATCACCCTTTCGACCACTTCAGGGGTGAGCGGTTCCACGTAGGTGCGATCCGCCATATCCGGATCGGTCATGATCGAAGCCGGATTGGAATTCACCAGCACGACCTCATAGCCCTCGGCGCGAAGTGCTTTGCACGCCTGAGTTCCGGAGTAATCAAACTCACAAGCCTGGCCGATCACGATCGGCCCAGAACCCAGCAAAAGAATGCGACGAAGGTCATTCCGCCGGGGCATGGCGTTCTCTCAGCAGCCAAACCTTTTGAGTCTCCCACGCAGCCCCATGTCCACTTGCGTCTGTGCAGCAGTAGGTGCCCAGCAGTCGCTAGCGTTAGGGGTCAGGAGAACCATCGACAATCATGAGTGAGCTCCAGCGTCTGAAAGGGTTGCTTCCCCCGGAGATGCAGAGCTGGGTGTTCGTCGAGGCGGCCGCCGCCGTTGAGCCGGCCTTGATCACCCTTGAGGAGATCGGCAGGGATGAAGTTGAGATCCAAGTTGATCTCGACGCTTGGGACAATCTTGCCCTCGACCACCGCAATCTGCTGTTCTGGCATGAAGTAGGCCGGATCCAGAACGACACCATTCCCCGCGATGGCTGGGAGATGGCAGCGCTTGCGATCGGTCTCGGCGGAGCCATCGGTGAGCTCTGGGTTCAAGACGGCCTGCTGTTATTCATGGCCTTAGGTCTGTCGGGATTCGCGGGCTACCGCCTCTATCTGAAAAACAATGCGGAAAAACGGCTGCGCGATGCGATCTCGGCTGATGAGCGGGCCATCGATCTGGCCTGTCGTTTTGGCTACAGCGTTCCGAATGCTTACAAAAGTCTGGGCGGCGCTCTGAAGGACCTCGTCGAGAAAACCAGAAAGAAGAAAAAACGCAGCTTCTACGAAGACCGACTTGAGGCTTTGCGCAAAAGTGCTGGAAAAGCTCGCGCTGAAATGGCGCAGCAGCAAGGTTCACGTCAATCCGTTAGCAGCGAAAACGTCTATGGATAGTGAACAGCTTGCGGAACTCGCAGCCGACGCCTGCGATGACCGTAAGGCGGTGGACATCCAGCTCATCCGAGTCGATGAGGTCTCGAGTCTTGCCGACTGGATGGTGATTGCCGGTGGTCAGAGCGATGTCCAGGTCAGGGCTATTGCGCGATCAGTCGAGGATCGAATCGAGGATGAGGTCCAGAGACTTCCTCTACGCAAGGAGGGAGTGAACGAGGGTCGCTGGGCATTGCTGGATTACGGCGAACTTATCGTGCACGTGCTCCAACCTGGGGAAAGGAGTTACTACGACCTTGAAGCATTTTGGAGTCACGGGGAACGTCGTCCCTACCTAACCTCCAGGACAACAGACGATTAACAGGCGGCCCGGCATGGCCTCGAGCATCTCCTGCCCTGTTCCCCCTGAGCAGAGACCTCAGGAGGAATTTGCTCAATTCAGCCGATCCTGGTTTTTTGCATGGCCCTGTACGGCCCAGGTCTCTCTCGACCGGGCTTTACTGATCAGCTGGCTGCTGATTTCACCGATCACCGTGCTGGTGGCCAGTGGTAGTTGGACCTTGCGCCACGATCCAGTGCGTTTGCTGCTCGCCGGCGGTGTTGCAGCCCTTGTGATGCCGATGCTGCTGTTAGTCCGTCAGTGGCTTGGCTGGACCTACGTCCACAAACGCCTGCTCTCGGAAAAGGTGGAATACGAGGAATCAGGGTGGTACGACGGCCAGGTCTGGGAAAAACCTGTGTCGTGGCGGGAGCGAGATCTACTGCTTGCTCAGCATGAAGTCAGGCCCATCCTTGGCCGACTCGGGCGAGCCATGGCCCTGGTCACAGGTCTGATGCTCGGTGGAGCAAGCATCTGTCAGGCTCTGTGAATCTTAGGAACATCAGGGCATGTCGATCCCATCGGGTTACCGCGGCTCGGCGCGCTCCCTGAGTACCCCACCTCTCGAGGTTCGGCTGCGGCGAGGGTCTTCCATCGAGTCCACCCATCGAGTGCATGCAGTGGTCTGCGACAGCCGCGGCCGGGTCCTGATGAAAGCTGGACAGCCTGACTTCGAAACGTTTATTCGCTCGGCGCTCAAACCCTTTCAGGCCCTACCGCTGATCAGCAGCGGTGCATCGGAGACCTACAACTGCGCTGAGCGGGGAATCGCCATCAGCTGTGGATCCCATTCGGGCACCCCTGGGCATGCGCGTGAGGCCTTCCGGTTGCTGTGGAACGCAGAGCTCGAAAGCGACCATCTGCAATGCCCGATCCCCTTGGGCCGCACTAGTCCCCTGGAGCACAACTGCTCAGGTAAGCATGCTGCATTTCTGATCACCGCCCGAAAAATGGGATGGCCGATCGAGACCTATCTCCAGGGAGACCATCCCCTGCAGCAGGAGGTCACGCGACGCGTAGCAGAACTGCTCGGTCTGCCCCCTGATGAACTGGTTGCTGAACGGGATGACTGCGGAGCTCCCACACTGCGCCTTCAGCTCGACCAGATGGCTCTGTTGTATGCCCATCTCGGATCTTCAGCCCACGCGCAACTGGAACAGATCAGCCGGGCGATGCTTGCACACCCAGAACTAGTAGCTGGAGAGGGGCGCTTCGATACAGAATTAATGCGACGCTCCCATCACCAGGTGATCAGCAAAGGGGGTGCAGAAGGCATTCAATGCCTGAGCCGAACCGGTGAAGGGCTTGGCGTTGCGATCAAGGTTGAAGACGGCGCTAGACGAGCCAAGCAGGCTGTGGCCCTCCATCTACTGCGTCAGCTCGACTGGATGACGCCAAGCGGACTGAAGGAACTGGAGGAACAGCTATTGATCCTCAATCCTGGCGTTCACCTTGATGTAGAGGGTGAGCTGCGAACCTGACCACAATTGAGTGGTGTCTTCGATCACCAAGTTGTATGATGATTGGGTCACCGCGGGGTAGAGCAGTCTGGTAGCTCGTCGGGCTCATAACCCGAAGGTCGGGAGTTCAAATCTCCCCCCCGCCACCAAATCAAAACGAAGATTGCAGTTCAAGTTGGCGCTTTTTATGCAAATATTTAGATGATATCTAGCGATCACTAACCGAAAAGCTTTCCCAAACTATAAAAAATCAATCAATAATTATTTTGGCGCTATTCAACACAATTACAGCACATTAAAAGGCAGGTAATTTCATTCTAATCACCATTTCGGGCCTCCGATTTTAATCGCCTTACACAATCAGGGCAGGACAAAACGGCAAACCTAATATTATGCTTACCAAAGCATCGCAATATCTGAATGTTTATACTATGCCTGAGACCCAAGGCAACGGAGTTTTTCGAGCTGGCCACATAAAACACATATTCAATCTTGAGCGCAAAATCTCCAAAAGAAATAAAGTTGGCCCGATCAAACTCCGCTCCAGAGACTGAATTCACAGCAGTCTCGATCAACCCAGGAACCAACTCAAGCAGCTCGGGAGAAGTTCCGTACTCAACACCTATGATCTGCTTTATTCGGCGCCTAGGAAAATCATCAAGATGTTCAATAGTTGAATCGAGTAAATCACTATTACTCATAACAATAAGTTGTCCACTTACGCTTCGAATCGAGGTGGTACGCACGCCAACCTGCTCAACTCGGCCAACAACTTTACCAACTCTAATAAGTTGATTAAAAGAAAAGGGTTTATCAAAAAGAACTATTATGTAGTCGGCCCAATTTTGTATCGGGCGCTGAAAGGCAATACCAACACCAATCCCTGCTCCAGCCAAAGCTGCGAAAATTGCGCCCAATTGAAGACCCTGTTGTCGAAAGTAGATCAACAGCGCTATCACCCAGACAAACACACGCAAGATAGGTGATAGAGCTGCAAACATTTCAGGGCTGAAAGATGCTTTCTGCTTCTGCCTGATATAGCTATCAACAAAAAACACCAGTGAAGTATTGCTCAGCCTCACCAAAAGGACCATCGCGATAAAACTTACAATTGCATAGCTAATTTCATCTACCTGACCGGCGTCAGGCAAAGCATCCCAGCCCCAAACAAGGGTCAGCAACAGCCCAGCTGGAACAAGCGCACCTATGAGCAATTGTCTAATAAACTCGGAAAAATTGTGCTTCTTTCTCCTTATACGACGTATTAAAAATCCAAAAAAATATCTGAGCGCTAAGACCGCAAAAAAACCACCCAACCACCGCAAAACAGCCAGAGATAAATAAGAAGGAATGATCATTGATCAAACACAATGCCTTGTCGCAAACTATCTAAATACTCCCTTTCTGTCTTGCCAAAGCACACCTTTGCAGCGATTGTGCAGGTTCAGGAACTACAGGCGGCGTAGCTGCGATGACACTGGCCAGAGCTCTCGACCGCGTCGGGCACTATCAGTAGGTCATCCTCATGCCGTGTCCTTGAATCCCTTTGAAGCAATTGTGATCGGATCGGGAGCCACAGGCGGTGTGGCAGCGATGACACTTGCAGAAGCAGGGCTCAGTGTTTTGGTTGTGGAAGCGGGTCCCGATCGATCAGCTTCGGAAGCCCTCGGGAGCGAACCTGGCAATAGTTTCAGACGAGCCGAAGGTCTGATCAGCGGTCGCCATCGGCGTCAGATTCAACACCCTGGCTACTGGAAACAGAACCCCTCCCTTTACGCGGACGAACGTCAGTACCCGTACAGCACGCCAGACGATCAACCATTTCTGTGGACCCAGGGTCGTCAGGTTGGCGGCCGCAGCCTCACGTGGGGTGGCATCACCCTGCGGCTTTCCGACTATGAGTTCAAAGCTGCGGATCAAGACGGATACGGTCAAAACTGGCCCATCACGCATGCCGATCTCGATCCTCACTACAGCGCACTCGAGCAGCTGTTTGAAGTCCGTGGTGAGCGGGATGGTCTTGAGCAGCTCCCTGATGGACAGATGGCACCAGCTTTACCCTTCATGCCTGAGGAAGAGCGGATGCGTGAACTCCTGCACAAGGAGCGCGGCATTGCCTTGATCCATTCCCGGGGTTTTGAGGCCCCCCAGCGCACCACGTCAGCCGAGTGGCCTCGATCAAGCAGCAACGGCAGCAGCCTTCAGCGAGCACTGGCCACAGGGCGGGTGCAACTCCTGTGCAATTCAATGGCGGAGACCCTGGAGATCGATCCCGCCCAGCAACGAGCCCGCGCCGTTGTGGTCGTCAACCGCATCAATGGGGAACGGCAGCGACTGGAATGCGATCTGGTGGTGACCTGCGCCTCCACGATCGCAACGCTCAGACTGCTGCTGCAGTCTGAGCAACAGGCAAATTCAAAGGGCTTCAAGGATCCCTCAGGGCTGCTGGGCAAGGGATTGATGGATCATGTGTCTTGCTGTCGATTCTTCTCGGTTCCAAGCGAAACCGGACGCGGCGCGGCTCAGCAATCCGACCCATCCAGCAGGCTTTCAGGAGCAGGAAGCTTCTTCCTGCCCTTCGGAAATGCCCCTGAGACCTGCGCCGGGCGCCCTTTTCTGCGCGGCTATGGGATCTGGGGAGCCATCAACCGATTTGATCCGCCCCGGTGGCTTAAACGCAATCCAGACCGTCGGCTTGGCTTTCTGATCGGCCACGGTGAGGTGCTCTCAGATTCAGAAAATCAGGTGAGCCTCTCGCAACACTGCGACCCACTTGATGTGCCGATACCCCACATCAGCTGCAGCTGGGGAGCGAATGAGCAGGCCATGGTGCAACACATGCAGAACACAATTCAGGACTGCATCAACATTGCCGGTGGTCTTACGACATCACTTGCAGATCAGGTGCACCTTCCACTCGTGAAGCCTCTCGTCGCGAAGGCTCTTGCGGCTCAGGAGGACGCTCCACCTCCGGGCTATTACATCCACGAAGTCGGAGGTGCAGCAATGGGAAGCAACGAGGAACACAGCGTGGTTGATCGCTGGAACCGTCTCTGGCGATGTCCCAATGTGCTGGTTGTGGACGGCGCCTGCTGGCCCAGTTCCGGTTGGCAGAGCCCGACGCTCACCATGATGGCGATCACCCGGAGAGCATGCCTGGCAGCAATTACACCTTGGAACGGCTGAATAGATCATCGAGATAGAGCTCCGTGACGGCGCGCTCAGAACAACCGTTCTGGAAAAGGAACTGGGCCAGGGCGGAACTCATGACCTGGGACTGATCCCAAGCCTGATTGGACCCAACGAAGGCTTTCATGCCCTGGTAGAGAGCTTCAGGGATTTCAGCCTCAAGACTCACGAAGCGTGATTCACCATCCGATGCAGTGGCCGGCTGCGGATCCATGCAGCGCTCCAAGTGATTGCAATCCATCCGCGCTTCTGCGTCCCGTTTCCACCAACAGGAAGCCACACAAGCTCCCTGATCGTCAAAGCGAACAACGGGCTGCCACCAAACGCTGATCTCAAACAAGACTCATTGCAGCACAGGCGGCTTGCTTGAAAGACGAACACAGCACACCACTCGAGCAATCAAGCGAGGACCCCTGTCAAGTCACGAAAGGCACCGGAATCCAAAACCACAGCCTCTCCCTCCAGGCGACTGCTTTCAGCAAATAGCAGTGGAAAAGCGTCTAAGAACTGTGGAAAACCGCAGCCTTTCTCCACAGCGCCACGAGACATCAGTCACGCTTATGCGAGCAAGTCTCGCGAGACCAAGGCAAGACAGAGACGCCTGAGTGCGCCGTTTCTACCGAATTACTTCAGATTTGAGACCCAGTTGCTTCCTGCTGGGGTGCCGTTCGACGCAACGTTGTCGGTCCGAGGGGGTGATCGGCGTGGGGGTAGGGATGGTGTCCATGGTCATGACTGTGCTGGTCATGACTGTGCTGGTCATGCTCATGGCAGTGGTCATGATCGTGATGGTGCCCAGCGCCCACTGGAATCGGGATGCCGTCGGGTTGACATACACCCGTGCATTCCCGTTCGCAGAGTGCACAGGCTTCCGTGAGCCCCTCTACATGGTGATGGTGACTTGACTGATCAAGTCCCACTTCCTGCTCAAAGCCCAAGACCTGAGCCCTGTATTTGCAGAGAGAGCAGTTCATTGCGGCTTCTCCGCCCATCACTTCCTGAACCCGCTCCAGGAACGTGTCTAGAACGAAGCTGTGATCACCCAAGTAAGACGCGTTGACAAAGTCAACGTCGGGATGATCATCCGCAACCCGTTGTGTGTGTTGACGGATGCGGCTGACCAACACCCCGGAGAACAGAAAATAAGGAAACACGATGATGCGCTTAAAACCAAGCTTCACCACATGACGCAGTCCGGGTTCCACCAGAGGAAATGTGACGCCCGAATAAACGGTTTCCCCCCAGCCGAAACCAAAACCCTCCACCAACATCCTGGTGACCTTGGCAACGTTGGAATTGGCGTCAGGGTCCGAAGAACCACGACCCACGACCACAAGCATGGTGTTGGCGAGATCAACCCTGGAGGTCCTATTGAGAGCCTCCTCAATGCGTGCTCCTGCCGCGGCGATCATCAAGCGGTCCACGCCCAGTTCACGGCCGTAGTCAATCTCCAGTCCAGTTTCAGCGCTGTAGGTGTTGAGCACAGACGGGATGTCGTTCTTGGCGTGTCCAGCGGCAAACAACATCGCCGGAACGGCAAGCACCTTGACGACTCCTTGCGCGCGCAGCCTTTCCAGACCATCTCTCAGGATGGGACGTGCGAATTCAAGAAAGCCATATTCCACCGGCAATCCGGTCAGGCGCTCTTTAAGTCCGTTGGCCAACCCCTCGAACTCGGCAACCGCCAGACGGTTGCGGCTGCCATGACCACAAATCAGAACTCCATGTTTGGTTGCAGCAGGAGCAACGATCTGCTGGGTCACACATGCGGTGCATCTGCATCAAACCTATTCGCGGCTGTAAAACAAAGACCATGAACCCGCTGGCGAGTGATGCAAAGAGCCTTGGTTGCCTGACTCCCAGTCCGGAGCTGTTGAAGCAGCTGATGCTGCAACCGCTCGGATCCGTGCCCGTGCGGGTTTGCTCAGGAGGAAACAGCAGTCGCTGCGCAGGCGATGGCAGCTGGACAGTGGATCTGCGACGACACCGGAAGGTCTGCTATCACGAGAACTCAAGAGAAATCGAGTTCGGAACCGGCCTGACGATGGCCGAGCTGCTGCAGGTCTTACGAGCCTCTGACCGCAGCATTCCCATCGGACTCTCTGGTCTGACCGGCAGCGGCTTCATCCTCACGGGAGGAATGGGTCCCCTGAGCCGTTCCCAGGGGCTTGCCCTGGACTCCATCACCGCAATCGACGGGATCTGGGGGTCAGGTGAGCCCTTTGCCCTTTCGGAGCATCAAACAGCAGAGGATGTGTGCCGCTGGCGCGCCCTGATGGGTGCCTCACCATTCTTGGCAATCGTCACGCGGCTGCGCCTGCGCACCCAACGACTCCAACCGCTGCAGGTGCGCCATGGGTTGATCCCTCCGTCGCAACTATCAGAGCTGATCCAGATCGCGGAGAGCTGGCCTGAAACCTGCAGCCTGCAATGGAGCTGGGGGAAGAGGTTGGAGATCTATGCCGTGGACTGCAGCTCCGATAAACCCATATCCCGAAAGCTGAAAGAACTTGATCCAATCCTGGGAAGAGATCAGCACGCTGCAATCCAGCACTGCAAGGATCAACTGGAGCAGCCGACCTTTGGCAGCCTTGCCTCTCAAGCCGTTGCTTCTAGACCCGTTCACAGCGAAGTGCTCGCGCGTCTCGGTCCAGCCCTGAAGCATGAGGCCGGCCCCTTGATGGAGCTGCTGAGCTGTCGCATGCAGGAGAGACCCCATGGAGAGTGCCGCATCAGCGCTCAACAACTGGGGGGAGCAACAATGCGAATCAAGCGCGAGAGCTCTTCCTTCGTCCACCGCGATTCCATGTGGAAACCCTGGATCACAGCAGCCTGGAATCCTGGAGATCGCTCTGGGCGACAACAAAGTCTTGAGTGGATGAATCAGGTCAGTGCCGACTTGAGCACAACATGCCCTGGAGTGCATCTCGCTCAATTGCATGACCATCTGCCGGGCCATCAACGGGAACTGGTGGACGCCTTCGGGGACTGGTTGCCGGAACTTCGCCAACTCAAGAGCGCACTGGATCCGGAAGGACGATTGCCGCCGCTCTGAACTACGGTCCCTGCACTCAACAGAAGATTGATGGCCTCAGGATCCGTGCCTCGGCAGATGAATGTCGGCTTCGGCAACCCAAGCAAGGATCTGCTGTCCGGACTTGTGGTGGCCTTCGCCATGATTCCGGAGGCGATTGCGTTCTCTGGCATTGCCGGTGTGGATCCGCAGGTTGGCCTGTTTGGAGCGTTTCTGCTGTCGATCACGATCGCCTTTGTCGGTGGTCGCTCAGCGATGATCACCTCTGCCACAGGCTCTACAGCACTGCTGATGACTGGGCTTGTCGCCACCGGGGAGGCGCGCGGAGAGGGACTGGGATTGACCTACCTCCTTGTTGCCGGTGTGGTCACAGGCATCCTGCAAATTATCTGGGGTTGGCTGCGTTTGGCCTACCAAATGCGTTTCGTGCCTCTAGGCGTGCTCAGCGGCTTTGTGAATGCGCTGGCGTTGCTGATCTTCCAGGCACAGTTTCCCCAGCTGGGCATCAATCTGCACTTCGGCGAAACCGATGCGGCGGGCCACGCCCATGACCTGCTGCCTCAAGGCAGCCAGATTCCGGTGATCTGGGGACTGGTCGTGCTCGGGCTGTTGATCATCTATGGATTGCCGCGCCTGACACGACTAGTGCCATCACAGCTGGTGGCCATCATTGTGCTGACCGTGATCTCGATCGGTTTCAGCCTGGATATCCCCACCGTGAGCAGCCTCGGAGACTTGCCAACCGGACTGCCGATTCCGAGCTGGCCGTTCGGTTCGCCGGACGAGATCAAGGTTCCCTTCAGTCTCGAGACTTTGGGAATCGTTCTGCCAACGGCCCTGGCGATCTCACTGGTGGGTCTGATGGAGACCTTTCTGACCCAGGACATCCTCGATGAACGCACCGACAGCAACTCCAACAAGAACGTGGAAGCAAGAGGTCAGGGCATCGCCAACATCGTGTCCTCCCTGTTTGGGGGCATGGCCGGCTGCGCCCTGGTTGGTCAGTCGGTCATGAACATCGACAACGGTGGACGAACCAGGCTCTCCACTCTCTTTTCAGGGGTCAGCCTGCTGGCCATGATTCTGCTGGGACGGCCATGGCTCGAACAGATCCCCATGGCCGCACTGGTAGCTGTGATGATCAGCATCGCTGTGAGCACAGCTGATATCGCCGGGCTGCGTCGGCTCCGGTCGATCCCAAAGAGCGACACGGCGGTGATGCTGATGACCTTCGCCGTCACCATGCTCACCACGCCCCACAATCTGGCGCTTGGAGTGATTGCAGGAGTGGCTTTGGCAGGCATTTTGTTCAGCCGCAAAGTGGCCAAAGTGATCCGTGTTGATGCAGTGGATGTGAATGAGGAGATGCGCCGCTATGTCGTGAACGGACAGTTGTTTTTCGTAAGCAAGATTTATTTTGTTCAGGGATTTGATGTTCATGACCATCCCAACCAGGTCACCATTGATATGTCAGCTGCTCATATCTGGGATCAAAGCGGTGTGAGCGCTCTGAACCAGGTGATTCGCAAGCTTGAGCAAGGCGGATCAAAAGTCGAAGTGCTGGGATTAAACGAAGAAAGTCTCAATCTCTTTGAACGGATTGGATCCCAACCCAATGGTGGGCATGGCTGACAAGGGGAATTCTTAGAGTTGATATGTGAACTGATTGATCAACAGGTTCACTGAACGCTGTAAAGGAGGCCCAAGCAGGAGGTGAAGTCGTTGCGCATTCCTTTCAACCGCTGTTCGATCTGCTGGTCGCTGGAATGCTCCTGGAGATAGCGCTCTGTCACATCGTTGCCGATGCTCATCACCAGGCAAAGAGTCTGAAGATCGTTAGTGTCAACAGCACGCTGCTTAGCCCCCTCAAGCATCACGTTGAGCAAAGCCATCTTGTTGTTGTAAGCCTGTCGGTCTCCCATCTGCCAGCTCAAAGCAGGAGAACCAACCATGGACAGTACAAATCCCATGGCTAATAAGGATCCCGCTCGGAACCGAAACATCTTTCGGAGCTTGATCGACATGCAAGCAACAGTAGAGATTCCTGCCAAGGTCAGCAGGTATCCGCCTCAAACCTCTCGAAGTTCTGACAAAATTGCCCTCCAAGGACCACTCGTATGACGAAGCGTCGCTCAATTGTCTCCCTTTTCTCGGCGTGCCTGGCACTCTCAGCCTGCGCAAGCCTCGGAGATGGTGATGCATCCCGAGTGGATCTGATTCGCAGCAGAGGGGAACTGCGTTGCGGCGTCAGTGGAAAGATCCCAGGTTTCAGCTTCCTGCAAAGAGATGGCAACTACGCAGGCTTGGATGTGGATTTATGCAAGGCCTTTGCGGCGGCGATACTCGAGGACCCCAGCAAGGTGCAATACAGACCGCTGACTGCACCGGAACGATTTACAGCACTGAAAACAGGAGAGATCGATCTTCTTTCACGCAACACAACGTTCAACCTCAGTAGGGATGCTTCAGGTGGAAATGGGGTGAGTTTTGCGCCAGTCGTTTTCCACGATGGGCAGGGGTTATTGGTGCGGCGAAACAGCGGAATCCGCAGTCTTAAAGATCTCAAAGGTCAGTCGATCTGTGTTGGCTCGGGTACCACGACAGAACAGAACCTGAATGATGCGTTTCAGTCACTTGGGTTGCCCTATCAACCGATCAAATATCAGGATCTCAACCAAGTGGTTGCTGGTTATCTCCAGGGGCGTTGCCAGGCAATGACCTCAGACCGATCCCAACTCGCATCAGCCCGCTCAGGATTTGAACAACCTGAGGAGCACGTGATTCTTGCTGATGTTCTCAGCAAAGAACCTCTAGCTCCCCTGTCCTCAGGTGGGGATCAGCGCCTCTCAGACGCCATGCGCTGGGTGGTTTATGGAGTGATCACTGCAGAGGAAATGGGAATCACCCAGGCCAATGTGAACGACAAGCTGAAAGAGGCACAGGACAATCCTGATCTCACGAAGTTGAGGCGGTTTCTTGGAGTCGAAGGCGACCTGGGCAGCAAGCTTGGTCTCAGCAATGATTTCGTGGTGAATGTGATCAAGGCCACCGGCAACTACGGAGAGATCTACAACCGACATCTGGGGCCAGAAAGCGCCGTTCCAATCCCACGCGGACTCAATCAGTTGCATCGCGACGGAGGAGTCATTACTGCACCTCCGTTTCAATGAAACGGAAGGGCTTTCGATGGCTTGAGATCGTCCTGGCGGTAGTAGTTCTCACGCTTGTGGGAATTCTGGTCAATAACCTGGCCGTGAATCTGATCCGCACAGGGCTAGGACTGAGCTTCGAATGGCTCTGGCAGCCTGCTGGATTCGCCCTTAGCGAACACACACTTCCCTATCAGCCCGGAGACAGCACAGCCTGGGCTTTGCTGGTGAGCTGGCTTAACAGCCTCCGGGTGATCGCTTGCAGCATCGTGCTTGCCACGGTGCTGGGTGTTGTGGCCGGAGCGGCAAGACGCAGTCTCAATCCTCTGCTGCGTCAGCTAGCTGGCTTGTATGTGGGCTTAATCCGCCAGATTCCCTTACTGCTGCAGCTTCTCTTCTGGTATTTCGTGGCTTTTCTTGGCCTGCCGTCCGAACCGATGGCTCCGCTCGGGGCGCTCATCAGCCTCTCGAATCAGGGCATCGCGATTCTTGGATTGAACCTGAGCGTGGAGTTCTCTGCGGTTTTAGTTGGCCTGAGCGTCTTCACCGGTGCAGCGATTGCGGAGGTCGTTCGCGGTGGACTCGACTCCGTCCCTAGGGGTCAGTGGGAAGCATTTAGGAGCTTGGGTATCGGCGAAACCATGGGACTGAGGAGGGTCGTCTTGCCACAGGCTCTACCAGCAATTCTTCCTGCTCTGAGCAGTCAGTATTTAAATCTGGCCAAAAACAGCACCCTGGCAATCGCGGTTGGCTTTGCAGATCTCTACGCCGTAAGTGATACAGCGATCACCCAGACCGGAAGAGCCATCGAAGGATTCCTCATCCTTTTGCTGAGCTTTCTCGCACTTAATCTTCTGATCAATGGTGGTATGCAGGTGCTAAATCGAATCGTGGTTCGTCCAGCACAACGGACCTAGCATCACTCTGTTACTCCTTAGCCCATGAATTCCCGTCGCATCGCAGCGGTGCTGTTGGTGATCGCCGCAATCGCTGCGATCCTGCTGCCCTTTGCTTCCGCAACTCTTCTCACAATTGGAATTGGTGGGATCGCTTTTGCCGCAGGCATCGGTCAATTTCTGCGTCTTGGCGATGAGAGCAACAGTCAGGGGAAACTGTTCCGTATTCTCTCAGGACTGCTTTACATCGGTGGCGCAATCTTCATCCTGATTGATCCCATTGACAGTGAAGTCAGCCTCACCCTCTTCGCAGGCATCCTGCTGCTGGTTGAAGGTGTGATGGAGCTTGCCTCAGGAGCCAGTGCATCAGGTCCGGCAGGCGGCCTGAGCATTGTTGATGGCATACTCACCTCCTTGATTGGAGTTCTGCTGGTAGTGGAGTGGCCATTCGACAGTCTCTGGGCCTTAGGAACTCTGTTCGGAGTCGCCTTGTTCACGTCAGCTCTCAACCTGTTCACCTCACCTGCGGAGCAGCCCGGGAGTTGATGACCGGGTCACAGACTGCGTACCGGAAACGACTTCTCCAAGCCAGACATCACCCACTGCAGACACTGTTCAGTGTTGTGATCCTGGCCCTGATCGCTTGGGTCGTCTGGTCCACAGCTGCTTGGCTGGTTGTGGGAGCAGATTGGTCCATTGTCACGCAGAATCTTCCTCTTTTTGCCGTAGGTGCCTACCCAGAGAACGAGCGCTGGAGGCCTTATCTCTGGCTAGGGCTGCTGTGCGTCATAACGGCGGTCACGCTGCTGCAGCCTCTCGTTTCTGCACGATGGCGAATTAGTGGTCTAGCTCTTTCGTGGTGCTGGCTCGCCATGCTTCCTTTCGGCCTGCTGTTGCTTGCTGGCGGACCGGGCTTACAGACGGTGAGCTCGAGGGACTGGGGTGGACTGACGCTGACGGTGCTGCTCACTGGCTTCAGCGGTTTGCTGGCACTACCACTTGGAATTTTGCTGGCCCTTGGACGCAGAAGCAAGCTGACGCTGCCACGTCATCTCTGTCGCTTTTACATCGATGGCATGAGAGCAGTGCCATTGATTGCCGTGCTCTTTTTCGGACAACTGCTTCTTCCCCTGTTTCTGCCGGTCGAGATCGAAATCAACCGGGTACTCAGAGCCGTCGTGGCTTTCGCGCTCTTCGCAGCCGCCTATGTCGCCGAAGATGTTCGCGGAGGTTTACAGGCCATTCCGGGCACGCAGCTCGAGGCAGCCGCTGCATTAGGGCTGGGTCCATGGCAGATCCAACAGCTGGTGGTGCTTCCTCAGGCACTGCGCGTGGCGGTGCCTGCACTCACCAATCAAGCCATTGGCTTGCTCCAGAACACCAGCTTGATGGCCATTCTTGGACTGGTGGAACTGCTTGGAATCAGTCGCAGCCTGCTGGCCAATCCTGCCTATATCGGTCGACACCTCGAGACCTACATCTGGCTTGCTGTTCTGTACTGGCTGGTATGCACCGCCATGGCCCTTATGGCTCGTCAACTTGAACGTCAGGGCCCCTCTGCCTCCACTTCAGCCATTCCTTCATGACCGTCTCCGTCAGAGCCGAATCAATCAGCAAAACCTTCAACGGTTCACAGAAGGCACTCGATCAAGTCAACCTCTGCGTCAACCATGGCGAAGTGCTGGTGGTGATGGGGCCTTCCGGTTCCGGAAAGAGCACCCTGATTCGCACATTTAACGGTCTTGAAGCAATCGATGCCGGGCAGCTGGAGATCGTCGGCATCCCTCTTGATACGGAGCAGGATGAACGACAGATCCGGCGGATTCGCCGTCGAGTCGGGATGGTGTTCCAGCAATTCAATCTGTTCCCGCACCTCTCGATCCTCGACAACATCACGCTGGCACCAATCCGAGTGAGGAAAATCAGCAAAGTTGATGCAGAAGCAAGGGCACACGGACTTCTGGCGCAGATGGGCATCGCCGATCAGGCCAGCAAATATCCCTCTGAACTAAGCGGGGGTCAGCAACAACGGGTGGCCATCGCCAGGGCACTGGCCATGGATCCAGAGTTGATGCTGTTTGACGAGCCCACCAGTGCTCTCGATCCAGAACGGGTCAAGGAGGTGCTGGATGCAATGCGAAAACTTGCTGCCGATGGCATGACGATGATCGTTGTGACCCATGAGCTCGGGTTCGCGCGTGAAGTCGCCGACCGGGTTTTGTTCATGGATGCGGGGCGAGTCGTGGAACTCACAGACTCCTCTACATTTTTCACCCAGGCGAAGGAGGAGCGCAGCAGGCGTTTTCTCAATCAAATGGCGCATTAAGCAGGATCTCAAGCGCAGGAACCTGTTTTTTGCCAAGGACCTGGCCATGGTAAGGGGGCGTTAACGACGAGATCGGATGAGCGATCCATCGAGACACCCCCCCCGCGACGCAGTGGAATCCACTGTTTCCTCCTGGTGGCGTGAGCGCGTATCAATGCTGATCTTGGACAACAGAAAGAGAGACGCCGCCAGCCTCTATCTGGAGTTCTGCTTGCCCGGCAGCCGAGCGGTCGAACTGTCTGCACACCCACACCGCTAACCCGCTATGGACCAACGTGAGAGGGTTCAACAGCTTTGCGAGGACCACGCCAAAGATCTCAGCAGTCTTGCAACCAACGTTGCGGAACATCGTCAGTGGGATCTGACCCTGCCCGTAGCGGTGATCGATGCCCGTTCCGACAGAAGACGATTTCATGTCACGGCGGTGGGAACCATCGGCAATGTTGTCCGGGTCTCCACGACCATCGACCATCCACTGATGCAACAGCTGTTCAAGCTGATCCAAACCAGGAGTGACAACTCCGCATTGGACCTGATGCTCAGCAATGCCGACTACGGAGAGGAGTTTGAGGCCATCTTCGAGACGTATCGCGAAGAGCGCAGCAATGGAGCACCTCTATGGAGCGCATCGGATGCAGCAGCATTTGTCTTCAAATCCAAGGAAGCATTCGACGATCGAGAGCTTGCAATTGTGGCCCTACTACCAAGCGATCCACATGACGTCGTGACTTTTGGCATCCCGCTTCGCTACTACGGGATCGAGACAAGCTGATCAACATGGTCGTGGAGACGTAGCAGCGCATCCTCTGCCGCCGAGAGCTCCCGTTCAGTCAACAACCAACGTTCATTGCCTAACGGCAGACTGGCAACCTGATCAGACAGTTCCAGCTGCAGCTGCTCGCATCGATCAGCCAGGGTCGTGCTGAGCTGAAGGAAATGCCTCTGAATCAAGCAGGAGGGAGCAGCCATGGTCACAATGGTCCTTTGGTACGGACGGATGGAAGTCTGGCACAAGGGCTTGGGTTCAGGGTCTTGATTTGCTGATGCATCACCAGTGCTGAACCTCCTCTGGGAGATGACTCCCTGCCTCATCGGCGGAGCACTCATCGGACGATGGCGACCTCAGTGGATCGCACCCCTCGCCCTGCCACTGGTGCGTTTCGGCGTTCCTGTGAGCCTGATGGGGCTGCTGCTGCATGGCGGCCTCAACGGTTCGTTATTTGGGATGGCGCTGCTTTCGGTTACAGCCATCACCTTGATGATGATGATCCTGCACTGGCTGAGTGCAGGCATCGCCGCTCTGGGCCGGGCGGATCTGCAGCTGGGCAGCTGCATCGGCAACACGGCTTACTTCGGGATTCCAGCCACTCTGGCCCTGCTTCCGCCAGAGGCGCTACCGGTGAGCATCGGCTACGACCTTGGCGCAACTCTTTTGGTCTGGACTCTTGGACCTCTTTGGCTGAACCGAAAAAGCCAAATGCAAAGGACCCGTGAGCGCTGGCGGGATCTGCTTGCACATCTCAGTGCTAGCCCTGCCACAAGAGGACTTCTTGGGGCACTGATCGTGAAGGTAACCCCATGGCATGAGCTGATCCGTGATGCTCTTTGGCTGCCTTCGCGCGCGGTCATCGTGCTGGCGCTGGTTGTGGTGGGAATGCGACTTGGGGATATCGCAGCACGAAAGTTGAAGGGACCAGTCATCGATCTGAGTGCACCACTGATCTGCAAACTTGTCTTGTTTCCCTCCCTAATGCTGCTGATCAGCCTGGCCTTTCCACTGCCTGGCTATGCACGTCAGGCGTTGGTTCTGCAGGCGGCCGCCCCAACCGCGATCTCCGTTCTGCTCATCGCCGAAGCCGAACAACTGAACGCCGCCAGACCGGCACAACTGATCCTGATCAGCACACTGTCAGCTCTGATCAGTGTCCCGATTTGGAGTCTGCTGATCAGTCCACTGAGCGGAACACCCGGAACGTGAGGTTGAGCCTTGGTTGTTTCACCCGCTTTCTCACCGGCAGGCCATGCATCCAAAGCCTTTGACAATCAGGATCCATCAGCAGAAGGTCGCCATCAGCGAGCGTGACATCGCAACGCGTTCCATTGAATCGATGGCGGAACTGCAAATCTCTACTTGATCCGAATGACAGCGATGCGATAGGGAACGAGGCATCAATCTCTGGTTCGTCATCGGCGTGCCACCCCATTCGGTCCTCACCATCGCGATAGAGATTGAAAAGACAGCCGTTAAACGGCGCTGAGCTCCGGGATGAGACGAGGTCCAACAGGGGCAGGAACCAGTCTGGCCAGCCCTCACCTCGATGCAGCGCACCGCTGTAGCGGTAGGACACTTGGCGGTCGGCAAGAAAGGCCGTCAGCCTTGGCACCAAATGCCATCGCCCATAGACACGGACCTCAGGCTGATCCCAGCTGATCTGCTCCACACAGCGATCCATCCAGGTCTGGCTGAGATCTGGAGAAAGCCAGGCTGGTTGATGGGCCCAGTTCATGACTTCAACGGCCTCGTCTGTGGCCATCCCCAGCACACCATCACGCTGAAGCACTCTGGCGACCGCGCGGACTTGATGGAGCGTGAAGACGGATAACAGCGTGAGCGAAGTTGCCGACCACAACCCATAGATTGCAGGGATGGGAGCACGGATCACGCTGGAAACGTTCCTGAAGCGAGCAAAACAGCGCTTCGGTGATCAGTTCGACTACTCCGGCATCCAATGGCGGAGCTTCAAGAGCCCTGTAAAAATCCGCTGCTGCAAGCACCCCGTTCAGGAAATCACCATCACTCCTGAACGGCACCTTCAGACCACTGGAGGTTGCAAATATTGCCTGCGTGAGCGCCGTGTTGAAGCGCTCGAGCGTGAACTCAACAGAACGTCTGCCAAGCCAGCCGCTGAGGTATCTCGCTCCACTGCCAAGGTGATTGCAGCCGAGGGATAGAGGGCTTCAGCCGTGCAGCTTCTCAAACCAGAAGCCGGCGAGCTGCCAGCTCGAGATCAGGAAGATGCCCAGGAACAACCAGTTGAGCCAGGCGGGGCGCTCCTTCTTTTCGAACATACGGGCTGAGGTGGGAGATGTCATTGTCACCCAAGAGCGCAGCCAATCGATCGAAGTTGGGTCAGCTGGGGAGATTGATCAAGCGTTGTCAGTCTGCAACGCCCTCTTGAGATCGTGCATGCCCTCAAGCTGCTGATGAACAGCCTTCAGCTGTCTCTGAATGTGATCGCTTTGGGGAAGACCACTGAGTGAAGCGAGTGCAAGCTCAAGGTGATGTTTGGCATCAATCAGCAGACGACAGTCGAGGCTTCCAGGTTCATAGCTCATACGCAAAAAGCACCTGAGTCCATTCAGCGACAAGCATCAATGATCAGCTGTGTGAATCACAACACTCTGATGTGTTGGTCATGGTCGAACGCACAAGCCGTCGAGGCCCTTGTTGCTGCGGGGCCAAAGGCGACTGCAACATCAGCCAGAAACTGCTTCAACGTCAACGACATTGACCGGGTCCATGAATTGATCCGTGAGGTAGCGAAGCGTGCGGTTACGGATCACCTCAACTTCCATGGCATTCCAGGCACCGCCGATCAGGCAACCCACGAGGGGAATCGTCTTGGTGATCAAGGCCCTCTGAGTCACCCTGCGCCCGAAAACTCTTGTGATCACAGCATTGATCAAGCGCAGGCTGCGTTGGTTAATCAATCTGACCACAACATCCCGCGTTGCGGTTTTTGCAACTTTGAGACCAAATTCCACAGCCAACTGACTGATCACGCTCGAGCCGAGCACGGGAACAAGCAGCTCGTAACGAGCTGTGTCGCTATCGAGGAAACCGGGAATCAACAGTTCGGCGGCACAGGCCGCAGCGAACAGCTGCGCTCTGGTGGTAACGGAAAGATCCGCCAGTGCACCAGCCACACTCAGTAGTGGATTCGCCGCCAGACCCATGGCAGCTCCGGCCGTGACAACGCGGAGACGCACGTCGCTGAAAGCTTGCTCCGCAAGCTCATAACCGGTGGCATCCGGAAAGCGTCGCCGGAGCAGCATCACCTCCTGACGGACTTTGCAGACGTCAAAATTCATCACCCAATCGAGATAGTCGGCAACCGAACTGAGCGGCAACGCAATCTCCCGATTGATCGATCCAATTTATCGGCAAGGATCGCTGCCTTGATGCTCAACGCATTCAGAGCAGGTGCCTTGGCATGGAGGGACGACGACCATGGACTGAAATCTGTTCGAGATCCTGACCCAAAGCAGCCTGAAAAGATGACTATCAACAGCCCATCAACAGACTGAAACGTCACCATTGACCAAATGAATTCTGGCCTTGGCGATGAACGCCTGATCTTCCCAGCAACCCAGCGCAACCGCGTCCCGATTGGAGATGTGCTGGCTGAGCAGCTTCCAGCCGAAGGATTCATTCTTGAGATCGCCAGCGGATCCGGCGAGCATGGCGTCAGTTTTCAGAAACGCTTTCCAGACCTTGTCTGGCAATGCAGTGATCCTGATCCTGAGCATTGCCGCAGCATCGATGCCTGGATCCGGCACGAGCAGCTGACTCTGAAAATGCCGGCGGCCCTGCAACTGGATGTCAGGGACACCAATTGGCAGAAACAACTTGCAGAGCCTGCTCAGGCAGTGGTGGCGATCAACCTGCTCCACATTTCTGCTTGGAACTGCACTACCGCCCTGTTCACACAAACAGCGGCACTGCTGCCAAGCGGTGGAACGCTTTGCGTCTATGGCCCCTTCAGCGTTGATGGTCATCACGTGAGCGAGAGCAATCGCGCTTTTGATGCCTCCTTAAAGGAAAGGAATCCTGCCTGGGGCGTGCGTGACCAGACGAAAGTCCTGAAACAAGCCTGTGAAGCGGGCCTAACTCTTCAGAACATCACCTTGATGCCTGCCAACAATCGCATGATCACCTGGGTCCGCTGAGACCATGAGAGCCTGCGCCGACTCCCAGAAACAACCGCGATTATTGAGCGCAGCCCCAACACCGCCCAAAAAGCCAAATAGCGACACCAAGCAGCCCTGAAGCAACTATACAGATACTGCACAGTTGCTTGGGAGCTACTTAAAGCTATGGTGAAGCTGACGTGAAGACCCAGCGGATGGCGCCCCCACGGGAAAACCAGGTGAAGCTCACGGTTTCCGTTCCACCGAGCCTGCACGTGTTGCTGCGCAGCTGGGCTCAGTGCGAGGGACGTGAGCTGACCAGCGTGGTCCTGCAGTGTGTCGAGCTGTCAGTAAGACAACTGAAAAGCAACGGTTCGATCCCTGCCGGTGCAGTCCGGAACTACGAAGTGGCCTGCGAGGAACGTCTGGCCGCCGGCAGTGCAACGCCATGAACATCGCTCAGATCGAGGATGCCCTACTCGCCCCCTGCATGGAAGCCGTGATTGCCGTCACGGAGCGCTATCAATTTCTGGAAATCCACCGCGGCGCCCGCGTTTTCACTGCGTATAGGGAAATTGACCATGTGATGTACTTGGGGTTTCATAACGACCTAAGTGAACGGTCCCTCAGACAGCTCAGAGAGCGAGGTTTCCAATTGCTGGAGGCAAGGGAAGGAACACGTCGCGAGCACCGGTTACTGCTGTTGACACTGAAGGAGATCGGCTATTCCCACAGTTACGGAGAGGGTTATTACGAGGCATCGAGATCGCTTGCTCGCCATTTGCGCAACCTCGGCTGGCCGCTTGGAGCGCTCATGCAACTGCTCAAAAACCCAAGCATCAACATGGAAGACCCAACCAACGGACACTAAAAATCCATCCAGTCACCCGGTCCATACCAACCGAAAGGCATGTCACCCCAGTCGTCATCGATCCCATCCTGGTTCGCGGGAATGGGTCCTGAACTGGGCTGAGAACCGTCGATGCAGCCCTCTGGTGTTGTGAAACCACTGGAAAAGGCCTCACAGTTCACGAGACCTTGCTGAGCCCTCGCCAGCGAGGCAACACCACACAACAACAATGAGGCTGCGGCACAAGCAAGAAGGCGCATGATCAATTCGCTGACAAGCACGATTCTGATACTGATCAGCAGGGCATGACCTGTTGCAAGGGCTGGAGCCCAGCCCATTGCTGAAGCGCACTCCATGAGCGCAGACGTTGCTCGATCCAGGAATGACCCAAGGCATTGAGATGAATGCCATCGGGCTCTAGCCACTGCAGCCAGTCAGGATCCGCTTGCATCGCCCTGTGAAGGCAGAGGTAAGGGACATCGGCCTCCAGGCAGGCCTCTTCAATCTGCGCTTCATGCAGAGCGATGTCGCTGTTGCTGTACCAGAGACAGTCGGCGAAGGGCATGGCCTGCTCATCGACGGGTGTCAGCCCGAGCACAAAAACGGAGCCATGGGGCTGAATGGACCGGAGCAGCTGTTCAAAGCCGAAGCGAAAAGCCTGCGCATCCAGAGGCTGTCGGCCATCAATACGACCGACCCGAGCCGTGTCATTGAGCCCCACCGACAGCAACAGGGCCTCGGGCTTCTTCCTGCGCAGTTCTCCTCGGCAGGCCCACTCCCGTTCCCATCGGGCTGACACCGCCTCAAGACCGTCGCCGCGGACACCGAGCCCATAGATCAGCGGTGCATCTGGCATCTCCATCCAATGGCCGCGAAGACGTTCACACCATCCACCACGCTCACGATCACCCCATCCCACCACTCCGCTGTCTCCGATCACGATCAGTTGACGGGGAGCCCGCATGAATTCACTGCTGTTCGGCTGAACAGGGTCAGCTTTGCAGCCAATGCTGCCGTGACAGATCACTTAGCCATTCACCGATCAGCGTTAGAGCCGCATAGGTGGTGATCAACAACAACACCGCGGCCCAGTGAAAGGAGCTGAGCGACTCCAGCAGCTGCCAGCCCAGTCCGCTTCCACCGATCAGACCGACCACCACAGTTTCACGCAGGATCACATCACTGCGATAAGCCCCATAGGCGAGATGGGAGGGACTCCTGGGGCTGAGCAAGCCATAAAGCCAGCTCACTCGAGGAGAGGCTCCACTGCTGACCAGCGCAACTTGAGCAGACCCGTCTTGCAGGTCCAGGCCCTCCTGGAGCAAACGTCCCATGACGCCGCTGTTATGAAGCCCCAGCGCCAGCGCACCAATGGCCAGGGTTGGCTGGTTGCTCAGCAGAAGCAGAAGCACCGCGAGAGGTGGAGGAATCACCCGGACCAGAATCCAGAAGCCACTCACGCAGCGTTGCCAGAGATGCGCGGGAGTGAGCAACAGCAGCAATGGCGGTAGGCCGATGGCGATGCCAGCCGCAAGCACAGTCAGGATCAGGGTTTCCCAAAGCATCGAGATCCAGGGAAGTTCGCGAGCCGCCAGGCGAAGACTGCTGAAATCAGGCCATTGCACAGGAAGCCAGTTCAGGGAGCCTGCATCGGGAAACAGGTGCGCCAACCAGACACCGCCAAGACTTGCTGACAGCGCAACCGCGACAGCAAACCCCATGACCTGGCGCTGTCTGAATTGAGCCTGTTCACCCCAGCGCCTCCAATAGCGGAGTCCCTGCTCCAGAGCAATAGTGACCAGCATCAACAACCACAGCCCCGACCACAGTTCCTGGAACTGCAGAGATTTGAGACTGAGTTCCAGATCCATCCCCAGACCACCAAGACCGAAGACCCCAAGCAAGGTCGCACTGCGCAACGCACACTCCAGTCGGTAGCCCCCATAACTCACCAGCACCGAGCCCATGGCAGGCGACAACGCCGTCATGCAGGCAGCCATGGGAGAAGAGCCGGTCTGGAGCATCGCCTGCAGCTGGGAGGGATCAAGGCTTTGCAGCTGATCACGCCAGACCCGAGCGATCAGGCATGAATAGGGAATCGAGATCGCCATCACCGCAACCCAGGGATGCAGACCAAGCACCTGCAACAGCAGCAATCCCCAAATCAGCTCATGGACGGAGCGGGGCAGGGCCATCAGGCGCCCAAGCACGATTGCTGGCCAGGCAGGAAGAGACCAGGTGAGCCAGAGACGCTCCGAACTCAGGCACCCCAGCAACACGCCAAGCACAAGACTGCAGCTCCATCCAGTGAGTGCCGTGGCGACCGTCACCTGCAGACCGACCAGCAAGGCCTTCCACAAAACAGGGTCCAGAGAAGGGTTGACGGCGCCGACCACAAAGGAACCCAAAATCTCCGCCCCACCGCCATGGGCTCCGTTCAACACCACAATCAGTACGGGCAGCAGAGCAAGAGCCGGCAACAGCACAAGGGCGGGCGCAGTGGTCCGCATTGACACGATCACGGCGCATACAGATCGCGCAGATCACCTGCTGAGATGGCCTTTGCAGGCGCATCGAGCACAAGCCGTCCTGCGCGCAGGCCAAGCACCCGATCAAAACGATCGATCAGCTCCGGGCGATGCAAGGACACCACCACAGCCTGCGCTCCACTGCGCAGGCTGCCATCGGCTTCAGAGGTGAGAAGTCTCTCCAAGACTTCGGCCGCAATGGCCGGATCAAGACTGGCAAGGGGTTCATCCGCCAGCATCAGATCAGGTTGTTGACGAAACAGTCGGGCCAGGGCCACTCGCTGCCGCTGCCCCCCCGACAGCTGCCCCACAGGACGATCAAGCCCCGTGTTCGATAGCAGTGACTCCTCCAGACCTGCCTGACGCAGACAGGATCGGCTGGCCTCCGCATCGACCCGAAACAACAGGTTGGCCAAAGCCCACGGCAGGCGACGGCGACCGAGAGCGCCGGCATTGACGTTCTGACCAATGCTGAGTTCTTCGATCAGACGCAGGTCCTGCCAGAGGGTTCCGATCCGTGCACGCTGTCGCCGGCTGAGCGACGCAAGCGCCACACCCTGAAACCGCACGTGCCCTGCTGCTGGGGGCAGGCTGCCGTTGAGAACACCGATCAGTGAACTCTTGCCAGCACCGCTGCGTCCGAGCAGGGCGATGCGCTCACCGTTTTGGAGCCTGAACGTGACAGCGTTCAACCGATCTCCATGGGGACCGTCAACACGCACCTCGTTCAGCTCCAACAGCGTTGTCACCGGATCTTGCCCAACTCCCGGCCCACCTTTTCGATCGGCTTGTACTGACTCGCCTTCGCTGGAATGAAGCGCTTGGCTGCAAACAGCTCAAGAATGGTCACCTGACGCGGCGTGGTTGGCTGCAGACCCAGGATCGCCTTCTGAAGACGCGTGGTGAAACCCTTTCCGAAGCGCTGATCCAGCTTCGGGCGTACAACCCAGTGGTAATCAACGTATTCAGGCGTTCGCCAGATCACACTCACCTTCTCGGTGTTCACGCGCCCGTCTTTCACCGCCGATGTCCAAACCTGCTCGTTGAGCGCACCCGCTTCATAGGCACCGCTCTGCACCACTGCGATGGTGGCGTCATGGCTGCCACTGAATCCGGCCCGGCCACCACTGAACTGACTTGGCGTGACTCCGGCTTTGGCCAGAAAATGCTGCGGCATCAAACGGCCGGAGGTCGAACTCTCGGAACCGAAAGAGAACCGCTTGCCTCGCAAACTAGTGAGACCGTTGATCGAGCTGATCGGTTGCAGCCCGGAGCTTGTGTTGGCAATGAAGATACTGCGGAAGCGGGCATCAATATCGCGCTGAGCAAGCACCTGAGCCCCTGGCGTCTGCAGGCGCGCCTGCACACCGGTCAGGCCACCAAACCAGACCAGATCCAGCCCACCGGTGCGAAAAGCGCTCACAGCCGCTGGATAGTTGCTGACCGGTACATAACGCACCTTCACGTCGAGGCGATCGCTCAATTCGTCTGCCAACTGTCCATAGAGACGATTGAGTCGCTCAGGATTTTGATCAGGAATCGCCCCAACCTTGAGTGTGGGCTGAGCAACAACGGGCAAGACTGTGACCCCTTGGCAGAGCAGTACTGCCAGCAGGGCAACGGCCCGGCGTTCTCCTGAAAGCATGTCGTTGAAGACGTAATTCGATGATCAGACCGAATTCGCGCACTCAGCCTGCGGGGAGCAAGCGGGCGAGCCGAGAAAGTCCATCTGCGATCGTCTCACGCGAGACCGCACAGGACAAGCGAACGCAGCGGTCGTCACCAAAGGCACCACCTGGGACGATGGCCAGACCCTCCTCCTCCAGAGCCCTCTTGCAGAAACTCACCGAGTCACCGCAGCCGTCGGGAAGCTGCGGAAAGGCGTAGAAGGCTCCATGAGGAGGAACGAGCGTGATGCCTGGGAGGGCCTGGAGCCCCTGCACGAGAATGGTCCGGCGCTTGTTGTAGCTCTGAGCCATCTCTCTCACACAGTCTCTGGGCCCTTCGATGGCCGCGATGGCACCTCTCTGAGCAAAGCTGCACACATTGCTGGTGCTCTGGCTCTGAAGAGCGGAGGCAGTCTTAATCACTGAGGCGGGGCCACTCAGATAGCCAAGGCGCCATCCAGTCATCGCCCAGCCCTTGGCGAAGCCATTCACCATGAAACATCGTTCTTTGAGATCAGGCGCCAGCGCCGCGAAACTGTGATGCTCGATGCCATCATCCAGAAGATATTCATAGATTTCATCTGACATGACCAGCAATCTCGGATAACGCCGGACCAACTCGGCCAGTTGCTCCAACTCATCAAGACTGAGAACCTGGCCGGTTGGGTTGCCCGGCGAGTTGATCACCAGCAAGCGGCTAGCCGGGGTAATCGCTGCCTCGAGAGCCTGCATATCAAGGCGGAAACCGTTGAGCGCCGATGAAGGGACTGAGATTGGCTGGGCACCAGCCAAACGTGCCATCTCGGGATAGCTGAGCCAGTAGGGCGCAGGAATCAACACCTCATCGCCGGGGTTGAGTAACACCTGGAACAGGTTGAAGATGGCCTGTTTCCCCCCGTTGGTCACCAGCACTTCATCTGCAGTGGTGGGAAGACCGTTCTCGTTGGTGATCTTGCTGGCGATGGCCTGTCTCAGGGCAGGGTCCCCAGCAGCCGGCCCATAACGCGTGACCCCATCCCGAAGTGCCTGAATTGAGGCCTCGACAATGAATGAGGGTGTGCCGAAATCGGGTTCCCCGGCACTCAGACTGCAGATATCGCGACCCTCCTGTTGCAAGGCCTTGGCCCTTGCACTGATTGCAAGGGTGAGAGAAGGCTGGAGGGCTTCAGCCCGGCTTGAAAGGGATAGCGGGCGTGACATCGAAGCGGCACCCCTCCAGTGGATGCGCAGGTAAAAGCTTGATCATCCTGCCTGATGTGGTGTCAGAACCACAGAGAAGACGTGTTGTCAAAGACAACAAAGAAACAGATCGCACAGCCAGCCTCCAGACCAGAGAACATATCGGGATGAATGGTGACGACATTGCTCTGAGTTGGGTGCTTGCCTCGCGTAGGCCTGAGCAACTGGCGAAGTTTTATGCGGATCTGCTGGGTACCAGCCCCAAACCGGGGGTGGCCGCTCATCACTGGATTGTTCCTTTACAGGCGCAGGGAAGTCTCCAGATCTACACACCATCACGCAACCGTCCATGGCCTGAATCGGGGTCAGCGCTGGCGCCATGCCTACAAAGGCGGGCAAAGGCTGACCCCCTGCTGGAGCTCCAGTCCTGGCAACAGCACGTGATGCAACTCGGAGGCAAGAGCACGGAAGAGCCGAGGTTGGAAAGCTTCGGCGCGGAATGTTGGCTGGAGGATCCAGAAGGGCAAAGGTTCCTGCTGCTTGTGCTCCGAACTGAATCTGCTGAGAAGACGATTCGATGACAGCTCCACAACGAAACCAGCTGAAGCGTCCTGATCAGAACCCTCGGCTGGTTGTTGGACGCGGAAATCCAAATGCACGCCTGATGCTGATCGGCGAAGCACCCGGAGCTGAAGAGGATGCCCGTGGTTTGCCGTTCGTGGGTCGCTCAGGACAGCTGCTTAGTGAACTGATCAAAGAAGCAAGCCTGGATGAACAGCACGAGCTCTACATCATCAATGTGATCAAGTGCAGGCCACCCAACAACCGCAAGCCCACATCCAAGGAGATCGAGATCTCCAGACCCTGGCTGAAGCAACAGATCGATCTGATCGATCCAGCACTCGTGTTGCTTTCAGGAGCCACAGCCCTGCAGGCGGTGCTTGGTGTCCGGAGCGGCATCAGCAAGCTGAGGGGGCATTGGCAGAACCATGAGGGCCGCGACTTCATGCCCGTGTTTCATCCCTCGTACCTGTTGCGATTCCGCTCTCGCGAGGCTGGAACACCGCAGGATCTGACGTTGCAGGATTTGCGAGAGGCCCGCCACAGATTGCATCTGCTGACGGGGAGCTGAACCGTCCAACCGGACCGAAATCGATGTTCGGTGCCACTCCAAAAGCAGCACGATTGGGACAAACGCAAGTCATTGCGCTGACGTCTATGCCAAGGTTTGGCTCAGAACCCTCCCGATCCATGACCGGCACCTTGATCAGTGCTCCTGAAAGCAGCAGTGAAGTTGCCATCAATCCCCGTTACGACACGGTGATTCGCCGGCGAAGCACGCGAACGGTCATGGTCGGCGAAGTCCCCATCGGCAGTGAGCACCCGGTGGCGGTTCAGTCGATGATCAATGAGGACACCCTCGACATCGAAGGGTCCGTGGCCGGCATTCGTCGACTGGTTGATGTCGGCTGCGAGATCGTGCGAGTGACCACGCCCACGCTGGCCCACGCCAAGGCTATGGGACAGATTCGTGCGGCTTTGCGCGCCCAGGGATGCAATGTTCCGCTTGTGGCAGATGTTCACCACAACGGCATTCGTATTGCTCTGGAAGTGGTCAAGCACGTGGACAAGGTGCGGATCAATCCTGGTTTGTTCGTGTTTGACAAACCTGACCCCAATCGGCAGGACTTCAGTCAAGAGGAATTCGATGCCATCGGAGAACGCATTAAGGACAAATTCTCCCCATTGGTGGAGGCACTGAAGAAGGAGAACAAAGCCCTGCGCATTGGGGTCAATCACGGCTCCCTGGCGGAGCGCATGTTGTTCACCTACGGCGATACACCCGAGGGAATGGTGGCGTCGGCCATGGAATTTGTGCGGATCTGCGACGACCTTGATTTCCACAACATCGTGATTTCGATGAAGGCTTCCAGAGCCCCTGTGATGCTCGCTGCCTATCGAATGATGGCCGACACGCTCGACAACGCAGGGTTCAATTTCCCCTTACACCTTGGAGTTACCGAAGCCGGTGATGGCGATTACGGCCGCATCAAGAGCACTGCGGGAATCGCAACCCTGTTGTCCGAAGGACTTGGAGACACGATCAGAGTTTCGCTGACTGAATCTCCTGAGAAGGAAATTCCTGTCTGCTACTCGATTCTTCAGGCCATTGGCTTACGCAAGACCATGGTCGAATACGTGGCTTGCCCGAGCTGCGGTCGCACTTTGTTTAATCTCGAGGAGGTGCTGAATCAGGTGAGAAACGCAACCTCTCATCTCTCCGGACTGGACATCGCCGTGATGGGATGCATCGTGAACGGTCCAGGTGAGATGGCAGACGCAGACTACGGTTATGTCGGCAAAGGGCCTGGCACCATCGCGCTTTACCGAGGTCGTGAAGAGATCCGCAAAGTACCGGAAGCCGATGGTGTTCAAGCTTTAATCCAGCTGATCAAAGACGACGGACGCTGGGTAGATCCTGCCTGAACTCGTTAATCTGAGGACACGGGCCTGAAGGACATCAATGACCACTAAAAGTCCTCGATCGCCTTTGTCACAGCACAGAGGTTTGCTGCTGATTCTTGGAGCAGGTGGTTTGACCACAGCCATTGCTGTAGCGGCGCCAGGCCTCGGACTTCCCAGCACCAATTCCTCCTCGATCACCAACAGCCCCAAGGAGGTCATCGACCAGGTCTGGCAGATTGTCTACAGAGATTTTCTTGACTCTTCAGGAAAGTATTCCCCTGAAACCTGGACCAGCCTGAGAAGAGATCTGCTGGCCAAGAGCTATGCAGGCACTGATGAGTCCTATGAAGCGATCCGAGGCATGCTCGCCAGCCTCGACGATCCCTACACACGCTTCTTGGACCCAAAAGAGTTCAAGGAGATGCAGATCGACACCTCCGGCGAGCTCACGGGAGTTGGCATCCAGATCACGCTGGACAAAGACACCAAAGAGATTCTTGTGGTGTCTCCAATTGAAGGAACCCCTGCTTCCAGAGCAGGAGTGCAGCCCAAGGATGTGATCGTTTCGATCGACGGCCAATCCACGAAAGGAATGACCACGGAGGATGCGGTCAAGTTAATCCGTGGCCAGGAAGGCACCCAGGTCACCCTCGGCCTGCGCCGCAAGGGTGAAGTAGTCACGGTGCCTCTCAAGAGAGCACGCATTGAAATTCATGCGGTCGAGAGTCGGCTGAACACAGCAGGCGATGGCAAGAAGGTCGGCTACATCCGTCTCAAACAATTCAATGCCAATGCCGCCCGGGAGATGCGAGCCGCTATCCGGGAGCTCGAGAAAGAGGGCGCTCAGGGCTATGTGCTTGATCTGCGCAGTAATCCTGGTGGGCTGCTGGAAGCCAGCATCGACATTGCACGGCAATGGCTAGATGAAGGCACCATCGTCAGCACCAAAACAAGAGACGGCATCCAGGATGTCCGACGTGCCACTGGCAGTGCACTGACCAACAGTCCTGTTGTGGTGCTGGTGAATGAAGGTTCAGCCAGTGCCAGCGAGATTCTCTCTGGCGCACTCCAAGACAACAAGCGAGCCGTTCTGGTGGGTCAGAAAACCTTTGGGAAGGGGTTGGTCCAGTCTGTCCGCGGCCTCTCGGATGGATCCGGGTTGACGGTCACCATTGCCAAGTACCTCACGCCCAAAGGCACCGATATCCACAAAAACGGCATTCGCCCGGATGTGGACGTAAAACTGAGCGATCAAGAGATCCAATCGCTAACCGTCGAGCAGCTTGGCACTGGCAAAGACAGTCAGTACCGAGCTGCCGAAACCACCTTGATCAAAGCCCTGCGCTCACCGGGGCGAGGCCAGGCGTATCAGCCCGGCTCAGCCAACCTGCAATCAGCGCTTAAGAATTAAGGCATCAATAGATATTAATTAACGACTGAGTTAAGGAATTCACTCCTTTCAATCACTGATGCATAACTACCTTCAGCCTCAACTTTCCCATCATTAATAACAATCAAGTGGTCCGCCTGAGCAATGGCAGACAGACGATGAGCAATGACTAATCTTGTGATACCCAGTTTAGACAAATTATTTGATATGATTGCTTGAGATTGATTATCTAGAGCGCTCGTTGCCTCATCTTCTAAAAGAAACAAAGGTCTTTGAAGGATTGCCCTGGCAATAGCAATGCGTTGACGCTGTCCACCTGAGACATTCATTCCACCTTCCGAAAGTACTGTATAAAGCTTCATTGGCATATTGAAAATTTCATCTTGTATATTGACCAGCTCCAATGCTTCCCAAATCTGATCATCACTGTAATCCTGACCTGCAAGGATTGCATCACGGATCGAACCTGCTGAAAGCGATGATTTCTGCGGGATGACACCAAAAAGACGGCGATAGTCTTTAACATAAAAGTCTTCGATTGGCTTTGTATCCATAACAATCGAGCCTTTTGTAGGTTGCTCTAACCGCAAGATCAATTTAAAAATTGTCGATTTTCCAGAACCACTAGGACCAAAAATCGCATTCACCTTACCAGGATGCACATTAAAGTTCAGAGAATCAAACAAGGGTATCGTTTGACCAGGATAAGAAAAAGATAGTTGCCGGAAAGAAATATCACCAGTGACGCGTTTTTTATCTATGAATTCTAACTCTGACAATTTTTCATGTTCAGCAAAGCTAGCCTCAAACAAAGGCAAGACCCTCTTCCACCGAACTTCGATAGCAGTAACCTGGGAGAGAGCGATATAGAGAAGATTATTGAAACTTCGATTAAATTCACCGTAAGACCCTACGAAAACAATAAATACTGTTGTCGTCAACAACACATCCTCTAGAGAGTCAGCATGCCATAGCCTCCAAAGAATAATAATATAGATAAAAATTTGACCACCAGAACTTAATGCGGTCGTTAAAGCACTAAAGAAATCAGCAACACTCTGGGATTTATATTGATCCGTAGATAATTGCTTTAAGACAGTGACCCATTTATGAAGAACAAAAGACTCTGCTCCAGACGACCTAATTTGAACGATGGACCCCAATGCCTCAAGTGAAAAATTACTTAAGTCACCAGATAAGCCTTGGACTTTATGATCATAGTAAGAAAGTTTATAGGAAAAAACAATTGTCGGAAGTGCGCACAAAAACGTATAAGCGATCAACCAAAAAGATAAGTTGTAATCATAATAGATCATCATTGCTCCAAAACCTATAAGCAAGAAAATATCAGCAGTTCCCTGAATAAGGGCGGAGGATAAAAATTCAGCAACTGTTTCCAACTCCGAAATTCTAAGTGCCAAATCTCCGTTCGTAAAATCCGATAGTTTTCGGAGGGGAATTTTGAAAAACCAATCATAGATTGCAACCTTAAGGCGCAATGTCAAAGAAAAATTAGCCTTACCAACAAGATATTGCTTCCACCAGGTAAAAAAAGCAGTTAGGGTAGCAATAAGCATACCCAACACAAAAGCATTAACAATCAAAGAAATATTCCCTGATGGAACTACATCACCCAATATATTTGAGGTAATATAAGGGTAAGTAATTGCCAACAAGGCCAAAAGAAAAGAAAGGATCAATGCAGGGTAAAACTGATTCTTTATTGCTGGCCATATAAATCCAAGTAATTGCCAACGTGATCTACATTGACATGGCAACAAAGGGTAGAGTTCGTAAACAAGTGGACTTGCAATGGATCGAAGATTAGATGGGTCAATAAACACATCATTTTGGGGATCATAAATCTTCCTACGTCCCTGCTTAAAATACACAAAATAAACAGTTTTTAAATTGAGATCAAATCTTAGATGAGGCAGCTGAGAAAACTCTTTGTTCGAATTAACCTCAGCCAACCGATAGAAAATCGAATTAATCTCTAAAAGTTTTTCAAGATTATTAGCCCCTAGAATCGGCTGAGTGTGATCAACTGAAAGAATTTTACGTATCCTACGAATCAACCTTGACTGAGTAGGATTAGCACAATCATTTGGTGAAGTATTTGAATTGAAGAGATCCAGAGAGTCTGCAGATCGATTAATTGAGATTTGCAGCGATTCCTTTCGGCTGCCTTTATTGTCAGTCATAGATTTTCTCCTGCTCTAATAGATTGGTGTAAATACCATCCATCTTTCTTAATTCACTAGGTGAGCCAAATTCGACAACCTTACCTTGGTCTAAAACCATCACAAAATCACTCATTTCTGCAGATAATAGTCGATGGGCGACACATACTAAAGTGGCACCTGTGGCACGAAGATTTTTCAAAACTCTTTTTTCAGTAGGAATATCTAAGTTGCTTGTAGCTTCATCCAAAAAAATCAACTTAGGTTGATGAACAATTGCACGAGCGATTTCAAGACGCTGTAATTGACCACCACTCAACCCACTGCCACCATCACCTAAGAAAGTATTGTAGGATTGATCGAGGGAGATAACGGTTTGATCAATCTCAGCCAACCGACTCGCTTCCCGAACCATATTTAATGGAATGCCATCATCAAAGATGGAAATATTCTCCTGAATTGTACCCCTAAATCCAGATGTCTCTTGCGACACGTATCCAATATGCGTTCTGATCGCTTCATTAGTATAGTCAAGCCAATGTTTTTGGGAGTAATTAATACTCCCAGAAGATGGGTCATAAAGGCCCGTTAAAAGCTTTATTAATACTGATTTGCCAGAACCACTTGGGCCAACGATCGTCATCATCTGGCCACTTTTTAGAGTAAATGATATATCCGATATGACGGGATTACTGATCTTGCTAAATTGAAGAAAGACACGTCTGACATTTAGATCACCATTTAAGACGCGATCGAGCTGTAGCTTCGTTGTAGCTGATTCGGAAGAAATCGAAGATGGTATCTTTCCAGTTAGTCGTACAAGTGAATGAACTGAATTGAGTGATCTTACTTTGGGATCATCTTTAACGCTAAACAAATCTGTGAGGCGCCCGAGGGAAGCCTCAGCTTCCTGAAGATTAGCCGACAAGGAAGCTAAGCCAGTCAAGGGATCAATGACATAACTACGAAGAGCCTGAAAAGCCATAAATCCAGCAAGATTCAGTTCTCCCTTAATAACTAAAAGACCAGACAAAACAATTGTGCCATAGCGATATACTGAATTCATGAATGAAAACACGAACTCAAAAATATTAACTTTGACAAAATTTATTTGAAGTTTAGTTGAGACCAAGGCAAAACTATTAAGCCAATTGGAGATGATATTTTGCTCTTGACTAGTAGAAACAATCAATTCTCTTTCGTTTATAAAGGAGGCTATTTTCCCTTCAACCTTTGCCGAATCATAATCAATAGATCGGTTGACATCTTTTAATGTAGCAGCAAAGTATGTCATTAATAAAACAGCAAAAACAACATAGAAAGCAGATGCAAGAGCAAGTTGCCACGACATGACAAAAAGAATTGGTAATATCAGCAAAGCACTAATAACCTGGAGAAGAGATGCCACGAGTTCAGTAATAAGAGTCTGAGCTATATAAATTCCTAGAGTAAATCGGCTCGCGATATCACCACGCAACCTTGATAGATAAAAATTATAGTCGTTAGTAAAAACCTTCTTTGCGATAGATATTGACAACTTTCTCATCAACTTCAAAAGCATTCTTCTAAAAATAAATTTATATGTAAGCGAAGTGAAAAATGTCAATAAAAGCATCGCCAATGTCAACCATATAATTGGTATTCCAAAACCATATCGGCGATCTATTAGAAACTGATTGACAAAAGCTCCTTTTAAACCAGCGACAATGATGATAGGAATAACGGATACAAGGGTCAATACAGCAGTGGCCAGTAAAGAGTATTTGAAATCGTTCAGATAATAAATGAGTGAAGCCAGTTCATTTTCAGGTTTTCCACGAGCGACAAAACTATCAGTTTTTGTCGCAACAAGGATGACACCGGTATATCGTTTTGAAAAATCTGATTCACTCAGTGTGTAGTGACCTTGAGCAGGGTCACATATGAAGATCTTTCCATTCCTTCCAACACCTTCAAGAACAACAAAATGAGAAAAGTTCCAAAAAGCAATACAGGGGTAAATAGGTTGGTTCGGCTTCAGAAGCTGTTTGTAATGAAGACGTTTGCCTTGAACCTTGACACCAAGGGATTGGGCATACAGAGCAATATCTTTAAGATTACAGCCATCGCGATTAACACCACAGCCTAGTCGAACCTCGCTCAAAGGAAGATATAAACCCCAGCGCCGTAATATCATCGACAATGCGGCTGCACCACATTCAACAGCTTCAAATTGGAGAACAGATGGAACTTTCTTTCGTTTAGTAAAACGTTGCTGACCCAACATGTTTATCAATCAAAAGATGGATTCTGATTTTCTAAGTCAGTAAATCTTTGTGGTCTAATTAACCCAGTAAGCTCCCTGATTTTCGGTAAGAATATTTCAAGAGGGGACATTTCTCTCGTCACTATCTGCACATCGAAGAGTATGCCTTCTCTCGGTGGCTTTGGAGGCACACTTCTATTATTCCAAACATACCCGCCTGTCAAATCATTTACATTTTGCTCTCTAAATCTGGATATCGTTTTCTGAAACTGATCGCTATCAGATCGTAAAAGCTTTACGGTAGCAAGATAATTGCTAGGAGAACCTCTTTGCAATAAATTCGTAGTTCCACTACCAGCTAAAAGTCTTGAAATAGTCTCAGTACTCAACGGCATAGTTTCGATTGAAGTTATCTCGCCTCGAATGCCACCAATTTCAGAAGCACTAAATCCTATTGGCGTAATTAGAGCTTCCATACCTGGAGCAACTTGTGCGAATGCACGCTCGTTCAGAAAAATGGGGACCTCATCAGGAGATAATTCGTTTTTCCAACCTAAAAGCATTAGTGGTGCTCCTTGACTAACAGTCGATCTCTGCCCAACATTAAATGAGGTGATTCGTGCATCCTCCAAAGCATAAACAGCAGAAGATTGAAGATAAGAAGTTAATGATGACAGTAATTCGTTGGCTGTATTTAACGCCTTTTCCTCATTACTTTTAAGCTGACGTCGTAAATCATTAATACTAGTTTCCTGTCGAATGTAATCTGATTGTAAACTGAGAATCTGCTCGGCATTAACGGCTCCTTGTTTAAGAAGAGAAACATTGGCATCGTATCTCTCTAGCATTGTCTTATATAACTTCAAGGCATTATCTAAGTCAGCCCGAAGAATCACTTGATTGTCTTTAAAAACAGACTGAGACTTGATGTATTCATCATAAGAAGTTATCAGATTATTTCTGACAGCTGCATTGTCGATAAGTGCTACAAGATCATATTTTTCGACTTCTATATCTCCGCCATATTCAAGTTGAAGATTCACTCCACGACTACTACTATCGATTCTGGCCCAAGTCGCAGTATTAATCGTATTAACGATTGATCGTGCCAATTGGATTGCTTTCAGTGTTGAACGCTCGGTTGTCGACACACCCCATTGGAAGTCGTAGGCCTCTTTGCTCCAGGCAGGAGGAATCAGCTCAGTACGGTCTAAAGGGCGTGTAGGTTCTTGATTTGAAGGATTTTTGCGACTCTCAAATGGAAAAAGAACCATCCCGTTACCGGGTGCTTTGATTTCCATAAGACCTTCTGATGGAACTAAAATTCCAGCAGCAGTTACATTGATCGGTATTTTGCTAAAGACTGCCCATAATGCAGTCCAAGCACCTAAAAATGTGAGAACAAAAAGGGTAAGTTTGATTGGAATATCGATAACAACTGCCGATTGATGACCAAAATTCTGATTTTTTTTCCAGAAGTTTGCGCGCATGATCAACAACTCATGAAATTGTTTTTAGCAACAACGTTGCCAATAACGGAAAGAATTTAAGAATTTATTTTTGTTTGTTTGCTTTAACGCAAACAACACTCAGAATCCATTAAAAGTATTGGTTGA
The DNA here is from genome assembly GCF_900473965.1 of Synechococcus sp. UW179A. NCBI lineage: Bacteria > Bacillati > Cyanobacteriota > Cyanophyceae > Synechococcales > Synechococcaceae > Synechococcus > Synechococcus sp. UW179A. The sequence goes on along the minus strand of NZ_UCNJ01000012.1, from coordinate 13,548 downwards.
TACAATTCACTCTTTTCTGCGTAGTTAACTTGAAACAGAATTTTTACTGCGACATGACTGTACAAGAAGAACTCGCTATGCTTTCTTCATTGCGTGAATATGTTTCATCATGCATTTGTGAAGATCCAAGTCTAAAGGAAGAATTGATTAAAGATCCAAAATCATTTATTCTTGCTCGTCTTACTGATCTTGATGAATCAGATTTGAAAGATATCGATTTCAAAGTTGTTGACGAACCTTCGGGATCCATCATTTTACCCATTCCAACTGTTCCTGAGGATATGGATCTAGATGAATTAGAGTCTGTTGCAGGTGGATTCATCTTTACTGCCAAGGCAATAACAGCCGGAATCAAAGCAGCTTCCAAAGCAGCAACTGCAGCAGCAAAAACACCAGCTGGCACGGTAGCGATTGGAACTGCCTCAGGGGTTGCAGCCGGGCAAGCCAATGATGCAATTAGGGATGCACGCAACAACGAATAATCAAAAAATTTAACGTCTTAGAAAAGAAATCTGAATATCATATTGATGACCAAAATTCTGATTTTTTTCCAGAAGTTTGCGCGCATGATCAACAACTCATAAAATTGTTCTTAGCAACAACGTTGCCAATAACGGAAAGAATTTAATAATTTATTTTTGTTTATTTGCTCTAACGCAAATATCACTCAGAATCCATTGAAAGTATTGGTTAATACAATTCACTCTTTTCCGCGGCGTTAGCTTAAAGCAGTATTTTTACTGCGACATGACTGTACAAGAAGAACTCGCTATGCTTTCTTCATTGCGTGAATATGTTTCATCATGCATTTGTGAAGATCCAAGTCTAAAGGAAGAATTGATTAAAGATCCAAAATCATTTATTCTTGCTCGTCTTACTGATCTTGATGAATCAGATTTGAAAGATATCGATTTCAAAGTTGTTGACGAACCTTCGGGATCCATCATTTTACCCATTCCAACTGTTCCTGAGGATATGGATCTAGATGAATTAGAGTCTGTCGCAGGTGGATTCATCTTTACTGCCAAGGCAATAGCAGCCGGAATCACAGCAGTTTCCAAAGCAGCAGCTCCAGCAGCTGGCGCAGTAGCCGCAGGGGTTGCGATCAATGCTTTAAACGACGATGGCATGCGGGACCTTGCACGTCCAAAAAACACAAAAAACCCACAAAACACTCGTCCTGAATAAAAGAAATCTGAATAACATATTAATGTATTATGTGATCCGACTCCACTTTGGTCTTTTCAGTCAAAAGCTTCCTATTGCACCATGACTGTTCAAGAAGATCTCTCTATTCTTTCTTCATTGCGTGAACATGTTGCATCATGCATTTATGAAGATCCGAGTCTAAAGGAAGAATTGATCAAAGATCCAAAATCATTTATTCTTGCTCGTCTTACTGATCTTGATGAATCAGATTTAAAAGATATCGATTTCAAAATTGTTGAAGAACCTGCGGGATCCATTATTTTACCCATTCCAACTGTTCCTGAGGATATGGACCTAGATGAATTAGAATCTGTCGCAGGTGGACTATTTTCGCCGGATACAATAGCAGCAAAAGCACGCATAAGAAAGGGGATCGGTCATTCACAGGTCGGTGGGCCAGCTAGACCGATTGCAACAAAAATACCGGCTAATCCAGATCAAGGGGTTGAGTAGGGGTAGTTGGAACGCAGAGAACCAATGGTGCGCCTGATCATTCCTTATCACGAACTGGAAAATGATCAATGCACAGTACTTTGAAATATGTTTAGAAAGCCTTTATTTTCGCAAGAGTTGTTGGCTTATCACATCAGATTTACAAGCTTTAAGTTCAAACTCATTGAAAAATAATCTAAATTTTATTTCAACTTATACAAGCATTCTCCAAATAGCAGTAAAAATACTTTAGCATAATCGTTAAACCAGAATCTTATAGTTGGCGTCAATCAATCAATTAATTACTTTCTATCTCTTATCTTCTTATTGATTTAGTTTTTTCTTTTTAATAGCTTGATCGAGTCGACTAAGCACTTTGTTATTTTGCCTGATGGCATCAGAACCCGTCAATATTCCAACATTATTTGCGTTAAAATTTTCACAAGCTCCGCGTTTAATCAGGTTGGACCATTCAATTCTCATGAATTTAAAAAACTCATTTTGACTATGAAGGTTAACACTATTGTTCCAAACTTTAACAAACCTTTTATATGTATTTAGTTCAAATTGTTCACGAGCAAGTTGGCTAGAAATTCTATCAACATCAGAGAAGCTGTTTTGTTCTCCCCACGGCCAGTTCATAGTTGACGGACATAATTCATATCCATTCTTTAGGATTCTCTCTTCACTGATGCTGCGTGAAATCAATGACATGTCGTTATCATTAGCCATCGCATAAGGGTACGTTTGGCACATCAATGGTCGTAATGGATAGATTCCACATTTACCAAAGTAGTTCTGGCCTGGATGGTCATTGGTTTCATGTCCATTTAAAGGTTGCTTGCGGCGACCTTCAACAAGAAAAAGACAGCGCGTTGACCCTTTAATAACCTCACTGTCTATTTTTTTCAACGTTAGTAGGCTGAATGGAAATTGTTTAGAATTTTCTTTGAGGATTACGCCTTGCGAGTGGTCCTGATCCTTAATAGGGATAAAGGAACATATATCGACCTCTCTTAATCCCAGCGCATCAGCAATCCTAATAATGTCAAATGCTGTCACTAGAAGGATGTAGTGTCGGCAACATCCACCATGACAACCATCACAAAGGTTTGTTGGCATTGTCAACATACTTTTTTCTAACGTAGCTCGATCTCATTACCTCTGCAGTCATCCCGAGATTTGAGTCAGGCATCCGACATTCACTCCGAGAGATAGACAAAAGGAAGCACAATTGGAATACAGAAGGCTGTTGACAGTCGACTGAACACAACCAAGAACGGCCAAAAGATCGTTTACATCCGACTGAAGCAGTTCAATGCCAATGCCTCAAGAGAAATGCGGGCGGCGATCCGCGAACTCGAGGCTGAAGGTGCTTAAGGCTATGTGCTTGATCTGCGCAGTAATCCTGGTGGGCTGCTGGAAGCCAGCATCGACATTGCACGGCAATGGCTAGATGAAGGCACCATCGTCAGCACCAAAACAAGAGACGGCATCCAGGATGTCCGACGTGCCACTGGCAGTGCACTGACCAACAGTCCTGTTGTGGTGCTGGTGAATGAAGGTTCAGCCAGTGCCAGCGAGATTCTCTCTGGCGCACTCCAAGACAACAAGCGAGCCGTTCTGGTGGGTCAGAAAACCTTTGGGAAGGGGTTGGTCCAGTCTGTCCGCGGCCTCTCGGATGGATCCGGGTTGACGGTCACCATTGCCAAGTACCTCACGCCCAAAGGCACCGATATCCACAAAAACGGCATTCGCCCGGATGTGGACGTAAAACTGAGCGATCAAGAGATCCAATCGCTAACCGTCGAGCAGCTTGGCACTGGCAAAGACAGTCAGTACCGAGCTGCCGAAACCACCTTGATCAAAGCCCTGCGCTCACCGGGGCGCGGTCAGGCCTATCAACCGGGATCCGCAAACCTCCACTCCGCGCTTCAGCGGTAGGGGTACAACCCGAACCCCTCCCGTTCACTGCGACTGCCGCTGCGCACCGGGCGTTGATTCACCGGAGCTGTCGCCATCGGCGGCATGGACACTGGACTGTCCTTGATCCTACGCACCATGCTTCTGCAGCCTCCGGCAGCGTTGATGGCACCATCCACTGCAGCGAGCTGAATCCGTTGTCCCCATCGCGGTTCCCATCCCCAGACCTGCCCCTGACGGTCAAGAAGCTCAACAGCCTGCGCACGGCTCAACTGCCGCTCTCGCAGCAGACAGGTGGCTGTGGCCAGTGAAGCGAGTTGAAGCGATGAGGTTCGCCCTGGCATCGGTGCCGTGGGGTAACGGGGCATTGGCCTGGATACGGTCATAACGGGACGTCCCCCGCCGGCAGGAAAGCCTCCGATGGGAAGCCCCCCCATCGGCACAGCACCCATGGGAAAACCGCCGGTGGACAAACCGCCCATCGGCACGGGGCCATTGCCACCGAACTGACCGAGCGCAGCCAGCGCCAGCTGCATCAGTAATGAATTCATGATTGATCCCTGTGGATGTGTGTGAAAAAAGTGGTGTCTGCGTCGTTCAGACGCGGACCTGAGTTCCGCAATAGCGATCGAACAGCTGCAGAACATCGCGGGGAGGGAGTTTGGCGGTGTACCTGGCTTCTAGTTCAGCTAACTGCTGCTGACGGGGATACACACGGATCGAACGCACTTCGGCCGGATGACTGCGCGCAAGCGCTGAATACATGGCGCGATGGTGTTTCTGATCCGAAATAGGGCCTCCCGCGCAGCGCTGCATACGATGGGTCGCCTCATGGGCAAGGGTGTCCCAGACCTGGGCTGGGGACTTGTGCGCCCGACAGACCACAAGGGTGTCGCTGCTTGGGTGATACAGGCCCTGAAGCCCACGTTGAGAGCAGTCTTTCTGAACCACGCGCACGCCAGCCCGCGTGAGCTTGTTGCGCAACACATCGATGGCCTCCCAGGACGCCGCCTGCGCAGGAATGGCAAGAAGAAAGGGCAGGCAGACCACTGGAAGCCAACACCACCAACATCGAAGTAAAGGTCGGTTCAAATGCCCTGAACAGCGTGGGACTGTTCCAAGCTCTTATGGGGATACAAAAAAACCATCACCCAAATGGGTGATGGTTATGAGGGAATGTGACTGAGAACAATTTGAAGGGTGTAAAGCAGGTCAAGCCACTGGCTGCATCAAGCCACCACCAGGCGTGGAATCATCGTCATCGTTGTTCTTTGAATCGTCTTGCCAGAGGGCGTAGACGCCAAGAGCGGCAGCACCAATCAGGCTTGAAAAGAGACCCATTGGACCCACTGTGCTGATCGGATCGATGAATTCGCCCACGAGGTCTGATTATCTCGGCGTAGTGTAACGAAGAATTGCGCATTGTGTAGGAACTTTCTCATTTTGGCCCGTCGAGCGCGATCAGGGCCAAGCGTTAAACGCTGAGAACGGCCTGATTACGCTCAGTTTGCTGCTTGTCACGCTCGTCGGCGGTGAGTCCATCGGCATCAGGAATCTGAGCTGCCATCTGCTCAAGCCAGCTCTTGATTTCATCAAGCTGCTTCTCCATCGGCAACACGCCGAGACCTCTGGCCATCACCTTGGCCGTTGCACCAGAGCCAGGCTGATACACAAGCCGACCATGGAGATGCTGCGGCAAACCCTGGCGCAACAAGCGGAAAGCCGGCTCTTCCATCGGTGTTTCCAAGGCAATGTTCGGCTTCTCTGGACGGATGCGTGAAAAACCGCAGCGTTTGGCCAGAAGCTTCAGATCCATCAGCAGCAGCAGCGACTGAACCGGACCGGGCAGAGCGCCGTAGCGATCGGCCCAGATCGCGGCAAGTTCAACCAGAGACTCGCTGGTGACACACTCTGCTGCCGATCGATAGGCCGCCATCTTCTCGTCGGCATCAGTGATCCAGTCGGCGGGAATGAACGCAGTGACCTGTAGATCCACCTGGGTGTCGTCGACCGCTGGGATGTCCTGCCCCTGGATCTCGGCCAGGGATTCCTGGAGCATCTCCATGTAGAGATCAAAACCAATGGCTTCCATCTGCCCGCTCTGCTGGACTCCCAGCAGGTTTCCAACCCCGCGAATCTCCATATCCCGCATCGCCAGCTGATAACCACTGCCCAGCTGGGCAAATTCCTGAATGGCCCTCAGTCGCTGCCGTGCCGCCTCACTGAGGGAGGCGTTGCCTGGATAAAACAACCAAGCATGAGCCTGCACGCCACTGCGACCGACACGTCCCCGCAGCTGATAAAGCTGCGCCAGACCGAATCGATGGGCATCTTCGATCAAAATTGTGTTGACGCGGGGGATATCGAGTCCGCTTTCCACAATCGTGGTGCAAAGCATCACATCAGCTTCTCCGCCGTTGAATGCCACCATGGCGCTCTCCAGCTCACCCTCGGCCATCTGACCGTGCGCCACGAGCAGACGCAGGCCGGGAAGCATCTGACGCAGCTGACCAGCCACGTCTTCAATCCCTTCGACCCTCGGAACCACATAAAACACCTGCCCACCGCGATCGAGCTCCTGACGGATGGCACTGCGAACCGCCTCTTCATCAAGGGAGGCCAGATGGGTCTTAATCGGACGGCGCAGTGGGGGAGGCGTGGTGATCAGGCTCATCTCCCGCACTCCTGACAAGCTCATGTAAAGCGTGCGCGGAATCGGTGTCGCTGAAAGTGTCAGCACGTCAACGTCCTTGCGCAGTGCTTTGATCTTTTCTTTCTGGTTGACACCGAAGCGCTGTTCCTCATCCACCACCAGCAGGCCGAGCTTGTCGAACACCGTGCTCTTGCTCAACAGCTGATGCGTTCCAACAACAGCATCGATGGTTCCTTGCTTGAGACCTTCAAGGATCGATTTGCGCTCGCTGGTGGTTCGGAAGCGATTCAGAAGAGCCACCTTGATGGGGTAGGGCGCGAAACGCTCGGAAAGCGTTCGCCAGTGCTGCTGCGCAAGCACTGTTGTGGGAGCCAACATCGCCACCTGCTTGCCGGCCGTGATTGCCTTGAAAATGGCCCGGATCGCCACCTCGGTTTTACCAAAGCCCACGTCGCCGCATACCAGCCGATCCATTGGTTGCGACTTCTCCATATCCCGCTTCACATCCGCTGTGGCCTTGAGCTGATCTGGGGTCGGTTCATAGGGGAATGACTCCTCCAGCTCGTTTTGCCAGGGGCCGTCAACAGGAAACGCGAAGCCTGGCGCCTGATGTCGCTCGGCGTACAGCTTCACCAGGTCGAGCGCCACCTTGCGCAAGGCCTTGCCAGCACGCTCCTTGGCCTTCACCCAAGCCGATCCACCCATCTTGCTGAGCTGGGGTGGAGCATCACTGTTGGCGCGATAACGGCCGAGGCTGCCCAGCTGGTCTGCCGCCACACGCAGGATGCCGTCGGCGTACTGCACCACCAGGTAATCACGCACCTCGCCGCTAATCGCCAGCTTCTCCAGCTTCTGGAAGCGACCGATGCCGTGATTGCGATGCACCACGAAATCCCCGGGCTGCATCTTGTTGGGATCCACCGTGCGACTGGCCGCCTTGCGGCGGCGGCGCACATAGCCAGTGCTCGTGAGCGTCTGCTGGCCGAAAAACTCGCGATCCGTGATGAGAACAACCCGCCAGGCAGGAAGCTGCAGCCCCTCGAGATCAGCGGTGCCACGGGTCTTCAGAGCCACAGGTGTTCCTTGCTCGATCAAACGCTCGATCGCGGGCGCATCCGCAGAATTGGGAACGAAGCGACTGATGCAGTCATGCTCTTCGAGCAGAGCAACGGCTCGGCTCGGCTGGGCAGACAGCAGCCAGACCGCCTGTTTCTCCTTCCCATAGCTTTTGATCAGTTCACCAAGCTTTCCGAACTGATTGGGATAGGCCGGCACAGGACGACTGTTGAGATCAAAGGCGTTGGGATGGGAATCACTTTCCTGCAACTCAGCCAGATCAAAGCCAGGAAACGCTTCTGCCAGCCCCATCGCCTCCTCGATGTCGCGATGCAGGATCGGCAACGGCAACGCCAGTTCGTCGTGATGCTCCTTGGCATGGTCGAGCCACTGGTCTCCATGGGAGCGGCCATGGCGTCGCTCATCGATCGCCACACAACAGCCATCCGGGAGGTAATCGAGCAAGGAAGCGGGCTGCTGCCAAGCCAGACCAAGCAGGCGGCGCATGCCTTCGGGTGTGCCCCCATCCAGGAGTTCAGACAGACATTCCTCACTCAGAAGCAGATCCAAACCATCGGGCATGGCATCGCGCAGCTGTTCAGCGATCAAGGGACTGAATCCAGTCGGCGTCAGTCGCAGACTCTCGATTGGATCGAGGGAACGCTGGCTGGCGGGATCGAATTCACGCAGCTTGTCGAGCTCATCACCGAAGAACTCCAGACGCACTGGCAGCTCACTGCTGACAGGAAACACATCAACGATGTCGCCACGGCGGCTCCAGGTGCCTTCCTGGTCGATGGTTGAAACCCGTTCATAACCCAGCTGGGCCAGGCTGATGGCCAAGGCTTCAAGGTCGACGCTCTCACCCTTACGCAGGGTTCGGCATCGATCAGACAAAGCCTGCGGCGGAGGCAGATGTGGCTGCAGGCAACGCTCAGTGGCCACAATCGCCAGATCACGGCTCTGTTGATCGAGCTGCAACTCACTGAGCACCTGCAACTGCCCCCAGGTGATTTCACTGGTGGGATCAAACGGTTCATAAGGCGAACCTTCACTGGTGGGATAGAGCTGGGCACTGCGCCAACCCATCAGCTCCAGAAGAGCCGTCCAACGACCCGCTTCCTCGAGGGTCGGCACGACCACTAGCAGAGGCCGGTCCTGTTGCCGCGCCAGGGCACTAGCCACAAGAGCCCTTGCTCCCCGGCCGCCTCCGCGGAGCAAGAGCCGATCGGGCCGATCGATGCGTTCGCCGAGCTCACTGGTCAGCGCTGAGCACTGCAGCAGGCGCACCAGGGAGCTGAGGGGCATGGCAGGACCACTGACGGCAACGCATGATTGTCGCAATTCACTGTTCGCCACTGCGTGCATCACGACGCGCTCTTCGGCCATGCCTCGATTCCGCTGCCCTGATTGCTGTTGTGGTCCAGCGGTCGTTCTGCACCCGCCAAAAGGGGCCCTGCCTGTTTGCTCCCGTTGCGGAACCGTGATGGAACGGCAGCCACTGATCAAGCCCCTTCCCTTGGCTGTTTTTCTGGCTGTGAGCTCAGCCCTTGTGGGACTCTCCATACCAGCGCTTCTGGGCCCGCCACCTCCAACCAGACCTCCCAGATCGGAGACCCTCGCTTAAGTCATCCCTCCACAGCTGCCCGATTCCAGACCAAGCCCCCCATGAACAAGCCGAGCATGAACCGATCGAACCGACTGGAACGCAGGTTTGAAGGGCTGATCTGGAAATTCCGACTGGTCACGCTGATTCCCGTTCTGATGAGCCTGCTGGGGAGCATCAGCTGTTTTGTGATCGGGACCTATGCAGAGATCAGCGTTCTCCAGAAAGTCTTTCGAGGTGACTTCACCCATGACAACAGCACTCTGCTGATCGGAAAGGTGGTGGGAGGCATCGACTACTACCTGATCGGCATCGCCCTGCTGATTTTCGGCTACGGCATCTACGAGCTGGTGATCTCCGACATCGACCCGCGACAGAACGATGCATCGACTTCAAGACGCAACCTGCTCAACATCCAAGACCTCGATGGGCTGAAACAGAAGCTCACCAAGGTGATCATCGTTGCCCTGATCGTGACGGCGTTCAAGGTGATGGTGAGCTTTGAGGTGACCTCGATCACCGAACTGATTCAGTACTGCGCAGGTGTGCTCATGTTGGCGTTCAGCTCCTACTTGATCGGGCGCACCGGCAAGCACTGATGCAATGCCCATTCATCCCCCCCAAGGACGAATCCTTTCATCCGCAGGAGGGAGGTGAGCCAACCAGGACTCAGCAGACCGTGAAGGGGTTCCTGCTTGATGTCAATCATGACCACCAGCACACCACCAGCGGCCATTCAACGACGGCTTGAACGACAACGACGTCATGAACGCCGCCGCCCAATCCCTGCCCACATCCTGCAACGGAATGACGCTGTGCTGATGCACCTGGGACTGGCCCATCTCGGTGCCAACCGTCTGCTGCACAACGGATCTGGCGAACAGGACGATCTGGTGCAAGAAGGCCGCTATGGGCTGATTCGCGCTCTTGAACGTTTTGAGGCCGGTCGCGGCCACCGCATCAGCAGCTACGCGATGCCGAGGATCACAGGGCAGATCAAGCATTACCGCAGAGACAGGCTGCAAATCTTGCGAATCCCCTGGCTGTCACATGGTCTGAGTAGTAGCAGTGACTCTCAACGGTGCTTTGCAGCTGGTAAGGCGCTGGTATGAACTTCTGCTGTTGGTATCGCAAAAAGCAGTTGGTATTGAGAACAGCTAGTGAACAAATCGGTAAATACCAACTACACCTTTCAGGCATTGCCTATCACCTCAGCTATCAAATAGTCACAACCTGTGGTTGGCATGCCAGCAGCCAACAGCGTTGCTATCACTAATACAAGGCCTGTAGCAACACCATGGAAGACCCCAAGAACATCAAGGACGACAAGAAAGAGAAGGAGTCACCTGAACTCAAGCAAGAGTTGAGTGAGGAAGACCTAGAGGGAATATCTGGAGGAGGTTCTGGACTAGAAGGGATGCCACCACCACCACCATGGGACCCTGGTGGTCCTGATTAACGAGATACTCCTGGTCCTGATTGATTGCTTTGGAGAATGATAAGAATAGGGCATAAAGAAAGAGGAGGGCAAGAGCAAATCTCTCCTCTTCTTTCATGTCCACTAAAGAAAGGAAATAAATACAAAACTGATGAAAGATAATCAACCTTTAATTCTAGCCGATACTCTTAAAATTTGCACACCATGGATAGTGCCTATTGTTTATACATAGCACCAGTCATTGTGTCGCTATCTATTAGCCAGTCAACAGTTCAATTCACTAGAAACTGCAGGAACCATGTCCAACACAGCGATAACAAGCACTGTTTGAATGGGTAGCAGTGAATGGCTGGCATGCACCTAGCAGCTGAGCGCCTGAGATCCCAGTTATATCGATACGAATGGCATCTGTATGCACCTGTATCAAGCGGAAGGCAGTGCTTAGGAGAAAATCCCTGCCCGTAACATGCCTTAGGCCTGTTACGGGCGATTGTAGAGCCAGTGTGCAACATAGTGGTGTTATGTGCTGGCACTGCCTGTTCAGCGGCACGACTGTGTCGAACCATTAGATTACATATCTAAATAGCAATGACCATCATCAATAGTATTAGCAGATGCAAGTATTCGCAGTAGGTGTGGTCATCTGCATCCTTTCGGAAAGCTGCCGAAATGGCACTTGGTGATCTAAATACCTTGCCTTATGTCCTGGCGTGCAGGTACTTACAGAGGATCGCACCCATGCCCTGGAGGAATTTGCCTCCTTCCACATACGATAATAGGCATCAGGAAATTATGCCAAAATTTAGCAAGTAAGACTGCGATTTAGTTTGGGCATTATTTCCAAAACTGCGCACAATCGCATTAGATACTGGAGGCAATTTATGAGTTTTCTAAATCAATAAAATCCGCATATTTGAATGCAGAGATTTCTGTCATTTTGAAGACCAATGCTCCTCAGCCAGAATTAGTATATTTAAGCATCTGGCTATCATCTATGCAAGTTGTTGCAATTTGGCAACCAGTGCAAATATTTGCACCACCAGCCACACTTTCTAGCTCCTCTTCACTGAGCTGGTTAATCTTATCAGCAGTAAATTCATGACCATGTTCTTTAGCAATACCTACAACATCTTCAGGTGACTTAGCTGCTTTTAGTTTCTCCTGAAGACTGGAATCGCCTTTGGCTTTGGAGAGAAATGCCTTGAGTTGCTCTTCTGACATGGGTATGAGGCCTGTCCAGCAGTCATAGCAACGGTCTGCTGCAGTGTCTTTGGCTTATGCTTACTGCGCTCAATGGTGCCAGGCACTAGAGGCTGATGTTTTCATTATCTGTAGCGCAGTGATTACACACTCCTGTTGGACCCGTCGCATCAAAAGGTCGCCATTAACAGATTATCCAGCAGGATAAATTTGTATAATCTTCAATAATTTTGTGGGTTAAAATGCAATCGCCGCCAGCTGCTTTTTCAAGTTCCTTGTCGGAAATCTCTGCTTCGGCTTTCTTCAATTCATCCGTCGAAATCACAAATCCCGATTCTTTAGCAATTGCTACCACTGCATCGGCATTTGCTGCAGCTTTGAGCTTATCCTGAAGGTTTGTGTCGCCCTTGACTTTTTCAAGGAAGGCTTTGAGCTGCTCTTCTGACATTTGGATTATTGCAGATATTTTATCTTAGCCAAACCTTCTGAAACGAACAATTAAGGCTCTAGAAGGTGTCACATACCTAGATGAATGGATGACAGCTAATAGATACTTAAAGCCTGCCAGATACGCTTACGAAGCCCTCTCAGAGGGTATTAGAGCAAATCTATTTAGCTTCCAAGTGTCATGATGATATCGCCTAGATTTTTTCATTACTGCTATTCACATTAATAGTTTTATCTCGGCACAGCATTTATCCGTGAAGTACATAGATAACCCGCTTAGAAACGGTTAAGCTTGATGTGTCAAATAGACGAAAACATCAAAGGCTTTTTGCTGTTATCCTAAGATAGAATTTTTTGAATGATGAAGCCATGAGTCGCCTAGCGCCTCTTCTGCTAATACTTGTTTTAGTTGGATGTAGATACAAGACAAAACAAGAAGCCAATGATGCTTGTATTAAATGGGCTGAGACCACCAGATCAATCAGGCCTCAATCAAAAGACATCGATGAGCAATATTATGCACTTGAAGACAAATACTTTAATGTAAGCAAATCCGATAAGGGGGTTACTGTTGATTTAAAAGAAGGTTTCAAACTTGAAGACTTTGAAAAAGAAGTAGAGCAACTAGAAGCAAAAAGGGATAAAGAAGACAAAGGTAAGTTAATGCTATTTGCAGGATGCAGTCCAGACGAAGATAAAAAGGAGTATATTGGTTATACAGAAGAGATGAGGCAGAAAGGAATAATGGGCAATGGAGAGTTAGTAAGGTCTAACCAAAAGGTTGTCAAACACTTTCGCTATGAAAAAGATTATTAATTGCTGATGCAAAAGATGCGGGATACAATGAACTAATGAAAAACTAGTCCTTCTTCTAAGCCTCTTATTTGCGACCCCAGCAACTGCTTGCAGTGAAGTGGAGATAAAAAGTCAAAATATTGCTGCTGTAGCAAATAATATCTGTCTTCCTGGGAACGATGGAGCAATAGACAAGTGTATTGCCAAAGAATTATATTTTAAAATGCTAGAAACACTTGAGAAAGATTACGACGCTAATGTTCCCTTGGGGAAAGAACGCTTAGCAAGAGTATTTACACTTTTGGATTTGAACTGTGAATAGAATTGCAGATGCAAAGTAAGTTAAGCAGGTGTCTACCTGTAACTGTTTAAGAAGGGAGCACTCCCACACCAAAAAAGTTTGATGTGGGAGTGCTCCTATTGAACTCACTTACTTGAGTGAATCTGTTCAAGACGCTCTAAAAGTGCCTTCAGAGATTTGAGTTTGTCTTTTAGTGCAGGTTCCATATCAATATCAGGACCGGGCACGCCGGTTTCACCTATGGCACCTGTAGGACCTTTTTTACCTTCAGGACCTTGAGGACCTTTTGGTGATTCACCTCTTGGACCTTTTTCACCTAGAGGACCTTGTGGACCTCTAGGACCTCTCAAATGCTCCGGAGGTTTAATCCCAAAGGGTTGTCCATATCCGCTCACACGTTCAGTGGTGTGGTGAGCACCACCCCCAGCGTTGACAAGACCTCGATGGGCTGAAACAGAAGCTCACCAAGGTGATCATCGTTGCCCTGA